>NHFH02000018.1 GCA_002170275.2 Candidatus Pelagibacter sp. TMED106 | reverse complement strand
TTTACTGCCCACCAAAACATAGGAAATATGGGGGTGTAGCTCAGTTGGTTAGAGCGATCGCCTGTCACGCGATAGGTCGAGGGTTCGAGTCCCTTCACTCCCGCCACTTTTCTCCTTTTTTCTTATTAAATCACTTATAATGTGACTTATGAACTCTTCAAGATGATATTAAAAATGCTATATATAAATAATGCTTTCTGATTTTTTAAAAGAATATNTNCCTATAATACTTTTTTTGGTGATTGCCTTTGGCCTAAGTTGTGCCTTTGTTATTATCAATCTAATTCTTTCACCAAAACATCCAGATCCTGAAAAACTATCTGCCTATGAGTGTGGATTTGAACCGTTTGAAGATTCAAGAATGAAATTCGATATAAGATTTTATTTAGTTGCTATACTTTTTATAATTTTTGACTTGGAGATAGCCTTTTTATTTCCATGGGCTATTTCATTAGGAAAAATAGGTTTATTTGGATTTTGTTCTATGATGATTTTTTTATTTATTTTAACCGTGGGTTTTATTTATGAATGGAAAAAAGGAGCATTAGATTGGGAGTAAACTTAAGTACTTTAGATTATGAATNTTGAAGATAAACAAAAAAAAATTCCAGAAGAATTTAAAAAACTTGCTGAAGATTTTGGAAAGAATGGTTTTATAACAACTTCTTTGGATAATTTAATAAACTGGTCTAGAGCAGGTTCATTACATTGGATGACTTTTGGACTTGCTTGTTGTGCAGTAGAAATGATGCAAACAGCTATGCCTAGATATGATCTTGAGAGATTTGGTGCAGCTCCAAGGGGTTCTCCAAGACAATCTGATGTAATGATAGTTGCTGGTACATTAACAAACAAAATGGCACCGGCTCTTAGAAAAGTATATGACCAAATGCCTGAGCCCAGATATGTTATATCCATGGGTAGTTGTGCAAATGGTGGGGGTTATTATCACTATTCATATTCTGTAGTAAGAGGATGTGATCGAATAGTACCGGTNGATATTTATGTTCCAGGTTGTCCGCCATCAGCTGAAGCATTACTTTATGGAATAATGCAACTTCAAAAAAAAATTAGAAACAAAGGCTCATTCGANAGATAATTAGTATGACAAATTTAATAGATTTAGAAAAAAAGATTAATTCAAAACTCACAACAAAAATTAAAAAATCTGAAATTAAACATNATCAACTCTATTTAAGCATAGATAGTGAGGATATAATTGAAGTTGCCCTNTTTCTCAAAAGTAACGAAAATACTAAATTTAGGCAGTTNATTGATATTACAATAGTTGATTACCCAGAAAATAGTCAACGCTTCAAAGTTGTTTATCTATTTTTAAGTCATGAATTTAATCATAGAATAATCTTAAACTACTTAATAAATGAAAATGAAATTATTCCATCTTTAACTTCTATTTATCCTGCCGCAAATTGGATGGAAAGAGAAGTTTTTGATATGTATGGTGTAAAATTCAAGGACCATCCTGACTTAAGACGAATACTAACTGATTATGGATTTGAGGGACATCCTTTAAGAAAAGATTTTCCTCTGACAGGTAATGTAGAAGTTCGTTATAGCGAAGATAAAAAAAAAGTAATTAATGAACCTGTAAAATTNGAACAGAATTATAGAAATTTTGATTATGAAAGTCCCTGGGAAGGTACTCAATATATTAAAGAACAGGAAATAAANGATAATGACAAAAAAAACTAAAACATTAAATCTTAATTTTGGTCCTCAACATCCAGCAGCCCATGGAGTTTTAAGACTAATTTTAGAATTAGATGGAGAAGTAGTAGAAAAGGCCGATCCTCACATTGGATTATTACATAGAGGCACAGAAAAATTAATTGAAAATAAAACTTATATGCAAGCTGTCCCTTATTTCGATAGACTTGATTACGTTGCTCCTATGAATCAAGAGCACGCATTTGCTTTAGCTATTGAAAAAATTTTGAGTATAGAAGTTCCTTCTAGAGCTCAATTTATAAGAGTAATGTTTTGTGAAATTGGAAGAATTTTAAGCCATATTTTAAATGTAACAACACAAGCTCTAGATGTAGGGGCATTAACCCCGTCTTTATGGGGATTTGAAGAACGTGAAACCTTAATGACTTTTTATGAAAGAGTCTCTGGTTCTAGACTTCATTCAAATTATTTTAGGGCAGGAGGTGTACACCAAGATCTTCCAAGAGGATTAGAAGAAGATATTAGTAAATTTTGTATTTCATTTCCCAAAGTTATAAATGATCTTGAAAATTTATTGACTGATAACAGAATTTTTAAACAAAGAAATGTTGATATTGGAATTGTCACTAAAGAAGATGCTTTAGATTATTCTTTTAGTGGGGTAATGATTAGAGGATCAGGCGTTCCTTGGGATCTAAGAAAATCACAACCATATGATTGTTATGATCAACTTGAATTTAAAATACCAATCGGAAAAAATGGAGACTGCTATGACAGGTATCTATGTAGAATTGAAGAGATGAAAGAAAGTGTTTCAATAATAAAACAATGTTTATCTAAAATGGAAAAAGGTCCAATTAAATCTACAGATGGAAAAATTAGTCCTCCTGCAAAAAAAGATATAAAACAATCAATGGAAGCATTAATACATCATTTTAAATTATTTACNGANGGATATNGNGTNNNTAAAGANGANATNTATACNGCNGTNGANGCTCCAAAAGGAGANTTTGGNGTNTANTTNATTTCTGANGGTTCAAGNAAACCTTATAAATGCAAAATCAGGGCGCCAGGATTTTCTCATTTACAAGCGATGGATTATTTAATTAAGGGTCATATGTTAGCAGACGTACCAGCAGTTTTGGGATCTTTAGATATTGTGTTTGGGGAGGTTGATAGGTGAGTTTAAGAAGACCTTATAAAGAGCAACCTAAAAGTTTTGAATTTAGCCAGACCTCTTTAGATGCTGCAAATAAAATTATTGCAAATTACCCTAAAGATAAAAAACAAAGTTCTGTTATGGCATTACTTTATATTGCTCAAAGACAAAACGATAATTGGATACCATTAGCTGCAATGAAATACATTGCAAAGTTATTAGATATGCCGTACATCCAAGTTTACGAGGTGGCTACGTTTTATTCAATGTATAATCTTTCACCAGTTGGCAAATATTTTATTCAAGTCTGCACGACCACACCTTGTATGATTAGAGGAGCTTATAAACTTATAGATGCATGCAAAGAAAAAATTTCAGAAAATGAAAATGAACTTTCAAAAGATAAAAATTGTTCATGGACAGAAGTTGAGTGTTTAGGAGCCTGTGTTAATGCTCCAATGATGCAAATAAATGACCATTATTACGAAGATTTGGATAAAAATAAAATGTTAGAAATTTTAGAGAAAATTTCAAAAAATGAAACTCCAAAACCTGGATCATATAAAGGTCGTAAAAATAGTGAACCAGAAAATAATAGAAAAACTTTAACTAATTTTAAAAATGCTTGAAGATAAAGATAGAATATTTCAAAATTTATACAACGATAAAGGATCTGATCTAGAATCATCGAAACAGAGAGGAGACTGGATTGATACTCAAAAAATAATTAATAAAGGAAGAGATTGGATTATCAACGAAGTTAAAGACTCTCAATTAAGAGGAAGAGGAGGAGCAGGATTCCCAACTGGATTAAAATGGTCTTTTGCACCAAAAGAAATTGGAGCAAGACCACATTATTTAGTTATAAATGCTGATGAGTCAGAGCCAGGAACTTGTAAAGATCGAGATATATTAAGATTTGAGCCACACAAATTAATAGAAGGTTGTTTAATTGCATCTTATGCAGTTAATGCACATATTTGTTATATTTATATAAGAGGGGAATATTTTTTTGAAGGTCAAAAACTCCAAAAAACAATAGATGAAGCTTATGAAAAAAATTTGATAGGAAAAAATGCTTCAGGAACAGGATGGGATTTAGATATTTATATTCATTATGGTGCAGGTGCATATATTTGTGGTGAAGAAACTGCTTTATTGGAAAGTATAGAAGGAAAAAAGGGTCAACCAAGATTAAAGCCACCTTTTCCAGCACTAATCGGGCTATATGGTTGTCCAACTATTATAAATAATGTTGAAACAATTGCAGTAGTACCGACTATATTGAGAAAAGGTTCAAAATGGTTTGCTACATTAGGAAGAGAAAAAAATACTGGAACTAAAATCTTTTGCATATCAGGCAATGTGAATAATCCATGTAATGTTGAAGAAGAGATGAGTATTCCACTAAAAGAATTAATAGAAGTTCACGCTGGTGGAGTTGTAGGGGGATGGGATAATCTGCAAGCAGTTATACCAGGAGGGTCTTCTATGCCTTTAATACCAAAAAATATTTGTGAAACTCTTAAAATGGATTTTGACTCACTTATAGAAGCAAAAAGTGGCTTAGGAACTGCAGGTGTAGTTGTGATTAATAAAGATCAAGATATTATTAAATGTATGGCTAGAATTGCTCGTTTCTATAAACATGAAAGCTGTGGTCAATGTACACCTTGTAGAGAAGGTTCTGGATGGATGTGGAGAATGTTAGAAAGAATGGCAAAAGGAGAAGCATCAAGAGATGAAGTAAGTATGTTGGGAGATGTCACAGACCAAATTGCTGGACATACTATTTGTGCTTTTGGGGAAGGGGCATCTTGGCCTGTTCAAGGCTTATTGAGACACTTTAAAAAAGAAATTGAAAAGAGAAATAATTTTAATCCAACTTTCGATAGAGGTAAAGATATTCCATATTTAGTTGATCAACATTTATTAGATAAAAAAAATGCTTAAATTAAAAGTAAATAATAATGAAATAGAAATTGAAGAAGGGCTTACTGTACTTCAAGCATGTGAAAAAGCTGGAGTAGAAATACCAAGATTTTGTTATCACGAAAAATTATCAATAGCTGGTAATTGTAGAATGTGTTTAGTTGAAATAGAAAAATCTTCAAAACCAGTAGCATCTTGTGCAATGCCAGCGACTGAAGGTATGAATATTAAAACAAATACTAAATTTGTCGAAAAAGCTAGAAAAGGTGTGATGGAATTTTTATTGGCAAATCATCCGCTTGATTGCCCAGTATGTGATCAAGGAGGTGAATGCGATTTACAGGATCAATCAATGTTTTATGGTATTGATAAATCAAGATACAAAGAAAACAAAAGGTCTGTTCCAGAAAAAAATATGGGACCATTAATAAAAACTCAAATGACTAGGTGTATTCACTGCACTAGATGCATTAGATTTGCAACTGAAGTTGCAGGTGTACCTGAAATTGGAGCCATAGGAAGAGGTGAGGATATGCAAATTACAACATATCTTGAACAATCCATGCAATCAGAATTGTCAGCTAATGTTGTTGATTTATGTCCTGTTGGGGCTTTAACCTCAAAACCTTATGTTTTTGAAGCGCGACCATGGGAATTAAAAAAAACAGAAACTATTGATGTAATGGATGCTTTAGGATCAAATATTAGAGTAGATAGTTATGGATGGGAAGTTAAGAGAGTTTTACCTAGAATCAATGAAGATATTAATGAGGAATGGATTTCTGATAAAACAAGATATGCTTGTGATGGACTTTTGAGTCAAAGATTAGATACACCATATATAAAATATAGTGGTAAGTTTGAAAAAGCATCATGGAAAGAAGTTTTTAATATAATTAAATCAAAATTTGAAAACTCAAATAAAGACAAGATATGTGGAATTACAGGTGATTTAACAAATATGGAAACTTTATATGTATTTAAAGAATTTTTTAACAAAACACTAGGGTCACAAAATATTGAGTCAAGAAATGACAATCGGTATTTAAACCCTGAAAAAAGAGAAAATTATTTATTTAATTCAAAAATTAATGGTATCGAAGAGTCTGATTTTATTTTATTCATAGGAACTAATCCAAGATACGAAGCAACTATTTTGAATGCTAGAATTAGAAAAGCTTATTTAAAAAACAAAACAAAAGTTATATCTCTTAATAATGTTGGTGATCTAACTTATCCATATGAAAGCCTAGATGGTAAGATTTCAAATATTAAAGATATTTGTGAGGATAATCATCCAGTATCTAGTTTGATAAAAAGTTCAAAAAAACCATTGATAATAATTGGTCAGTCATTACTAAAATCAAAATCAGCTAAATATGTTTTTGAAAAAGTTAAAACATACCTACATAAAAATGGTAAAATTTCTAATGATTGGAATTCTTTTAATATTATTTCAGAAAACGCTTCAACAGTTGGAAGCTTTGATTTGGGTTTGTACAAAACAAAAAATGGTGAAAATGAAGTATTAAAAGATTTAGAAGACCATAAATTCGAAATTGTTTATCTTTTAGGTCAAGATAACTTAAAATTTAAAAAAAAAGATGAATTTATTATCTATCAAGGAAGTCACGGAGATAATGGAGCTGAGATAGCTGATATTATTTTACCTGGAGCGGCTTATACTGAACAAAATGGGTTTTTTACAAATCTTGAAGGAAAACTTCAAAAAGCCTATAAAGCGTCTTATCCCCCAGGCGATGCAAAAGAAGATTGGATGATAATTAATGAACTAGCAGAGTTTATAAACCATAGAAAATTATTTAATGATAAAGATGAGTTAGATAATAGTATGCTTAATCAAATAAATTTGTATCTAAAAAAAAATGATAATAAAAAACTTCCAGATAGTAATAATTTGTTTTTTGAAAATGAAGATTTAAAAATTAATAATGAAGACTATTATCTTTCAAATGTAATTGCTAGGTCTTCAAAAACTATGCTTGAGTGTAAAAAATCTAAAATAAACTTTAAGTCAACGGGCACAGAAGGATAATGATAAATTACATAAATATCATCATTTCAGAAGTATATAAAATTTTATATGTATTAGTTCCGGTTTTAGTTTCTGTGGCTATGGTAGTTTGGCTAGATCGTCGTATCTGGGCTTTTGTACAAAAAAGACAGGGACCAAATGTTGTTGGACCTTTTGGATTACTTCAATCACTTGCTGATGCTTTAAAATATGTCTTTAAAGAAGTCATTGTCCCTTCTAGTGCAAATAAAGCGATTTTTATTTTAGCCCCTATAATTACAATGACTCTAGCTTTGATATCTTGGGCAGTTATTCCTTTTAGTGCCACTCAGGTATTAGCTGATATTAATGTAGGTATATTATATTTATTTGCGGTTTCTTCTCTAGGAGTATACGGGATAATAATGGGTGGTTGGGCTTCAAATTCTAAATATCCCTTTTTAGGAGCGATTAGATCTGCAGCTCAGATGGTATCTTATGAGGTTTCGATAGGGGTAATAATAATAAATGTTTTATTATGTGTTGGTTCACTAAATTTAAACGAAATTGTAATGGCACAAAAAAATATATGGTTTGTAATTCCTTTATTTCCAATGTTTGTTATTTTTTTTATATCAGCTTTAGCGGAAACTAATAGACCTCCATTTGACTTGCCAGAAGCTGAGGCAGAATTAGTTGCTGGTTATCAAACTGAATACTCAGGAATGATGTATGCAATGTTTTGGCTAGGAGAGTATGCTAATATTTTACTTATGTGTGCTATGGGTTCAGTTCTTTTTTTAGGAGGGTGGTTAAGTCCAATCGAAATTTATCCCTTAAACTTAATTCCAGGTGCAATATGGTTAATTTTAAAGATATTATTCTTATTTATACTATTTGCTTTAGTAAAAGCTATTGTTCCGAGATATAGATATGATCAATTGATGAGATTGGGGTGGAAAGTGTTTTTGCCTCTATCATTACTTTGGGTAGTATTAACCGCAAGTTATTTATTTTATTTTGATTTATTGCCAACTGTATAACTATGAAAATTTCTAGAATTTTTAAAACAATTTTTTTATTAGATTTTTTAACAGGTCTTATAATTGCTATCAAAGAAATTTTTAAATCAAAAAAAACTATTAATTATCCTTTTGAAAAAGGTAAAATAAGCCCAAGATTTAGAGGCGAACATGCTTTACGAAGATACCCAAATGGTGAGGAAAGATGTATTGCATGTAAACTTTGTGAGGCTGTATGTCCTGCTCAAGCAATTACTATAGAGTCAACGGAAAGAGCAGATGGTAGTAGAAAAACTACTAGATACGATATAGATATGATGAAATGTATTTATTGTGGATTATGTGAAGAATCTTGTCCAGTAGATGCAATTGTACAAGGTCCTAATTTTGAATTTTCAACAGAAACAAGGGAAGAACTTTACTACAATAAAGAAAAACTTTTAGATAATGGAGATAGATGGGAAAATATTTTAGCAGCAAATATAAAAGCAGACAATCCTTATAGATAATTATTATGTTAGCACATTCTATTTTTTTTTTTTCATTTTCACTAATAGCGATCATTTCTGCTATTATGGTGACTGTATCTAAAAATACAGTCCATTCAGTTTTCTTTTTAATATTAGATTTTATCAGTATTTCTTGTTTATTTATAATGATAGGCGCTGAATTTTTAGGAATGATAATGTTGATTGTTTATGTAGGTGCTGTCGCAGTATTATTTTTGTTTGTTGTTATGATGCTAAACGTTGCTCAACAAAAAAACCAATGGTTTAGTGGTGAATTTACTTCGAAACATATTCCAATAGGTATAATTATTAGCTCTCTTATTTTTTTTGAACTACTTGTAGTTATAGGTGGATGGAAATTTAAACCAGATTTAGTAAATTCTATGTCACTACCAATAAACAATATAAGTAATACTCATTCCATTGGCTATGTTTTGTACACTGATTATATTCATGTGTTTCAATTAAGTGGAATGATTTTATTAGTTGCAATGATTGGAGCAATTGTTCTTACGTTTAGAAAAAGAACTGGTGTAAAGAAACAAGGTTATTTTAGACAAATTTCTAGAGAAAGAGAAGAAGGTGTTGAAGTGGTCAATGTTCAAACCAACAAAGGGGTCAAAATTGATGATTGAAATTGGTTTAGGACATTATCTTACTTTAGGCGCGATTATATTTACTATTGGAGTAGTAGGTATTTTTCTAAATAGAAAAAACATTATAGTAATTTTAATGAGTATTGAGTTAATTCTTTTAGCTGTAAATATAAATTTAGTATCATTTTCTATTTTTATAAATGATTTGTCAGGTCAGATTTTTACACTTTTTATTTTAACTGTAGCGGCCGCTGAAGCAGCAATAGGTTTAGCTATAATTGTTGTCTATTATCGTAATTCTACATCTATAGAAGTAGAGAAAATAGATAGTTTGAAAGGATAATATGGAAATTGCATTACTGTTTCTTCCATTATTAGCTTCCATAACTTCTGGTTTTTTTGGAAAATTTATTGGAGATAGAAATTCAGAATTGATTACAAGTTTATTTGTTTCAATTTCAGCAATTTTATCTTTGATAATATTTTATGATGTAATTATAAATCGTTATGAAAACAATATTCTAATTGCTACCTGGATAAATTCTGGCACTTTAAATGTAAACTGGTCTATAAAAATTGATGCTTTATCATCAGTAATGTTAGTAGTAGTTACACTGATATCAGCAATAGTTCATATTTATTCTATAGGATATATGTCACACGATCCTCACAAGCCAAGGTTTATGGCTTATCTATCTTTGTTTACATTTTCAATGTTAACTTTAGTGACAGCAGATAATTTTTTACAATTATTTTTTGGATGGGAAGGTGTAGGTCTTTGTTCATATTTTTTAATTGGTTTTTGGTTTAAAAAGGAAACAGCTAATGCTGCTGCAATTAAAGCTTTTTTGGTTAATAGAGTTGGAGATTTTGGTTTTGCTCTAGGAATTTTTTTAATTTTTTATTTATTTGGTACAGTAAATTATGAGGAGGTATTTCAACAAATCCCTCAAATTATTAATAAAGAAATAATCTTTTTAGGAATTGCTATAAAATCAATAGATCTAATTTGTATTCTTTTATTTATTGGTGCAATGGGTAAATCAGCTCAAATTTTTTTACATACTTGGCTACCAGACGCTATGGAAGGACCTACCCCTGTGTCAGCATTGATACATGCCGCAACAATGGTAACAGCGGGTGTATTTTTAGTTGTTAGATGTTCTCCAATTTTTGAATATTCTACTTTAGCATTAAATTTAATTACAGTAATAGGAATGACTACTGCCTTTTTCGCAGCTACAGTTGCACTAGTTCAAACAGATATTAAAAAGATAATTGCCTATTCGACGTGTAGCCAACTTGGTTATATGTTTTTTGCTGCTGGAGTGGGTGCATACAATGTTGCAATGTTTCATTTATTTACGCATGCTTTTTTTAAAGCTTTATTATTCTTGGGATCTGGATCTGTAATACACTCTTTTAATAACGAACAAAATATTAATAACATGGGAGCAGTTTATAAAAAACTTCCCTATACATATGTTTTAATGATTATTGGAACTCTAGCTTTAACAGGTTTCCCTTTCTTATCTGGATTTTATTCAAAAGATGCAATAATAGAATTTGCTTATTTAAAGGGTAATACTAGTGGATATTTTGCTGCTGGAATAGGAATTTTTACAGCTTTTCTAACATCCATATATTCCTGGAGATTAATATTTAAGACATTTCATGGAAGTTATAATAATCAAAAATTAAAAATCGAAGATCTTCATGAATCTCCAATAATCATTCTTTTGCCTTTAATTGTTCTTTCAATAGGAGCAGTATTTGCAGGATTCTTTTTTAAAGATCTGTTTATTAGCTTTTCAAGTTCAAATGATTTTTGGGGACAGTCAATTAAATTTTTAACTCCACTAAGTAAAGAACATCCGCCTGCATGGATTGTGTTGATTACTCCTATAATTGTAGTTTTATCTATACCTCTCTCGTATTATTTATTTGTTAAAAATAAAGATGTTCCAAATTTTTTGGCTGATTCAAATAAACCTCTTTATCAATTTTTAATTAAAAAGTGGTATTTTGATGAATTGTATGATTTAGTATTTATTAGATCTTCAAAAAGGATTGGAGTATTTTTTTGGAAATTTGTTGATATTAAAATCATTGATAAATTTGGACCCGATGGAATTTCATCTTTAATTAAAAATCTTTCTCTTAAGGCTAATAAATTTCAAAGTGGATATATATATCAATATGCATTTATGATGTTATTAGGTTTTTCAGCTTTATTAACATTTTTAATTTTAAAATAATGAATTTTCCCATTTTATCCTCTCTCATTTTATTACCTTCTATAGGAGCCTTATTTTTATTATTCTCAAAAGATAATGAAAAATTAAATGCAATAAAATATGTTGCTATTTTTACATCATTTGTAAATTTTTTAATCTCAATTTACCTGTGGTTTTTATTTGATCCATCTACATCAGAATTTCAGTTTGTAGAAGATAAACAGTGGTTAAAAGAATTTGTAAATTACAAAGTAGGAATAGATGGAATTTCAATATTGTTTGTTTTATTAACTACTTTTATTACTCCACTTTGTATTATTTGCGTTAATAACACAGTTGAAGTAAGACTGCGTGACTTTCTTATCGCTATACTAACGATGGAAAGTATAATGATAGGTGTTTTTTGTTCTTTAGATTTAGTTATATTTTATCTTTTTTTCGAAGCGGGATTAATACCGATGTTTTTAATAATTGGTATTTGGGGAGGTGATAGAAGAGTTTATTCTGCATTTAAATTTTTTCTTTATACTTTATTAGGTTCAGTCTTAATGTTAGTTGCGATAATTTCTATTTATTTGATTTCAGGTACAACCGATATTGTAAAATTGTTTGAACTTGGAATTGATGCCAAGTATCAAAATCTATTATGGCTTGCTTTCTTTAGCTCATTTGCTGTTAAAACACCTATGTGGCCAGTCCATACTTGGTTACCAGATGCACATGTTGAAGCACCAACTGCTGGTTCAGTTTTACTTGCTGCTATTTTACTTAAAATGGCAGGCTATGGTTTCTTAAGATTTTCTTTAGGTTTATTTCCTCTAGCTTCAGAATTTTTTACTCCATTAATATATATATTGAGCTTAGTGGCAATTATTTACACATCATTTGTGGCGTTGATGCAAGAAGATATGAAAAAATTAATAGCTTATTCATCTGTAGCGCATATGGGATATGTTACTTTAGGGATTTTTACTATTACTCAACAAGGTTTAGAAGGAAGCATAATTCAAATGATAAGCCATGGTCTTGTTTCAGCAGCCTTATTCTTATGTGTTGGAGTAGTATATGACAGAATTCATTCCAGACTTATATCAACCTACGGGGGATTAGTTTCAGTAATGCCTAATTATGCTGTTTTATTTATGATTTTTACTCTTGCTGCAATTGGTTTACCAGGTACCAGTGGTTTCATAGGTGAATTTTTGATTTTAATGGGTGCCTTTAAAGATAATTTTTTAGTAGCAGTTATTGCTAGTCTAGGAGTTATTTTAGGTGCAGCTTATATGTTATGGCTTTACAGAAGAGTTATTTTTGGAAAATTAGTAAACAAAGAACTTTTAAAAATATCAGATTTACATAATTCAGAAAAATTTATTTTATGGTGCTTAGCTATACCTGTTGTTTTTTTTGGATTCTATCCTGAACCTTTAATAAACAGTATAGAAGTTTCAATAAAAGATTTAATTGAGATGTATAGCTTTAATCTAAAAATGAATATTATCGAGGTTCAAAATAATGGTTAATCTAAATTTAATTTTTCCTGAAATTTTTATTTCGTTATCTACAATGTTTTTATTAATATTGGGAGCTTTTAAAAAAAATAGTTCAAAAATTATTCATAATTTATCAATAATTTCTTTGCTTTTAATAGTTATACTAATTTTTAATAATCAATTTGAGTCAAATATTTTTTTATTTTCTAATAGTTATGTAATTGATTATCTATCATCTTTTATGAAAGTTATTACTCTAATCGGCGGTGCTTTTGTTTTAATAATATCCACAAGATATTTAAAAGTTTATGAGTTATTTAAAATTGAGTATTCAATACTTATTCTCTGCTCAATATTGGGAATGATGGTCATGATAAGCTCAAATGATTTAATGGTATTTTACATGGGTCTTGAATTACAATCTTTACCTTTATATGTATTAGCATCTTTTAATAGAGATAATTTAAAATCATCAGAAGCAGGTCTTAAATATTTTGTTTTAAGTGCATTATCTTCAGGACTTTTATTATACGGTTGTTCTTTAATTTATGGATTTTCTGGATCGACTAATTTTAATATTATTGCTGAGTCTTTAAGTAATAATGAATACGGCTTAACCTTTGGTCTTGTTTTCATATTAGTTGGATTGGCATTCAAAATTTCAGCTGTTCCTTTTCATATGTGGGCACCAGATGTGTATGAAGGCTCTCCAACTACTGTAACTTTATTTTTTGCCATAGTTCCAAAAGTAGCAGCCCTAACTGTATTTATCAGATTTTTGTATGTACCTTTTTTGAATATGATCGATCAATGGCAGTCTATAGTTATTTTTTTATCAATAGCATCGATAATATTTGGAGCTATTGCAGCAATTGGTCAAAATAATTTAAAAAGATTAATAGCCTATAGCTCAATCAGTCATATTGGATTTGCATTAGCTGGGTTATGTGTTGGAACTAATGACGGTATACAAAGTTCAATAATTTATATTTTGATTTATTTAGTAATGAATCTAGGTTTTTTTTGCTGTATATTAATGTTGAAAAGAAATAATCAATATTTTGAAAACATTACTGACTTATCAGGACTTTCAAAAAATCACCCACTTATATCATTATCTTTGTTAATAATTCTTTTTTCATTAGCAGGAATACCACCTTTAGCGGGTTTTTTTGCAAAATTTTATATATTTAAATCGGTAATTGATCAATCGATGTATTTCTTGGCTATTATAGGTTTACTGTCTACAGTAATTGCTGCTTTTTATTATTTAAGAATTATTAAAATAATTTACTTTGATGAAGAAAAAGAAAAATATGATGATGATCATAGTATTTTTTTAAAGATATCATTAACATTATCAACTTTGTTATTATTTTTATATTTCATATATCCAAACAAGTTGTTGGAAATAGTATCTAAAATAAATATCATTTAATGAAATTAAAGAAATTTAGTTTTAAAACAATAAGCAGCACAAATGATCTTGCCATAGAGATTATTAAAAAATCTAAAAATAAGTCAGGCATGATTATCGCTGATAATCAAAAAAATGGTCGAGGACAGTATGGAAAAAAGTGGAAATCTTATAAGGGAAATTTATTTGTAAGTATTTTTTTTACTATTAATAGATTAAACTTTAGTATTAAAAAAATGACAAAAATTAATTGTTTACTGGTAAAAAAACTTCTGTCTAAATACTATAAAGGAAAAATTGATATTAAAAATCCAAATGATTTATTAATAAAAAGAAAAAAAATTTCAGGTATACTTCAAGAAACAATGACAAAATCAAATAGAGATTATATTATCGTTGGTATTGGAATTAATCTGATTAAAAATCCAATTATAAAAAAATACCCAACAACAAACCTTTTTAAAGATACAAATATTAAGATTAATAAAGAAAAGATGATTACGAATTTAAAAAGAATCTATGAAAAATCTATTCCAAAATTTTCTAAGTTGAATTCTTTTAATATTGATAAGATTTAATATGATAATAGTTGGTGATATTGGAAATACAGAAACTAAATTTTGTTTAATTAATAATAACAAAATTTTAAAACGTTTTACTTTAAACACAAAAACAATTAATTATAAAATTTTAAAAAAGAAATTTCTTTTTTTTAAACTTAATAAAATAATACTAAGAAAAGTTTTATTTTGTAGTGTAGTTCCAAAAACTTTTAATATTATAAAAAATTTTTTTAAAAAAAATTACAAAATAAAATCTTTTGAATTAAAAGAACTTAACTTAAGAAAATTAATTAAAATAAAAGTTAATTATAAACAAATTGGCTCAGATAGATTAGCCAATGCTATTGGTATTAAAAAATCAAAAAAAAATTTTATAATTTTAGACTTTGGAACAGCAACTACTTTTGATGTTTTAATAGATAATACTTATCATGGTGGAGTTATAGCTCCTGGCTTAAAATTATCATTAAACACCTTAATAAATAAAGCAAGCCTTATTCCACATATTGACCTAAAAAAAACAAACAAAATTTTAGGGATGAATACTATTAATGCTGTTAGATCAGGATTCTTTTGGGGTTATTTAGGTCTAATTGACAATATTATTAATTTAATTAAGAAGGAGACTAAAAAATCTTTCAAAATTATAATTACTGGAGGATTTTCTAATTTATTTAAGAATTCGATTAAAACTAAAGTTATTTTAAACAAAGATATTACAATTAGCGGACTTATAAAGGCATCAAGCTTAATTAAATAATATGAAAAATGAATTATTATTTTGCCCTTTAGGGGGTTCAGGTGAAATAGGAATGAATATGAATCTATTTGCTTATGGGAAACCTGGCGAGCATAAGTGGATAATGGTTGATATTGGAGTTACCTTTGCTGATGATACTTTACCAGGAATCGATTTAATATATGCTGATCCAGGATTTGTAGTTGATAAAAAGGATAGTTTATTAGGAATAGTTCTAACTCATGCTCATGAAGATCATATTGGAGCAATTGCACATTTATGGCCTCAATTAAAATGTAAAATTTTTGCAACACCTTTCACTGCCCTTTTAATAAAAGAAAAATTTAAAGAAAAACATATCGATATAACAAAAGAATTAATAATAGTTCAATTAAATGGAACAATTAATTTAAATCCATTCAAAATAGAGTATATAACATTAACTCATTCAATTCTTGAACCTAATGGATTGCGAATTGAAACTCCTTCAGGTGTAATTCTTCATACCGGTGATTGGAAAGTTGATCCTAATCCACTTATAGGAGGAAAAATAAATTCAAAGAGATTACAAGAGATTGGTCAAGAAGGTGTTTTAGCTATGATTTGTGACTCAACAAATGTTTTTAGTCATGGAAAATCAGGGTCTGAACTTGATGTAAGAAAAAATATGTTAAATATTATGAGTTCTCTTAAAAAAAGAATAATTATAACTTCATTCGCCTCTAATGTAGCACGAATGGAAACAGCTTTTTATTGTGCTGAAAAAACTGGAAGACAAATTTCTTTAGTTGGAAGATCTATGCATCGAATCTATAAAGCTGCAAAACAATGTGGTTATTTAAAGAATATAATTGAACCAATAGATCCAAGAGAAGCTAAAAATATTTCGAGAGAAAAAATTGTTTATTTATGCACTGGAAGTCAAGGAGAACCTATGGGAGCCATGATGAGGATCTCAAGCTATACTCATCCAGATGTATTAATTGAAAAAGATGATGCTGTTATCTTTTCATCTAAAATCATACCTGGAAATGAAAAAAAATTATACAAACTACACAATCAACTTGTTAAAGATGGCATTGAGGTAATTTCTGAAGAAACTGAATTTGTTCATGTTTCGGGCCACCCAAACAGAGAAGATTTAAAAGATATGTATGGATGGGTTAAACCAAAATGTGTTATTCCTGTTCACGGTGAGCATAGACATATGATAGAGCATATTAATTTTGCTAAAGAAATGAAAGTACCAAATCCAGTACAAGTAGAAAATGGAGATATCGTAAGATTATTCCCAGGAGTACCAAAAGTTTTTGATAAAGCACCCAGTGGAAGACTTTATCTTGACGGAAATATTAGCGTAGAAGAGGATTCATTATCCATTAAAGATAGAAAAAATTTAAGTGCTAATGGATATCTAGAAGTTACAGTATTGATTTCATCAAAAGGAAATACTTATAAAAAACCTATTATTTCATTTAGAGGAATCCCAGTTTATGAAACTGAGGAGTTTATTTGGGGCTTAGAAGAAGAAATAGAAAAATTGACTAAAACTTTTTCATTAAATAGTAAAAAACAAGAACATAATTTGATAGATGCTTTAAAAATAGCTAGTAGGAAATATACAAAAGAAATAACTGGAAAAAAGCCATTTACGAATATTAATTTAGTAAGAATTTAATTGAATATTTTAATTTAAGAAACATAATAACTTAAAATGTATATATCCAAAACATTCATACCAATTTTAAAAAATAACCCATCTGAAGCTAAAATTAAATCTCATCAATTAATGCTTAGGGTTGGAATGATCAAACAATCTTCAGCTGGAATATATTCTTGGTTACCCCTAGGCTTTAAAGTAATGAAAAAAATTGAAAAGATAGTTAGAGAAGAACAAAATAAAATTGGTGCCCAAGAAATTTTAATGCCAACGATTCAATCTAGTGAAATATGGAAAGAAAGTGGACGTTACGAAGATTATGGAGAAGAAATGTTAAGAGTTAAAGACCGTCAAAGTCGTGAGATGTTATATGGTCCTACAAATGAAGAACTTGTGACTGATATTTTTAGGTCATCAATTAAATCCTATAAATCATTACCTCAACTTTTATATCATATTCAATGGAAATTTAGAGACGAGATAAGACCAAGGTTTGGAATAATGAGATGTAGAGAATTTTATATGAAAGATGCTTACTCATTTGATGTTACTGATGAAGAGGCTTTATTTTCATATAATAAATTTTTTTTATCTTATTTAAAAACTTTTAAAAGATTAGATCTTACAGCAATACCCATGGCTGCTGATACTGGACCTATAGGAGGAAATCTTTCACACGAATTTGTTATTCTTGCAGAAACGGGCGAAAGTAAAATTTTTGCAGATAAAAGAATATTTGATTTAAGTAGCGAAGAAACGAAAATCGATAAAAAATCATTGGAAGATTTAAGAAAAGAGTATGAAAAATTTTATGCAGTTACAGATGAAAAATTTAATAAGGAGGAATTTGAAAAAAAAGTCTCAGAAACTAATCGATTAAAAACAAAAGGTATNGAAGTTGGTCACATATTCTATTTTGGAGATAAGTATTCGAAGCCAATGGGAGCTTCAGTTGATTTNCCAGAAGGTAAAAAAGATTTTGTAAAAATGGGCTCTTATGGAATTGGAGTATCAAGATTAGTAGGAGCTATAATTGAAGCAAAATATGATGAAAAAAATGAAATTATGAAATGGCCTATTTCTGTTGCACCTTATGATGTTTCAATAATCCCAATAATAAGTAAAAATAATACTTCTACACTTGATACAGCAAATAATATTAACTTAGAGTTTAAAAAGAATAATATTGATACAATAATTGATGATACAGATGAAAATTTTTCATCTAAAATTAAAAAAATGAATTTAATCGGAGCTCCTTATCAAATTATCATTGGTAAACAAATAGATGGAGATTTATTTGAATTCAAAGAAGTTGGTAAAGAAACCCAAAAACTTAAATTAGAAAATATAATTAAAATTATAACAGAACAAAAAGCAAAAAATTGATTTCTACATTAGAAAAAGAAATTACATTTAGATATTTAAAGGCCAGAAAAAAAGATGGTTTTTTAAATATTATCTCCATTTTTTCATTTATTGGAATAGGACTTGGAGTTGCTGTATTAATTATCGTTATGTCTGTNATGAATGGGTTTAGAACAGAATTGATTAATAAAATTGTTGGATTTAATGCTCATATTACAGTCAAACCTTATGATAATAAAATTAAGATNAGTGAAATAAACAAAAACGTCAATAGAATCTCAAAAGAACTAATTTTAAGCAATTCTGGTGAAGCAATAATTATTAAAACAGATACAACAAAAGGTATTTTATTGAGAGGATATAAAAGTATAGATTTCTCAAAACTAAAGATTTTCAANCAAAAACTTTTTTTAGGTAATGATAATATTTTATTAAAAGATTATATTTCAATAGGCAAAGAATTAAGCTTTACTCTAAATCTTGATATTGGTGACAATGTTACTTTAATGTCATCTGCTGGTGTCGAAACAATCATTGGTAATTTACCGAAACAAAAGACTTTTGTAGTTTCATCAATTTTCGAAAGTGGTTTAGCTGATTTTGATAATAATGTTGCATTTATAAATCTAAAGACTCTTGAGGAATTTTTTAACTTAGAAAGTAAAGATAGAAATTTAGAAATTTATTTGAATAATCCTCAAAATATTGAAAATCAAAAAAAAATTGTTCAAAAGAATTTCCCAGATGAGCTTGTATATAGTTGGTCGGATATGAATAGTTCTTTATTTTCAGCTTTAAAAGTGGAAAGAAATGTAATGTTTATAATTTTATCTTTAATAATTATCGTTGCAGCATTTAATATAATATCAGGATTAACAATTTTAGTTAAAAATAAGACTCGTGAAATAGCTATTTTAAAATCTATAGGTGTTTTAAATAAATCTATTGTAAAAATATTTTTTTTAGTAGGCGTTATTATAGGGACCTCAGCAACAATTTTTGGAATAATTTTAGGAGTAACTTTTTCAATATATGTTGAAAATATTCGTCTATTTATAAGTTCAGCGTTTAATATAAGCTTGTTCCCAGAAGAAATTTATTTTTTAAGTACTATGCCCTCTGAAATAAATCCATATTCAATAGTTATTATATCTTTATGCTCAATACTAATTACTATAATAGTTTCTATATTCCCTGCATTAAAAGCAGCTAAACTAGATCCAATTCAAGCTCTTAAATATGAATAATTCGATTAAACTTTTTAATATTAATAAATCTTTCGACAATCTTAAAAAAACAAAAGTTCTAAAAAAAGTATCTTATAAATTTAAACAAGGAAAAATTTATTCTCTTATGGGTCCCTCTGGATCAGGTAAATCAACTTTATTAAATTTACTTTCATTTATTGATAGACCTACTTCAGGTACTATTACTTTTGACAATAAACAGATTAACTTTAAAGAGTCTGAAAAAAATGATATTTTGAGGGCCAATAAAATTGGAATAATTTACCAACAAGATAATTTACTTCCAGATTTTACATCTCTAGAAAACATTTATTTGGCAAGTCTTGCTACTGGAAATAAAAAAGATAAATCTATATCGAAAGCGAATAATTTATTAAAAAAAGTTGGTCTTTCTAATAGAGCAGAACACTTTCCTTCTCAACTTTCAGGAGGTGAAAAACAACGAGTATCTATTGCCAGAGCTTTAGTTAATAACCCTCAAGTTATTTTAGCTGATGAGCCAACAGGAAGTCTTGATCAAAACACTGCAAGAGAAGTATTTAAAATTTTATTTAGATTAAAAGATCCAAAAAGACTAATTATTTATGCAACTCATAATAGATTTTTTGCAAATATGGCTGATTGTAAATTGGAAATGATTGATGGTAATATAAAGACTATCAATGCTAGAATCAAATAATCAAAAATTTAATCATCTTAAAATACATACCCAATACTCTATTTGTGAGGGGGCTATAAAAATTGAAGATCTAAAAGAATTTTGTAAAAAAAATAAGATTAAAAGCTTAGGTCTTTCAGATACATCTAATTTGTGTGGTGCATTAGAATTTGCCGAAAATATATCTAAAGTGGGAACTCAACCAATTATTGGTACTCAAATAAATTTTAAATTCGAAGACACATTAGGCCTTTTACCTTTGGTAGCTCTTAATCAAGAAGGTTATAAGAGAATAATAGAGCTTTCATCAAAATCCTATTTAGAAAATGACCAAATTTCTGAACCTCATTTAGATATTGAAGAATTATTTACTAAGACAGAAGGTATAGCATTATTTTCTGGTTCAATTAAAGGACTTTTTGGAAAATTATTTGAAAAAGGTAAATTAAAAGAAATTACTAACCTTTATAGTAATCTTATATCAAAATTTGGAGATAGATTTTACTTAGAAATCCAAAGACATGGTGACCAAAACGAAATAGTTTTTGAAAAATTTAATTTAAAAAAATCTTTAGAAATTAAAATTCCAGTCATTGCAACTAATGAAGTTTATTACTTAACAAAAAATATGCACGAAGCTCATGATGCCTTAACTTGTATTGGAACAAAAACATATATTAATGATAAAAATCGTTTTAAATTTAGTGACCAACATTATTTTAAAACAGATCAGGAAATGCTAGAACTTTTTTCTGACTTACCTGAGGCTTTAGAAAATAATTTTAATCTTCCCTTAAGATGTAGTTTTAGACCCCAGTTTTCGAATCCTATATTACCGAATATAAGTACAGAAAAAGAGGGTAATGCTGATAAAATTCTTACAGCTGAGTCTTTAGAAGGATTAAAAGATAAATTTTTAAAAGTTTTTAAAGTGAAAAGTGAAAATTTGAATGATGATAAAAATTTTAAGATATATAAAGATCGATTAGATCATGAATTAGAAATCATTATAAAGATGAAATACCCTAGTTATTTTTTAATTGTTTCTGATTATATTAAGTGGGCAAAAAACAATGATATTCCTGTAGGGCCAGGAAGAGGTTCAGGCGCAGGGTCTTTAGTTGCATGGTGTTTACAAATTACCGATGTTGATCCTATTAAATTTAATTTAATTTTTGAAAGATTCTTAAATCCTGACCGTATATCGATGCCTGATTTTGATATTGATTTCTGTGAAGAAAAAAGAGACCTAGTATTTAAATATCTAACAACAAAATATAAAGATAGTGTTGCTCATATAATAACATTTGGAAAGTTAAAAGCTAGAATGGTTATAAGAGATGTAGGAAGAGTTTTAGGATTACCTTATGGCTTTGTTGACAGTATATCTAAGATGATACCATTTGACCCTTCTAGACCTCAAAATTTGACTGAATGTATAAATAATGAGCCTAGACTTTCAAAATTAATTAATGAAGATCCACGTGTAAAAAAATTAACAGATTTATCTTTAAAATTAGAAGGTCTTAATAGAAACGTAGCGACACATGCAGCAGGTGTTGTGATAGCAGACAAGAAACTGACTGAAACTGTTCCTTTATATAAAGATTCATCAGCTAATTTATTATTACCTTCTACACAATTTGATATGTATTCTGCAGAAAATGCTGGTCTGATTAAATTTGATTTCTTAGGTTTAAAAACTTTAACCGTTATCAACAAAACTGAAAAGTTGATTAAAAAAAAAGTTAAAAATTTTAAGATAGAAAATATAAATTTTGAGGATCAAAAAGTTTTTGAAAATCTATCCCTTGGAAACACTGTAGGGTTATTTCAAATTGAAAGCTCAGGTATGCGTGAAGCTTTGACTCAAATGAAGCCCAACCATATAGAAGATATTATTGCCTTGGTAGCTTTATACAGGCCTGGACCTATGAGCAACATTCCTATTTATAATGATTGTAAACATGGAAGACAAACCCCAGATTATTTACATCCATTGCTAGAAACTATTCTTAAACCAACTTACGGAGTCATTATTTATCAGGAACAAGTGATGCAAATAGCTCAAAAACTATCTGGATTTACAGCTGGAGAAGCCGATATTTTAAGAAGAGCAATGGGTAAGAAAAAAAGAGCAGAATTAGAAAAACAGAAACAAGGTTTTATTGCAGGAGCAGTTAAAAATGGAATAAGTAAAGAAGTTGCTGCTAGTATTTTTTTAAAGATTGAGCCTTTTGCAGAATATGGTTTTAATAAAAGTCATGCTGCTGCTTATGCAATAATTTCTTATCAAACAGCATTTTTAAAAACATACTATCCTAAAGAGTTTTTCGCAGCCTCTATGACTATGGATATATCAAATCAAAATAAATTAAGTGAATTTCATGAAGAACTTAAAAGGCTTGATATTGATATTGTAAGACCTGATATAAATACATGTTTTGCAGATTTTCAATTTGATGAAAATAACTTTTTCTATGCTTTAGGGGGAATTAAAAATGTTGGTTATGAAGCTGTTTCCAATATAGTCAATGAAAGAACTAAAAATGGTAAGTTCAAATCAATTAAAGACTTTTTGGATAGAGTTAACCCAAAAGATATTAATAAACTTCAACTTGAAGGTTTAGTAAAATCAGGTGCTTTTGATAGTTTAGAGAAAAATAGACAGTCTATATTTAACTCAATTCCAAGTTTTATTCTAAAAAATAAAAGTATTTATGAAAATAAAGCTACAAATCAAATTGATTTATTTGGTTCAGAAGAAAATTTTGAAAATGAAATTGTTCAAAAAATTCAAGATTGGCAATTTGAAGATCGATTATCTAAAGAATTTGAAGCTGTAGGTTTCTTTATATCGGATCATCCCTTGAACCAATTTAAAGAACATTTTAGTGATTATAATATAATAAATTATAATAAATTTAACTCAGATATTAATATTAAAGAAACAAATATTGCCGCAACTCTTTTAAAAATAACTGAGAGAAAAACAGCAAAAGGAAATTCTTATGCTGTAATTAAATTTACGGACTTATCAAGTGTTTTTGAATTATTTATCTTTTCAGATATTCTAGAACAAAATAGAAATATCTTAGTAGAAGGTAATTCATTATTTGTTACATTAATCAAAAATATATCAAATGATGAAAACAGATTTAAGCGAATAAATGTTCAAAAAATAGCATCTTTAAAAGATTTATTTAATAAACCTTTATCAGAAATTACTTTTACAATTAAATCTAGTGAAGAAATTGACAAAATTTCAAATTTTATTGAGGAAGAGGGTAAAACAGAAATTAAAATTAATCTTCAAAAAGATGGAAAAGAAATGATTTTTAAGCTTAAAAATAAAAGATTAATTGATAGAAAAGCAATAAATACCATTAAAAATCAGGATATTTTAACTAAAATAAATTAAAAAAAAGACTTGTTTGTTTTACAAATTATTTGTAAGTAATCGTTAAATTAAATTAATACTCACACAGTTTGTGGTTTTATACCTCCGGTCCTTAAATGGAAATTACTGTGGTGGCTTAACCGGGAATAAATATGAAAATACCAAGTTTAACTATACAACAATTATTGGAAGCAGGTGTTCACTTAGGGCATAAAACTCTACGTTGGAATCCAAAAATGAAAAAATATATTTTTGGTAAAAGAGATTCAATTCACATAATCGATTTAACTCAAACTTTAGAACTAACAAATGTAGCTCTAGAAAAAGTTTATAATACAATCATCAATAATGGAAAAATATTATTCGTATCAACAAAAAAACAAGCCTCTGAAGCTATTGCAGAAGTGGCAAAAGATACTGACCAATATTTTGTAAATTATAGATGGTTAGGTGGCATGCTGACTAATTGGGGAACAATATCCGCATCAATTAAAAAAATGAAAAAATATGAGAAAGATTTAACTTCTGAGAATAGAGGTTTTACAAAAAAAGAACTTTTAAAAATGAGTGTTAAAAAAGATAAACTTGAAAGATCCCTAGGTGGTATAGCTGAAATGAAAAAAGTACCTGATTTAGTTTTTATCATCGACACAAATTATGAATCTTTAGCGATACAAGAGTCTGTAAAGTTAGGAATTCCGATAATTGCAATTTTAGATAGCAACTCAAACCCGGATGGCATAGATTTTCCAATCCCAGGAAACGACGATGCAAGAAGAGCTATTGATCTCTACTGTAATTTGATTAAAGAAACAATTGAAAATGCAAAAAAAGATGTCCCAAGTAAGATTGATGGTGATAGTGATGATTTAGATAAAGATAAAGAAATTAAAAAAAAATCTACCAAAACAATTCAAGAAATAGATAGAGAAAAACTAGATGCAAAATTTGCAAAAAAAGCAAAAACAGTAAAAAAAGTAAAAAAAGTTAAAAAAGAAAAAGTCAAATTAAATTAAAATGTCTGATATTGAAAAAGTAAAAAAACTCAGAGAGTCAACAGGAGCAGGATTTAAAGATTGTAATTTAGCCATTAAAGAATCCAATGGAGATTTAGACAAGGCAATAGAAATTTTAAGAGTTAAAGGTATATCTAAAGCTTCAAAAAAAATGTCAAGAGATGCTAAAGAAGGTGTTGTAGCTACCAGTGGTGATTCTGAAAAAACTTCTCTAATAGAGTTAAATTGCGAAACTGATTTTGTTGCCAAAAATGAAGACTTTATTATATTTGCAAAAGAGTTAAGTGAGTTAAATAATCTAAATAATTCTGATCTAGATAAATTAAATAAAGCAAAAATGAACAACGGTAAAACTGTTGGAGATAATCTAGTTGCTTTAATTGCAAAAATGGGTGAGAAAATAACCATAGGAAGAGTTAAAACTTTAAATCTTTCTGGTGCTAAAAATTTTAATTATTTACACACTGTTGTAAAAGATAACCTATCTAAACTTGCTGTTGTGGTTTCTATAGAAACTCGAGACGCTTCTGATGATGTAAAATCTTTTGGAAAACAACTTGCCATGCATGTTGCTGCCTCAAACCCTTTAGCATTAGATGCTGAATCAATTAATAAAACTGTTTTGGAAAAAGAACAAAATTTAATTAGTGAAGAATTAAAAAATTTAGGAAAACCTGCTGAAATTGCTCAAAAAATTAGTTTAGGAAAAATAAAGAAATTTAAGGAAGAAAATGGACTATTATCACAAGCATGGGTAATGGAACCAAAAAAGAAAGTGCAAGATATCATAAAAGAACTTAGTATTACCGATTTAAAAATTAAAGATTTTTATAGAATAAAAATTGGTGAATAAATGTTTAATGATAAAACCTATAGCCAAAAAATGGATAAGACCATTGAGGTCTTTACCAAAGAACTTTCATCTTTAAGAACAGGAAGAGCTAACGCTAACATGTTAGATTTAATTAAAGTTGAGGTTTATGGGCAACAAATGCCAATAAATCAAATTGCTAGCGTAACAACACCAGAGTCAAGAATGATTAATATTCAAGTATGGGATGTAAGCAATGTTCCATTAATAGACTCAGCAATCAAAAAATCTGAATTAGGATTAAATCCACAAATTGATGGTCAATTAATAAGATTACCTGTACCCGATTTAAGTGAAGAGAGAAGAAGCGAAATTAAAAAAGTTATAAAATCAATGGGTGAAAAATGTAAAATTTCTATTAGAAATATAAGAAGAGAAGCAAATGATGATTTAAAAAAACTATTAAAGAATAAAGATATAGGTGAAGACGAAGAAAAAAAATTTGAAAAAATAGTACAAACTTTTACAGACGAACATATTAAAAAGATTGATGAAAAAGTTTCATCTAAAGAAAAAGAAATAATGACGATATGAACCCATTAAAACATGTTGCCATCATAATGGATGGAAACGGCAGATGGGGTCTTAAACATAAAAGCTCAAGAAATGCTGGACATAGAGCGGGCCTTAATACTATAGAGATGATAATTAAAGAAACACTCAAACATAAGATCGATTATTTAACACTTTATACTTTTTCTACAGAAAATTGGAAAAGACCTAAAAAAGAAATAAATTTTTTATTCAAACTATTGGAAAATTTTCTTTTAAAAAAGATCAATCTACTAATTAAGAATGAAATAAAATTAAAAATAATAGGTAATAAAAAAATTTTTACAAAAAAACTTAATAAATTACTTAATGAGTCAGAAAAAAAAACTAAAAATAATAAAAAATTACAAATAAATCTTGCTTTAAATTATGGTTCTAAATATGAAATTTTAAATGCGCTTAAAATAATTAATAAATCTAATAAAAAAATAACTGAAAAAAATATGGAAAAAAATCTTTATACAAAAAATGTACCAGATCCTGATATACTTATAAGAACAGGAAATACAAATAGACTTAGTAATTTTTTATTATGGCAGTTAGCCTATACAGAAATTTTTTTTCATAAAAAGCTTTGGCCAGATTTTAAAGCAAAAGATTATAAACAAATTATAAATAAATTTAAGTCATTAAAAAGAAATTTTGGTAATATTTAATGAAATTAGAGATTGTTAAAAGAATATTAAGTTCACTTGCACTTATCCCTATAGCTCTTTTTTTTATTATAAAAGGTTCTTTCTTTTTTACTTTTTTTATAGCCACTTGTTTTCTTATTACTTTATATGAGTGGCATATGATGAGTAAAAAAAAAAAATATAATATTTTTGGTTTTATTTTTTTAATATTTTCCTTTTATAGTGTTTATTTTATTAGAAATGAATTGCAAATCCAATCATTGGAGAAACATGGTTTAATGATTTTTTTATTTATTGTAGTGGTATGTGTTTCAACTGATATTGGAGGATATGTATTTGGAAAATTATTTAAAGGTCCTAAATTAACAAAGATCAGTCCAAACAAAACTTATGCTGGAGTTTTTGGAGGTTATTTTTTTTCAATTATCTTTACATATATATTATATAATTATTCTGAAATATTTACAGATCAATATTTTGGAATTGATGAATTTGTTTGGGTTTTAATTATTTCAACAGTAAGTCAAATTGGTGATATCATTATATCTTATTTTAAAAGATTATCAAAAATTAAAGATACTGGAAAATTAATACCAGGTCATGGGGGAATTTTAGATCGAATAGATGGAATGCTTTTTGCTTTTCCTTTTTATTTTATTTTTTATTTAATTTTTTATTAATGATGAAAAAAATTGCTATTTTAGGATCAACAGGATCAATTGGTAAATCGTTATTAGATATAATCAATAAAGATAAAAAAAATTTTGAAATTTTACTTCTAACAGCAGATAAAAATATTAAAGAATTATCATTTCAAATTAAAAAATTCAAAGTTAGAAATGTCATAATTACAAATGAGATAGAATTCATAAATTTTAAAAAAAAATTTGCTAATAAAAAAGTAAATATTTTTAATAATTTTAATTCTTTTAAAAAAATTTTTAAAAATAAGAATATTGATTATGCTATGAACGCTATTACAGGTTTAGATGGATTAAATCCAACTCTTAAAATAATCAAATATACAAAAAAAATAGCTATAGCAAATAAAGAATCTATTATATGTGGATGGTCATTAATTAAAAATGAATTAAAAAAAAGTAAAACTGAATTCATTCCAATTGATTCTGAACATTTTTCAATATGGTCTTTAATTGAAAAAGCAAAAGACAATGATATTGAAAAATTATTTATCACAGCTTCTGGTGGTCCATTTAACAACTATCCAATTAAAAAATTTACAAAAATTACACCAAAATCAGCTTTAAAACATCCAAATTGGAAAATGGGGAAAAAAATTACAATAGACTCTGCAACAATGATGAATAAAGTATTTGAAATTATTGAAGCAAGAAAAATTTTTGATATTGAATATAATAAACTAAATATATTAGTTCATCCAAAATCATATGTTCATGCCATAGTTAAATTTAAAAACGGTTTAACCAAAATGTTAATTCATGATACAAATATGATTATTCCTATATTTAATTCTCTATATCCAAATTTTCAAAAAACAATTAAATCTGATAATTTGGATTTTAAAATCATTAATAATCTAAATTTTAACAGGGTTGATATTAAAAAATTTCCAGTCATTAAAATTTTGAAAATGCTGCCAAAAAAAAATTCATTATTTGAAACTGTAATTGTCTCTGCAAACGATAAATTAGTTCACTTATTTTTAGAAGGTAAAATAAATTTTACAGATATATCAAAATATTTGCTGAGAATTATTAATAATAAAAAATTTAAAAAATATAAGAGAATTACCCCTAGAAATATTGCTCAAATTGAACAATTAAGTAATTATGTAAGTTTAAAAATTAGCTCATTAAGTGTATAAGTTCGTTGATGTTTAAATATTTATTATCTATTATTTTTTTTACAATTTTTAGTTTTACAACTAAAGCTGAAATAATAAATGAAATTACTGTTGAAAATAATGATCGAGTATCAAAGGCCACAATAATAAATTTTTCAAGAGTTAATATTGGTGATGATATAGATAATAATGATTTAAATAGAATTGTTAAAGATTTGTATGAAACCAATTTTTTTTCAGATGTTAACGCTAAATTAGTTGGTAAGAATTTATTAATAAGTGTAAAAGAAAATAAGATTATCCAATCAGTAATTATCAATGGAATTAAAGCAAAAAAATTTAAGAATGCAATATTCGATGCTATTAAATTAAGAGAAAAAAGTCCTTATGTAGAATATTTAGCTTCACAGGACCTTATATTGGTAAAAGATGCTTTAATATCTCAAGGTTTCTTTTTTGCAAATGTAACCAGCTCGTTGATAGAAAATTCTAATAATACGATTGACTTAATTTATGATGTGGAAATGGGTGAAAGGGCTCTTTTAAAAGAAATTGAATTTACAGGAAATAAAGTTTTTAAAACAAGTAAATTAAGAAATATAATTACTAGTGAAGAAAATAAATTTTGGAAATTTATTTCTAACAAAAAATTTCTCAACAAGGAACAATTACGTTTGGATGAACGTTTATTGCGGAGATTTTATTTAAATCGTGGCTACTACGAAGTAAATATTTCTAGTGTTTTTGCTAAGCTTTTAGATAGTGGTGATTTTAAGATTGTATTTAACATTGATGCAGGAAATATTTATAAAATTAATGAAGCAAAATTAACTTTGCCTAGTGATTATGATGAAAATAATTTTTCAAAGATCAATAAACATTTAAATAAGATAAAAGGCTCAAAATATTCTTTCAAAAAAATTAATAAAATCGTTGATGAAATTGATAAAGTTAGTCTTCAAAAAGAATATGAGTTTATTAATGCATCTATAGAAGAAAATATTTTAGAAGAAAGTTTAATAAATATAAATATAATAATTTCAGAAACACAAAAAAAATATGTAGAACGTGTTAATATTTTTGGAAATGATATTACTCAAGAGCGAGTTATTCGAGAACAGTTGCTTGTAGACGAAGGAGATGCATATAATGAGTTATTGCAAACAAAGTCTATTAATAATTTAAAATCTTTAAATATATTTAAAGATGTAAAAGCTACAGTTAATAAAGGTTCTACTGATCTTAATAAAATTGTTAATATTACTGTTGAAGAAAAGCCTACAGGTGAAATTTCGTTAGGAGCTGGAGTTGGTACTGATGGTAACACAATTGGCTTTGCAGTTAGTGAAAATAATTATATGGGTAAAGGTATTAAGCTTAGATCATCATTGAGATTGAGTACTGACACGGTTAGGGGTCAATTTTCAATATTAAATCCAAATTATAAATATTCAGATAAATCACTTTTTACCAATATTCAGAGTACTCAAACAGATAAACTTTCTAATAATGGTTATAAATCAACAAAAACTGGTTTTAGTTTAGGAACTAAATTTGAACAATATGAAAATTTTTATTTCAATCCATCAATAAATACTTTTTATGAAAATCTTGAGACAAGTACTGGAGCAACAGCCGCACTAAAAAAACAAGAAGGTAATAATTTTGATACTAGTTTTAAGTATTCTCTTGATTATGATATGAGAAATCAAAGATATATGACAAGCGAAGGTTATAGAAGTCAATTCTCTCAATCTATACCTTTAATATCAGATGTATATTCTTTAGCAAACTCTTATGAAATTAGTGTTTACAATAAACTTCCAAATGACATGATCACCAATGTATCTTTTTATGCAAGTGCCATTAATTCATTGTCTGACGAGGATGTAAGAATTTCGGATAGATTATCTCTAGGAGCTAAAAGATTAAGAGGTTTTGAAAGATTTAAAACTGGTCCAATTGATAATGGAGATTATATAGGAGGTAACTTTGCGTCATCAGTTAATTTATCAACAACTTTACCTATGTTCTTCCAAAGTTTAGACAATACTGATGTTTCTTATTTTATCGATATGGCAAATATTTGGGGAGTTGATTATTCTAGCACCGTAGGAGATTCTAGTCATTTAAGGAGTTCAACAGGTATACTTGTTAATTGGTTTACACCTATCGGACCTTTAAATTTTTCACTTTCACAAGCTTTATCTAAAGCAGAAACAGATCAAACACAATCATTTCAATTTAATTTAGGAACAACTTTTTAATGACATTCTTTAAAAAGTTACTCTTTTTAATTTTAACGTGTATCTTTTTTTGTAATGTAGCTTTTGGAGCAGACAAGATAGTTTATTTAAATGTTGATAAGGTAATGGGTCTTTCCAAAGCAGGTAAATATTTAAAATCCCAATTAGATAAAATACATAAATCAAATATTGAAAGTTTTAAAAAGATTGAAGAAAAATTAAAAAAAGATGAAAAAGATTTGATTGCCAAAAAAAATATTTTATCAAAAGATGATTTTCAAAAAGAAATAAACACTTTAAGAAGTCAAGCTAATGAATATAAACAAAAGAGATCAAAAGATATTAAAGATGTGAATATTAAAAGGGTAAATGCTTCAAAAAAAATAATCGATTTAATGAATCCTTTATTAGCCAAATATGCTGATGAGAATGGAATAGCTATTATAATTTCTAAAAAAAATATCATAATGGGTCAAAATCAACTTGATATAACTGAAGATATAATAAAATTGGTAGATTCAGAAATTAAGCCATTTAAGCTAAAGTAAAAAAATGAAAGACAGTTTAACAAGACAAGAAATCATTGAATTACTTCCTCATCGAGATCCAATGCTTTTAATTGATGAAATACATAATATTAAAAAATTATTTTCTGCAAAAGCAATAGTTAATGTTAAAAAAACAAGTTTTTTTGTACAAGGCCACTTTCCTGATAATCCTGTTATGCCTGGTGTTTTAATAGTAGAAGCTTTTGGGCAAGCAGCCGCCACATTAACCGCACATGGTCTCGATAAATCAACATATGAAAATAAACTAGTTTTTTTAATGAGTGTAGAAAAAGCAAGATTTAGAAACCCAGTAATTCCAGATTGTAAATTAGAACTCAACATAGAAGCTATAAGATCTCATGGAAAAGTTTGGAAATACAAAGGTGAAGCTATTGTTGAAGGTAAAAAAATGGCTGATGCTCAATGGTCAGCGACAATAGTTGATAGAAAATAATTAGTAACATTTCTTGATAAGTAATTTATTAAAGTTTTGATAAAAAACTTTATTAATGATTAACCCATTTTTTAAAAATAAAGGTCCTTTCAAAATAGAAAAACTTTTAAAATTATCTGATATTGATAATATTCAAAATTTAAATGGAATAAAGGTTTTTGATGTAAAGGATCTTTTATCTGCCACATCAAAAGACATTACTTTTTTTCATTCTAAAAAGTATGAAGCCATAGCAATTAAAACTAAAGCTAAAATATGTATCACAACGAAAAATCTTTCAAATATCTTACCTAAAAGTTGTGAAAAGATTATTGTTAACAATGTATTAATAGCTATAGCAAAAATTACAAAATCTTTTTATCCTAAATCTGTAACAGATGATTTTGATAAAGATGTAAATGATATTAATAAAACTGTACATAAAAAAAAAGTTGAATTTGGAAAAAATGTCTTAATTGGAAAAAATGTTAAAATTGGAAAAAATTGTTTAATTGGACATAATTCAATCTTAGAAAGTAACGTAGTAGTAGGGGATAACTGCTCTATTGGATCAAATGTTATAATAAGAAATTCTATTTTAAAAAATAATATAAATATTTTAGACAATTGTGTAATTGGAAAAAAGGGCTTTGGTTTTTTTCCAGAAAAAAAACAGAATTTTAGGTATCCACATATAGGAATCGTTATTATAAATGATGATACTGAGATAGGTTGTGGAGCCACTATTGATAGAGGGTCAATGTCTAATACTGTAATTGGAAGAAATACTTTTTTAGACAACCAAATTCATATTGCACACAACAATAAAATTGGAGACAATTGTATAATTGCTGGTCAAGTTGGTTTTGCTGGAAGTTCAACCTTAGGTAACAATGTAATAATAGGTGGTCAAGCAGGAATTTCTGGACATTTAAAAATTGGTAATAATGTTCAAATTGGAGGAGGCAGCGGAGTATTAAGAAATGTTCCAGACCATTCTAAAGTGATGGGTTATCCCTCTAAAGATTTAAAAACTTTTATTAGGGAAAATAAATAAATGATTCATAAAACTGCAATTATAGACTCTAAAGCAAAAATATCATCAAAAGTTGAAATTGGCCCATATTCCATCATAGGTCCAAATGTGGAGATAGACGAAGGTTCATCAATTCAATCTCATGTAAATATTACCGGTCACACAATTATTGGAAAAAATAACAAAATTTTTCCCTTTGCATCTATTGGAAGTGATCCTCAAGATATGAAATATAAAGGTGAAAAAACAAAACTTGTTATAGGAAATGATAATACCATAAGAGAGTATGTAACAATTAATCCTGGAACTATCCAAGGAGCAGGTTCAACTAAAGTTGGTAATAAAAATTTAATTATGATTGGTGCTCATATAGCTCACGATTGCATTTTAGGAAATAATATTGTTATAGCCAATAGTGCAGCCATAGCTGGTCACGCAGAAATTAATGATAACGTTGTTATAGGAGGTAATTGTGGTATTCAACAATTTACCAGAATTGGCAGAATGGCAATGATAGGAGGAATGACCGGTGTTTCAAGAGATGTGATTCCTTATGGTTTATCAATAGGAAATAGAAATTTTTTGAACGGTATCAATGTAATAGGATTACGTAGGATTAATGTTTCAAATAAAGAAATAATAGGTTTAACAGAAGCCTATAAAGAAATATTTAAAACTGAAAAATTAACTGAAAACTTAAATAGATTAAATGGGGAATATAAGGAAAATTCTTTTGTAAAAGAGGTAGTTGAATTTATTAATAAAGATAAAAAAAGACCAATTTGTACTCCTTTTAGTAAATAAAATGATAGGCTTATTCTTTGGAGATACTGATTTTCCAAAATTAATATTAAAAAATATAAAAAAAAGAAAAAAAAAATACTTCATCATAGATTTATCAAAAAATAATATATTTAAGAAAGACATAAATTCTCATCGTATAAGTATTGGACAATTTGGCAAAATTTTAAGATTAATTAAAAATAAAAAATGTAAAAAAGTAATTTTTGCAGGAAAAATAAATAAGCCAAAATTTTCTCAATTAAAACTTGATATAACAGGTATTTATTATATTCCAAGAATAATTAAAGCTGCTAAAAAAGGAGATGCAGCTATTTTAAAAGAGTTGATAAAGATTTTATTTCTAGAAAAAATAAAAGTAATTAGTTCCACATATTTTAATCCAGAACTGTCATTAAAGAGGGGAAATTATTCAAAATTAAAACCTAATAAATTTGATTTAATTGATATTAAAAAGGGGATAAAGATTCTTCAAAATCTAAACTCTTATGATCATGTGCAAGCAGTTATTGTAAGAAATAAAATTGTTGCAAAAGAAACATCTAAAGGAACAAAAAAATTAATTCAATCAGTTAGAAAATTAAAATTTAACAGTGGTGTTTTGATCAAATTTCCAAAAAAAAAACAAGATTTAAGAGCTGATCTACCAACAATAGGACTTGATACATTTAAGGATTGTAAAAAAGCGGGTCTAAAAGGTTTAGTTTTAAAAAACAAACAAAATATTTTTTTAGAAAAAAAAGCATGTATTAATTTTGTTAACAAAAATAAAATGTTTATATCTATAAGATGAAAGAAATATTTTTAATAATATTTATGTTAATATTTCCATTAAAATTATATGGTGCAAATGAAGCTAAAGTTTATTTTGCAGGAGGGTGTTTTTGGTGTATGGAGGAGTCTTTTGATAAAATAGAAGGAGTTACTAAAACTATTTCAGGTTATTCAGGCGGATATGTAAAAAATCCAAAGTATAAAGATGTGATTACAAATAACACAGGACATTACGAAACTCTAGAAATTACATATAATCCTTCTCTAACTAATTTTGAGAATCTTTTAAAAATATATTGGATTAATATAGATCCATTTGATTCTAATGGTCAGTTTTGTGATAAAGGAGAAAGTTATAAATCAGTGGTTTTTTTTGAAAATGATAATCAAAAAAAAACTATAGAAAAATCGATTAGAAAAATTGAGAAAAAATTTAATAAAAAAGTTGTAACTTATATTAAAAAATTTGATGAATTCTTTGTAGCTGAAAATTATCATCAAGATTATTATAAAAACAATTTTATAAGATATTTGATGTACAAAAAAGCCTGTCAAAGAGAAGAAACTCTAAATAAAATTTGGAGATGAAAAGATTATTTATATTAACTGGAGAAGCATCAGGGGATAAATTGGCTTCAACCGTAATTTCTCAACTTAAAAAAAAGAATGATTTAGTTGAGTACTTATCTGTTGGTGGTTCCAATTTAAATAATCTAGGAATAAGATCGATTTTCGATTTAAATGAAATAACCTATATCGGATTTACAAGTGTTTTACTTAATATTTTCAAAATTAAAAATAAAATAAATAAAACTGTAGATGAAATTTTAAAATTTAATCCTGATATATTGTTTAGTGTCGATAGCCCTGATTTTACTTTGAGAGTTGCTGAAAAAGTAAAAAAGATAAAGCCAAACATTAAAGTAATTCATTATGTAGCTCTACAAATTTGGATATGGAGAGAAGGAAGAGTAAAAAAATTTAAAAGATTTGTTGATCATTTTTTATTATTATTTAATTTTGAAAAAAAATATTTTGATAAAGAAAGTATAAAGAATACTTTTGTTGGTCATCCCTTATTAGAAAAAAATAATTCTAAAATTGATATTTCTAATATTTCTAAAGGTAAAAAAATTATATCTATTTTTCCTGGTAGTAGGTCTTCTGAAACAAATGTTCTCTTACCAATCCTAATAGATTTTATAAAATTAATGAATAAAAGATTTCATGATTATCTTTTTGTTTTTCATGCAACGGATGAAAATAAAGAACTAATTACTAAATCGTTAAAAGATATCAATATAGATAAAATAGACATTATCTCTGACAAAAATATTAAATCTCAGGTTTTACTAAATTCAATTTTTGCAGTTTCAAAATCGGGTACAGTTTCATTAGAAATTTGTAATGCAAAAGTTCCATCTATCATAATTTATAAAATAAATTTTATTAATTATTTAATCATGAAATCTTTGGTAAAAGTAAATTTTGCTAATATTATTAATATAATTAATAATAAAGAAATCATTCCTGAACTTTTACAAAGTGAATGTAATGCTAAAGAAATTTATAAATCAGTTGTTTATTTTTTAAAAAATCCTAGTTTAGCTAAAAAACAAGTTGATGATTGTAATAAAACATTAGATCAAATAAGATCAAAAAGTTCATCTAGCGATGAAGCTGCGAATATTTTAAACGATTATCTTATTTCCTAACCTTTTTATAACTTCATCTTTTCCTAGTGAAATGATGATATCATAAATTCCTGGACCAAATTTAGATCCTGTTAAAGCTATTCTTAATGGCTGACCAACACCTTTGAAGTTTGTATTATTTGATTTAATCAGCTCATTAATTATTGGTTCTAAGGTTTCCTTTTTAATTTCTGTTATTTTAGAAATTTTTTCTTTGAATTCAGATATTATTCTTTTTGCTAATTCATCAATTAATTTTAAATCTTGATCGTTAAAATGTATTACATCAGATATTATATATTTTGAGTTATTGTAAATGTCCTCTAAAGTTTTTGCTTTATTTTTAAGAAATAATAGTGATCTTTTTATTTTAATTTCTTTACTTTGATCTATTTTTTCTTTGAAATTATTACAATATTCTCTTAATTGTTCATAAAGATCATTTTCATTCATATTTTTTATGTAATGCTCATTCATTGATAAGATACGACTTATATCAAGTTTTGAGGGTGACTTTCCTATACCCCCCAAATTAAAATGCTTAATGCTTTCATCTAAAGTAAATATTTCTTTATCTTTGAAAGACCAGCCTAATCTTAATAAATAGTTCCTCAATGCTTCTGGCATAATACCAATTTTTGAATAGTCATCTAAAGTTGATGCGTTATCTCTTTTAGATAACTTTTTTCCATCGGTAGTATGAATTAAAGGAATATGAGCAAAAGATGGAAGTTCCCACTTCATAGCCAAATAAATTTGCATTTGTTTAAAAGTATTGATTTTATGATCATCTCCTCTGATAATATGTGTTATCTTCATTTGATGATCATCTACAGATGCTGATAAATTATAAGTCGGTGTTCCATCTTTTCTCAAAATAACAAAATCTTCAATGGTTCCATTATCAATCTGTACATCTCCTTGTACTAAATCTTTTAATATGGAGGATCCCTCAATTTTACTTTTAAATCTTATAACCGGCTTTATATCTTTTGGAGCATCTTTTTCATCTATATCACGCCATTTTCTATTATATATATAAGGGATTTTTTTTTGTTTAGCTCTTTTTTTTTGATCTTCTATTTCTTCATTTGAACAATAGCACTTGTAAGCATTCCCATTTTTAAGCAGTTCATTTGCAACATTTACATGATCATTTATTTTTGTAGACTGTATATATTCATTCCCTTGATATTGTATGCCAATCCAGTTTAAAGATTTAATAATTTGATCTTTGTATTCAATTTTTGATCTTTCTTTATCTGTATCTTCGATTCTTAGGTAAAAAGTTCCATTTTTGTTTTTTGAAAATAACCAATTGAACAGAGCAGTTCTAACTCCGCCAATGTGAAGAGGGCCAGTTGGTGATGGAGCAAATCTTGTCGCTACTTTAGACATTAGAAATGTTTAGACTATTTTTTTAGAAGTTTCTATATAAAGATACTAAAACACCTTGAACTTTTACTCTATCAGGNCCNAANATTTTAGTTTCNTAATTTCTATTNGCACTTTCNANAGCNANTNNTTTTCCTTTTNTTCTAATTCGTTTTAAGCATTGCTTCNTNTTCNTCTATTAAAGCAACCACTATTTTACCATTATCNGCAGTATCTGTTCTTTTNATAATAACAGTATCTCCTTCATTTATTCCAGCTTCAATCATAGAATCACCTTGAACTTTAAGACCAAAATATTCTCCATTTTTCTCTAAAGTACTTGGAAGAGGTATTCTAGATACTTCATTTTGGATAGCCTCAACAGGTGTACCAGCAGCTATTTTGCCTAAAACNGGTATTTCTATTTCATCTTGATTATTTTTATTTTCATCTAAGCCACCTTTAATAACGCTGGGAGAAAAACTATTATAAATATCATTAGCTGATGCTGTTTCTGGTAATTTAATCACCTCTAATGCTCTAGCTTTATGGGCTAACCTTCTAATAAACCCTCTTTCTTCTAATGCACTTATTAATCTATGAATTCCAGATTTTGATTTTAAGTTTAAAGACTCTTTCATTTCTTCATAAGAAGGAGAAACTCCTGAAGCTCTCAACCTCTTGTTGATAAATAATAATAAGTTTTTTTGTTTTTTAGTTAGCATAAGAACAAATAACGTACAAATAATGTTCTATAAAAGTTCTCTTAAATAAACAATAGCTAAAAAGTATTTAAAATAGGGGATTATTTGACTAAAGGACTGAAAAAATAGAATTATTTTCTAAATTTTTTAAAAGTGATTCACCAATTAAAAAAGTTTTAATTGAAGTTTTATTAGATAATTCTAAGAGTTCATCTTTTGTTTTAATTCCACTTTCAGAAATGAGTGGACCTTGATGATTTATTAAAACTTCATGGATATCAAAAGTTGTATTTATATCTGTTTTAAGAGTTTTAAGGTTTCTATTATTTATACCTATTAAGGCATCTTTAAACTTAAGAGCTTTTTTAGCTTCCTCAACAGTATGAACCTCAACAATAACTGACATGTTATATTTTAATGCCTCTTCATACAATTCTAAAGCTAAATTATCTGAGACACCCGCTAAGATTATTAAAATAGCATCAGCTCCATAGCTTTTAGCTAGCGGCACTTGAAATTTATCTATAAAGAAATCTTTACATAGGATCGGTAAATTGATTTTTTGTTTTATTTTACTTATATGCAATAAGTTTCCTAAAAAAAAATCTTCCTCAGTGAGTACTGATAAACAAGTAGCTTTATTTTGATTATATATTTTGGCTATTTTAACAGGATCATAATCATCAACGATTATTCCTGAAGATGGACTGGCTTTTTTAATTTCTGCAATAATTGAAATTTTTTGAGTTTTAATATTATTTTCAATTCTTTCTTTAAAATTGATAAATGAATTATCTTTATTAATTAGATCTTTTAATGATTCTAACCCTAAAGTTTTTTTAAGATTATATATTTTTTCAATTTTTTTTTTAATAATCTTTTCAAGGATATTATCAGGCATTTTGAATTTTTTCTAAGTGTTTAATAGATTTTCCAGAAAGAATATACTCTCTTGCATTATTGTAGGCATCTGAAAAATCTTGATGTGTATCATTTACTACTAGTCCTGCGCCAGCATTCAAACAAACTGCTTTAGAAAAGTCATTATCTTCTCCTTTGAATATATCTAACATTTTTTCTGCATTAAATTTTGCATCATCACCCACAAGATTTTCAAATTTGTCTGCATTTATATTTAATTTTTTTGGATCTATTGTAATTTCTGAAATTTTTTTGTCCTTTAATTGTATTACATTAGTTTTAGCATAAGGTGATATCTCGTCTAAACCATCTTCACTATTTACAATCCAAGCAGATTCAATATCCAAATTATTTAAAGCATTTGCAAAAATTTTTAATAATTTTTTATCAAAAACGCCAATAACTTGTTTTTTAACTAGGGCGGGACTACTTAGAGGTCCAATCATATTAAATATAGTTCTTTTACCGATTTTTTTTCTTGTAGGCCCCACAAATTTCATTGCACTATGATAATTTGGTGCAAACATAAAACCAAAATTATTTTTGTTTATTTGATCTTCGATATCCTTTGGGTCTAAATCAATATTAATCTTTAATGCTTCTAAAACATCACCTGAACCACATTTCGACGATACTGCTTTATTACCGTGCTTTGCCACTTTAACACCCATACTTGCTAATAATAATGCTGATGCAGTTGATATGTTAAGTGTATTCATACCATCTCCACCTGTTCCACAAGTATCTACACAATTATTTACATTTACTCTTTTAGATTTTTCTCTTAAAACATAAACACCACCTGCTATTTCATCTGAAGATTCACCTTTAAAAGATAGCAATGTCAAAAAATCAAATATTTCTTGATCATTTGCTTTACCTTCCATTAATATTTTAAAAGCAGCTTTACTTTCATCAAAAGATAAGTCTTTTTTAGTCTTTATTTTATCTATGAATTCTTTCATCATTTTTTAAATTTTATAAAATTTTTTAAAATCTTAATTCCAATCTTTGTTTTAATACTTTCAGGATGAAATTGCACTCCATGAACATTATACCTTTTATGATTAACTCCCATTATTAATCCATTTTTTGTTTCTGCAGTAATTTCAAGGTCATTTGAAAGAGTTTTTTTGTCAATTATTAAACTATGGTATCTTGTTGCCTCAAAACTTTTAGGCAGGTTTTTTAATATTCCGATTTTTTTTGAAATAATTACACTGGTTTTTCCATGCATTAGTTTTTTAGCTTGAACAATTTTAGAACCAAATACTTGTCCAATTATTTGATGACCTAAACAAACTCCAAGAATAGGTATTTCTTTATAAAGAGATTTAACTATTTTAAGACAATTGCCAGACTGATTAGGATTTCCTGGTCCTGGTGAAATTACAATTTTATTATATTTCTTTTTAATTATTTCTTTAGAAGTAATCTTATCATTTCTAATAACATCAACCTTTACATTTAATGATGATAAATAATGAAATAGATTAAAAGTAAAACTATCGTAATTATCGATTAATAAAATTTTCATTATCTTAGTGCATTAATTAAAGCTTTAGCTTTATTAACTGTTTCCTTGTATTCATTAATTGGTTTACTGTCTGCTACAATNCCTGCACCAGCTTGAACATAAAATTTTTTATTTTTTGCAACGGCAGTTCTTAAAGCTATACATGTATCAAATTCACCATTAGCAGAAAAATAACCAATACCTCCAGCATAAACTTTTCTCCTTGTTGATTCTAATTCATCTATAATTTCCATAGCTCTTATTTTGGGTGCTCCAGAAACAGTTCCAGCAGGAAATCCAGCTAGCAAAGATTTAAACTTAGAGAATTTTTTATTATATTCACCAATAACATTCGAAACTATGTGCATAACATGGGAATATTTTTCAATNATAAAGCTTTCAGTAACTTTGACAGTATTAATTTTGGAAACTTTTCCAGCATCATTTCTTCCTAAATCCAGTAACATTAAATGTTCGGATAATTCTTTTTTATCTTTAAGTAAATCTTTTTTATAAAAANTATCTTCTTTATTGGTTTTGCCACGAGGTCTTGTTCCAGCTATAGGTCTTACAGTTATTTTATTATCTCTTAATCTTACTAGTATTTCAGGACTAGCTCCAATTATTTGGAAATCGCTAAAATTGAAGAAAAACATGAAAGGAGAAGGATTTGTAACTCTTAATTTTTTATAAATGTCTAAAGGTTTTTTTGTCAATTTTGCTTCAAAGCGTTGACTTAAAACGACTTGAAAAATATCTCCCAATTTAATGTATTCCTTGGCTTTATTAACCATCTTAAGAAATTTGTTTTTAGGTGTGTTAGATTTTACTTTAATTTTTTTGGTACTTTTATCTTTTTTATTATTAAAGTGTTTGATCGTGGATTGTATTGTAAGCTTAAAAAGTTCAGATTTAACATCATCAAATTTTTTTTGATAATTAGAAATTTTTTCATCATTAAAAATATTGACTATATAAAATATTTCTTTTTTTAAATTATCGTGAATTACAAGTGTCCTAGGTCTTAATAATCTGACATCTGGTAGATTAAGATCATTTCTACAATTATTAGGGATATTTTCAATATACCTAATAGAGTCATAAGAAAAATATCCAGATATCAAAGAACAAATTTTTGGTAGTTTTTTTGGAGTATCAAATTTAAAATCCTCGATAATCTTTTCTATTAATAAATCTGGCTTATCTTTTAATTTAATTTTTATATTGTTTTTAATTAAATATGAATTTTTATTGTTAAATTCCCAGATTTTATCAGGATTTTTGCCGAATATGGTATATCGACCCTTAATCTTACCTTTCTCAACAGATTCAAATATAAAGCTGTTTTTTTCTATTAAAAAATTATCAATTAGATTTAAAACTTCATTATCACTTTTTACTTTTTTCGATGTATATATTATTTGATTTTTTTTGTTTCTGTGACGAAACTTAAAATCTTTAAAGCTACGGTTAATCATTATTTAAAATAGTTTTTAACTCTATCAAGTGTTTTTTGATTAATAGTAACTTTGTATTTGTCATTTAAAAAATAATCATATGATTTTAATATAACATTTCTATTTTTAGCGGAAACATCAATACTATACTTATCAAATTCTTTTGAATTTTGTTTTATTTTTTTTTCCTCATATTCAACTATTTTGGCAACATAAACATTTTCATTTTCATCAGATATCAAAGTGAAGCTGTTTAAAGGAAGTGAATATAAAACTTCAACAGAGTTAGCATCAAATTTTTTGTTATCTTTAATTGAAAGAATGTTAGTTTTTTCGATTAAATTTTTTCCAAGTTTTTCAAAAGAGATTTGGTTAAATTCATTATTATTTATTTCATCAAATATCTTTTTATTAAATTCATATTTATTTTTTTGAAGAAAAAGATCAGTAATTCTATTTTTTTCAGTAGAATCAATTAAAGATGGTATCTTTGAATTTATTTCATTTATTTGATATAAAATGTATGATCCATCATATTCTACTATTTCAATTTTATCATTTCTATTATTGTAAATTTTACTTTCAATAGACTTATCTTTATTTATGTTTGCATAATCATTAATTATTATAGGTTTAATATCCAGTTCTTTAATTATGGAATTAAAATCTATATTTTTGGATATCTTATTTTCAATTTCATCAATTTTATCAAAAAATGTTTGATTAAACTCATCGATGCCTATCAATTGCTTTGGAGTGATTTTAATGTACGAAAAGTTTATATGATCTTGCTTTAATTCTTTGGAATTATCTTTAATAAATTCCTTAATATCTTTCTCTGTTACATCACTCAATTTTTTATAAAAATTGTTTAAACTTATGTAATCAATAAATATCTTTTTATTTTCTTCTTCAAAAGTTTTTTTAACTAAAAATTTTGGTGCTTGTATACCACCATGAACATAATTGAATAATTGTTTTTGTAGCTCGTTATTTTTCAATCTTAATTCGTACAGAGGGGCAGTTATATTATTTGCTAATAAAAATTTTTCATAGAGAGTTCTTTGAAAAATACCATTTTCATCAATAAAGTTTTTATTTTTTTTTATTTTTTTGATTAGTACATCTTGTGATATCAAAATATTTAAATCTTTAATTTCTATATCAAGTATTTTAACTGACACTAGAGATGATAGTAATTCTTCTATTATATTTTGATCTAAATTTTCTTTTATAACTTGAGTACTCAAGTTAGATTTATTAAGATAATCCATAAAATCTTTAGTTGAAATATTAATATTATTTACTTTTGCGATATTATTTGTATTACCGCTATTGAACACACTTCCCATACCCCAAAATACAAAAGGTATAATTATAATGAATATAAATATTCCTGCTAGCTTGGTTTTAGCGAAATTTCTTAAACTACTTATCATAACTTCATTAATTTATTGATCTGTAAAATACAAAGCTATAGATTAAATTTTTCATTATGACAAATAAATATATGTATTTTATAGCAAATTGGAAAATGTATGGAGATATAAAATCACTAAATACATTAAATAGAGTTATTAAATTTTCAAAATCTAAGGAAATAAATAAGGGCAGACTAATTTATTGCCCTCCCTACACTTTAATTAATTCATTTTTAAAAAAGTTTAAGAACTGTCTAATTGATATTGGGGCTCAAAATTGTCATGAGAATGAAACTTATGGACCACATACTGGTTTTATAAATGCCCGTATGTTAAAAAATATTGGAGCGAATTATGTTATTATAGGCCACTCTGAAAATAGAGAAAAAGGAGAAAGTAATAGATTGATTAATTTAAAAATTAAGAATGCTATTAAAGCAAAGTTAAAAGTTATTTTTTGTATTGGTGAAACATTAAAAGAAAAAAGACAAAAAAAAACTCGACAGATATTATCGAAACAGATTAAATTAGGTTTAGATAAGATAAAAAATAAATCAAATATTTTTATAGCGTACGAACCTGTATGGGCTATAGGTACTGGTATGATACCCAAGACAGAGGATCTTTTAAAAACAATAAAGTTTATAAAGAGTAAATTTAAAAGCAAGTCCCCAAAAATACTATACGGTGGTTCTGTAAATCCTAATAACATTAAAAATTTAAAAAAAATTAATATCATAGATGGTTTTTTAGTAGGTGGAGCTTCTCAAAATTCAAAAAAATTTATTGATATAGTTAAAAAAACATATAGTTAAGCCCCATGGAAAACATTTTATTAATATTAAATTTAATACTAGCAGTTATTCTAGTTTTAATAATATTATTACAAAAATCAGAAGGAGGAGCACTTGGAATTGGTGTTTCACAAGATAATTTCATGTTTTCAAGATCAGCAGGAAATTTTATGACAAAAGCAACAGCTATAGTCGCAACTTTATTTATAATTTGTAGTTTAGCATTAACAATTATATCAAGAGGGGAATTAACACCGACTTCATCTGTTCTCGATAAAATTGAGGAAAAATCAGACGATACTCCCGAAATACCAGAAAATAATAATTAACACTTTTCATTTTATACATTTACCGCTATAAGGTAATTCCATGGCGCGATATATATTCGTTACTGGCGGCGTGGTTTCATCATTAGGTAAAGGTCTCACTTCAGCATCGCTAGCATATTTGTTAAAATCACAGGGCTTTAAAGTCATAGTGAGAAAAATGGATCCATATTTGAATGTTGATCCAGGTACAATGAGTCCATTTCAACATGGAGAAGTTTTTGTTACAGATGATGGGGCAGAAACAGACTTAGATCTTGGTCATTATGAAAGATTTACAAATATTTCAGCAAAAAAATCCGATAATATTACAACTGGGAAGATCTATAGCGATATAATTAAAAATGAACGGAAAGGAAAATATTTAGGAAAAACTGTTCAAGTTATACCCCATGTAACAGATAGAATTAAGGACTTTATAAAAGGAGATGTAACAAATCAGGATTTTGTTGTTTGTGAAATAGGTGGAACCGTTGGTGATATAGAGAGTTTGCCTTTTGTTGAGGCAATAAGACAATTTTCAAATGANNNTGGTAAANNNAAAANTTTATTTATTCATNTAACTNTTGTTCCATTTNTNAANTCNTCAGATGAAATAAAAACNAAACCNACCCAACATTCNGTNAAAGAANTNCGNAGNNTAGGNATNCANCCAGATATTNTNATNTGTAGATCNCANNANTCTATNCCNTTAGATCAAAGAAAAAAAATATCNNTNTTTTGTAATGTANNNATNNATAATGTNATNGAAACNGTTGATGTNAGAACAATTTATGAAGCNCCNATNAGTTTTNNTAANGAAAAACTTGATAAACAGGTTTTAAAATATTTTAAGATTAAACCTAAAAAGAAAACTAATTTATTAGCCTGGAAAAAAATTACTAAATCAGTTTTAAATAATAAAAAAACAGTAAATATCGCTATAATAGGAAAGTACGTAAATCTGAAAGATGCTTATAAATCTTTAGATGAAGCCTTAATTCATGGGGGAATACAAAATAATGTTAGAATAAATCTAATTAGAATTGAGTCTGATAAATTAAGTAAAAATTATATCATAAAATCTCTTAAAAATGTTTCAGGTATTTTAATTCCTGGAGGTTTCGGTAAAAGAGGTACTGAAGGAAAAATATCTGCGATTAATTATGCCAGGAAAAATAAAATACCTTTTTTAGGTATTTGTTTTGGTATGCAGATGGCAGTCATAGAATTCGCACGCAATATTTTAAAAATCAAAAATGCTGGATCTAGTGAATTAGATAAAAAATGTTTACCTGTCATCGGACTAATAAATGAATGGAATAAAAATGGTAAAAAAATTAAAGGAACAAGCAAAGATTTAGGTGGCACTATGAGATTAGGTCTTTACGAGGCAAAATTAAGACATAATTCTTTAATACACAAGATATACAAAAAGAAATCTATTTTCGAAAGACATAGGCATAGATACGAAGTGAATAATAACTTGAAAGATAAATTTGAGCAAAAGGGTATGATTTTTTCAGGAATGTCTCCTGATGATAAATTGCCTGAGATAATTGAGCTAAACAATCATCCTTGGTTTGTAGGAGTACAATTTCATCCAGAATTTAAATCTAGACCTTTAAATCCGCATCCTTTATTCTCATCTTTTATTAAAGCAGCAAAATTATACTAATGGAAAATAAAATAATTGATTGTAATGGCATAAAGATTTCTAATAACAGTCTTTTTACATTAATTGCTGGCCCATGCCAGTTAGAGTCTGAACAACATGCTATGGACATGGTTGGAAAAATTAAAGAAATTACTGATAAATTTAAGATTGGATTTATTTATAAGACATCATTTGACAAAGCTAATCGGACTAGTATCAAAGGAAAGAGAGGGGCGGGACTTGATAAATCATTACCTATATTTGATAAAATTAAAGCTGATTTTAAAGTACCAATTCTCACAGATATTCACAACGAGGAACAATGCTCAATTGTTTCTAATCATGTAGATGTAATTCAAATTCCAGCATTTTTATGTAGACAAACCGACTTGTTAATTGCTGCAGCTAAAACAAAAAAAATAATTAATGTTAAAAAAGGACAGTTTTTAGCTCCTTGGGACATGACCAATGTAACAAAAAAAATTTCAGATTCTGGAAACGATAATATTTTAGTAACAGAAAGAGGAGCAAGCTTTGGATATAACACACTAGTTTCAGACATGAGATCATTACCAATAATGGCCAAGAATGGATATCCTGTAATTTTTGATGCAACTCATTCAGTTCAACAACCTGGTGGTATGGGTGAAAAAAGTGGAGGTCAGAGAGAATTTGTTGAATACTTAGCACGAGCTGCAATTGCAGTCGGTGTTGCAGGTGTATTTATAGAAACACACCAAGATCCAGATAGTGCACCTTCTGATGGCCCAAACATGTTACCTTTAAATAAATTAGAAAATTTAATAAATCAACTTTACGAAATAGATAGATTGATAAAAAGATAGATGGCTAAGATATCACGTGTAAGAGCACGACAGATTTTTGATAGCAGAGGTAATCCAACAATAGAAGCAGAAATATTTTCAGGGAGTTTGAGTGCCTCAGCAATTTGTCCTTCGGGAGCTTCTACTGGTACATATGAAGCTTATGAGAAAAGAGATAAAACAAATAAAAAATATTTAGGAAAAAGTGTTTTTAATGCGGTAAAAATTATTAACTCAAAAATCAATAAAAGATTAAAAGGTAAAAATCCTCATAACCAGGAACTTATAGACTCAATTTTGATAAATCTTGATGGAACAAAACAAAAAAAAAATTTAGGTGCTAATTCAATTTTAGCTGTTTCTTTAGCTGTTAAAAAACTTTCTTCAAAGATCAAAAAAATACCTTTATATAAAACATTTTTAGTTAAAAAAAATTTCAAATTACCATATCCAATGATGAATATTATTAACGGAGGAGCCCACGCTAATAACAGTTTAAGAATTCAAGAATTTATGATCAGACCAGATAAAGCTAAAAGTTTTTCTGAAGCAATTAGAATTTGCTATATTATTATAAACAATCTGAGAGAACTTATTAAGAAAAAAGGTTTATCAACTTCAGTAGGTGATGAGGGAGGATTTGCTCCAATGATAAATAGTAATGAAAAGGCATTAAATTTGATTGTTTCTGCGATTAAAAAATCAGGTTTTAAAAATGGTAAAGATGTATCAATTTGTTTAGATGTAGCAGCGAATGAACTTTTTAAAAAAAAAAAATATTCAATTCATTCAAAAAATTTTATTTCAGTAGATCATTCAATTATAAAATATCAAAAGATGATCAAGAAATATAAGATAAAATCTATAGAAGATCCATTTGCCGAAAACGATTGGATTTCATGGAGCAAATTAACAAGATCGACAAAAAATATTCAAATTGTAGGAGATGACCTTTATGTTACAAATTTAGAAAGACTCAAAAAAGGGTTTTTAAATAACTCATCAAATTCAATCTTAATTAAACTAAATCAAATTGGCACTGTATCGGAAACTTTGGAAGTGATTAAATTTGCCAAAATAATTGGTTTTAATACTATTATATCTCATAGATCTGGAGATACAGAAGATACATTTATAGCTGATCTAGCTGTAGGAACTAATTCAAATCAAATAAAAACTGGGTCTTTAGCAAGATCAGAAAGAGTAGCAAAATTTAACCAATTAATACGTATTGAAGAAGATCTTGGAAATAAAGCTAGAATGAATAAAATTAGATAATGTTTAATAAATTAAAAAAAAACTACTTTTTGTTAATTTCAACCTTTTTAATACTTTATTTTATTTTTAATTTATTAGATGGAGAAAGAGGATTATTTTCATATTTTAAAAAAAAAGAAATATTGATTTCTTTACAAAACGAAGAAGTTGATTTATTGAACAAAATAGACAATTTGAGTTTCAAAAATTCGTTATTGAGTGAAAAGTTAGACCTTGATTTTATTGAAACATTGATAAGAAAAAAGTTTTTATTTGGTAAAGAAGATGAAACACTTTATATGATTGATAAAAATGACAATTAGACATCCAGAAAAAATAAATAAACCTATAAATCCAATAAAAAAAAAACCTGATTGGATTCGATCAAAATTATCAAATAGTAAAGAATTTTTTTATACAAAAACTATTGTTAATAAAAATAATTTAGTAACAGTATGTGAGGAGGCTAATTGTCCAAATATAACTGAGTGTTGGAGCAAAAGACATGCAACTTTTATGATTATGGGTGAAACTTGCACAAGAGCATGTTCATTTTGTGATGTTAAAACTGGTAAACCTAAAAATTTAGATCCACTTGAGCCAATAAAGATTTCTCAAGCTGTTAAAAAACTAAATCTAAAACATGTCGTGATAACCTCTGTGGATAGAGATGATCTTATTGATGGAGGTTCTAATCATTTTTACGAAGTTATTATTAACACTAGAAAACTCAATCCGAAAACTTCAATTGAAGTTTTGACTCCAGATTTTTTACGAAAAGGTAATGCATATAAAAAGGTACTTGATGCTAAACCTGATGTTTTTAATCATAACATTGAAACAGTTCCAGGTCTTTATTTAAAAGTTAGACCTGGAGCTCGATATTTTTCTTCGTTAGAACTTTTAAAAAATGCAAAAAAAGAAAATAAAAATATATTTACTAAGTCAGGATTAATGGTTGGTTTAGGTGAAAATAAACATGAAATACATCAAGTTATGGACGATCTAAGAGCAGCTGAGGTTGATTTTTTAACTATAGGTCAATATTTACAACCTTCACCTAAGCATCATCCTTTAGACAGGTATTATCATCCAACTGAATTTAAAGAACTTGAAACAATAGCTAAGTCAAAAGGTTTTTTGCTTGTCTCTTCTTCTCCATTAACAAGATCGTCATATCATGCTGATGAAGATTTTAAACAACTTCAAAAAAATAGAATAAGCCAAGTTAATGCCGAAAGCATCCGTTAAGAGATTGATTGAGTGTAGAAAAGANCAACTNATTGATTTAGTTCTTGATATAGAAAAATATCCTATTTTTATACCTTTTTGCTTAGATGCCAAAGTTCATAAAAAGGATAACAAAGAAGATTTTTTGTTTATTGTAGCAGATTTAACTATTGGGAAAGGTCCTTTTAAAGACACTTATAAAAGCGATGTAAGATATGATAAGAAAGATGACACAATATATGTGACTAACCTTGAGGGCCCACTAAAGCATTTAGAGAATAGATGGCATTTTAATGAAAAAAACAAAATTACAGAAGTTTCTTTTGATGTAGANTTTGAATTAAAAAATCATTTTTTAAATGTTCTTATGAATAAATCATTCAAATTTGGTTTAGAGAAAATTGCAGACGCTTTTCAAGCCAGAGCAGAAGAATTATTTAATAATATTCAAGACTAAGTCTAAAGCTTTATTTACAGTTAATTTTTGAATTGAGGATCTTTTTTTATTTTTAAACAAGTATCTTTTAACGATAATTTTATTATCTTTCTTAACACCAATAAATACTAAACCAACAGGTTTTTGTTTAGTCCCACCATTGGGTCCTGCAATTCCGGTAATTGAGACAGAAATATTAGTTTTACTGATTTTGTTTAAGTTTTTAACCATAGATAAACAAGTTTCGTNACTTACAGCTCCATATCTTTTTATTATTTTTTTAGGAACTTTAAGAATTTTAATTTTTGATTGATTTGAATAAGTAATCAATCCTAGAGTAAAAACTTTAGAAGACCCACTTATTGATGTAATAGTACTCGAAAGTAAACCACCAGTGCATGACTCTGCAAAAGAAATCTTTAATCTTTTTTTATGTAATAATTTAATTATATTTTTCATGAAATAAAAACCATATATAGAACAAGAATTCCAACAACATATAAGCCAGCTATAACATCATCCATAATAACTCCAAAACTATTTTTAAAATTTTTATCGTAATAACTAACTGGAAACGGTTTAAGTATGTCAAAAATTCTAAAAAGAATAAACATTATAAAATAAAAAGTTAATACTTGGTCGGTTTCTCTATTTCCNTCATGAGCAATTTCATAAAGACATAATGGTATTGATTGACCTATAAATTCATCAATAACTATTTCTTTAGGGTCTTTATTATCTAAATCTTTTATATAAATGTTCACTGCATAAAGTGAAATTAAAAATATAATTATTATTCCTATTAAAACTATGTTTGGTGAAAAATTTAAAAAATGAAATAAGATGAATAAAAATATTGTGGTAGCAAGTGAAGCATAGCTACCAGGTATTTTTTTTAATTTTCCTATTCCAAATAATGTAACAAATAAAAAATTAATATTATTCATATTTAGTAACAGATGATATTACCTCGCAGGCTATAGCTTTTTCTTTTCCAATTAAACCTAATTTTTCAGTTGTTTTTCCTTTAATGTTAATTTGATTTTGAGAAATTTCACAAATATTAGAAATGCATTTAATCATTTTATTTCTATATTTTGAAATTTTGGGTTTTTGAGTGATAATATTTATATCTATGTTTTTAATATAGTAATTTTTTATTTTAATTAATTTAATAATATTTTTAAGTAAAATAGTAGATCTTACATTTTTATATTTTCTATTCTTATCTGAAAATTTATTACCTATATCTCCCATACCACAAGCTCCAAGAATAGAATCTATTAAAGCATGTAAAACTGGATCTCCATCGGAATGACCCAAAGTTCCGACTAATGAGGGAATATTTATTCCTCCAAGAAATAATTTTCTTTTAGGTACCAATCTATGAATATCAAAACCTATTCCATATCTAATTGAATTATTTTCTTTGAGATCAGAATAATTTGTAATTTTGTAGTTTGTCGTATTACCTTTTATAATCTTTATTTTTTTATTAGCATTAATAAATATGCTAGAATCATCTGTAACTTTAGAATTCTTATTAGATTGTAATTTAAATAATTCTTTAAATCTAAATGCCTGAGGTGTTTGAGCTAAAAAAATATTTTCTCTTTTAAGATTAATAATTTTATTTTTATTTTTTTGTTTAATTGAATCAGTAGATTTAATCATTGGTATTACGCAATTATTTTTTTTTAAACCTTTAATTAAATTATTTAGTAACTTAAGTGAAAAATTGGGTCTTGCTGCATCATGAATCATAACATTTTTAAATTTAGAATTTTTTATACTTTTCAATCCTTTGAAAGCAGACTCTGATCTTGTTTTTCCACCTTGTACAATCTTAATATTTTTAGTTTTTAAAATCTTAATAAATTTTTTGTGTTTTTTGTTTATAACTAGCACAATCTTATTTATGCTTTTGTGTTCTTTAACTTTGTCTATAGAGTGAAATACTAAAGGTTTTCCTTTATATAAATGGTAAGGTTTAGGTATTTTAGAATTAAATCTTTTACTTTCTCCTCCTGCTAGTATTATAAAACATGTATTCATGAATAAAATATATTATAATTTAATTATCTCATAATGTTCGATTTTATCAAAAAAAATATTCTTATAACTTTAGTATTCTTAATAACACTTTTTTTGTGTTTTGTAACTTTTCTAACATTTATAGATAAAAGTTTCGTAAAATTAAGCGACTCTAACTTACAATTACTTTTAATTGTAAATATAGTTTTATTATTAGTTTTTTTTATAATGATTTTTTTCGAAGTAAAAAATTCATTGAGAATTGATGTTGATCAAGGTGAATTGAAGACTAATAGAAAATATATAACTTTTTTTGCATTATTTACCTTAATACCCTCAATCTTAATTTCTTTATTTTCGTTATTTTTACTTTCTTTTGCTTTAGATAAATATTTAGATAAAAAGATAACAACATCAGTTAATAATTCATACGAAATTGCTGTAAGTTATGTGGAAGAAATAAAACAAAAAACTCAATCAGAAATTATCTTAATCGCATTTGATTTGAANAAAAGTTCAAATTTTCTTAAAACTAACTCTAATCAATTCAAAAGTTTTCTAAACACTCAAAGATTAATTAGAGGAATGGATGAAGTTCATATTGTAAATGGTAAAGGTGAACTTTATTTAACTACATTAAAGGAGCCTCAAAAATTTCAACCACCACTGGAAGAAGCTCTGGAAATGGTTCGAAATGATAAAAGGCCTCTTAAGATAATAAATGCATATGAAAATCAATCTGCATCAATAATCCAATTAGAAAATTTTGATGATAAATTTTTATATGTTGTAAAATATCTAGATAAAAAAATTTCAAAATATCTTACAGAGTCTCAAGAAGCTGTTAATTTTTACTATACAGTAGTTAATAAGCAAACTGGTATTAAAATTTCTTTCGTTTTGATTTATCTTGTTATTGTTTCATTGTTATTATTTTTATCAATTACTATTGCAATCAGATTTTCATCGAGATTTTTTAGATCAATTAATAATTTGATTATAGCATCTTCAAATATAGGAAAAGGAAATTTAAATACGAAAGTTCCTGAAATCAAAACTGATAAAGACATGGAAACACTGAACCAAAATTTTAATTTGATGATTAATCAACTAAAAAATCAACAGGAAAAACTATTAATTACTGAAAGACATGAAGCCTGGGAAAATTTAGCAAGGAAACTCGCTCATGAAATTAAAAATCCACTTACTCCTATCCAACTAACAATTGATAAGTTGAAGAGTAAATATTCGAATATGATCCTTGAAAAAGATAAAAAAAATTTTACTGAAAATCTTAAGATTATAATTAAGCAAATAAATCTTATCGAAAATTTAGTGAATGAATTTTCAGATTTTGCTAGAATGCCTAAACCTACTCTCAAAACTAACGATCTAATCATTTTGATTAAAGATAATATTAAATTGATTAATGAATTAGATCAAAATACTGAAATCACTTTAAATTTTGATTCTGAGAAATTGTTGTTTAATTCTGATAATGAACAATTGAGTAGAGTTTTTTTCAATTTGATAAAAAATTCAATAGAAAGTATCCAAGAAAAACGTCTAGATATGCCAGAATTAAAAGGAAAAATTGATATAGAAATAAACGATAAGAGTGATTATATAGAATTTGAAATTATCGATAATGGCAAAGGATTTAAAATCTCTTCAAACAACATTAAGGATATTTTGAACCCATATTATACAACTAAAAAAAAGGGTACTGGTTTGGGTTTATCAATAGTAAATAAGATAATAAATGACCATAATGGAACAATCAATTTTATACCACTTAAAGAAGGTGCAAAAATTAAAATAAAGTTTTTAAAAAATGAGTAATGAAATTTTAATTATTGACGATAATAGCGATATAAGAAATATCATAAATGATCTAATTACAGACGCAGGGTACAAAACTAGATTAGCTGCAAATTATAGCCAAGCTCTAAATGAAATTGACAAAAAACTTCCAGATGTGGCCATCATTGATGTTAAATTGGATAAAGGAGATAATGATGGTCTTGAATTGCTATCTCACATAAAAAATAAAGATAAGAATATTCCTGTTATAATAATTACTGGTCATGCAAATATTGAAATGGCTATCAGCGCTTTAAAAGCTGGAGCTTTTGAATTTATAGAAAAACCATTTAATCAAGAAAGATTAATGAATTTTGTGAATAGAGCTATTGAAAATATAAATTTAAAAAACAAAAATAAAGAATTTGAAGACAAACTTTTTTATTCTTACGAATTAATTGGAAACAGTCCAAGTATAGAAAATATTAAAAATCAAATTAATAAAATTTCTCTTTCTGAAAGTAGAGTTTTTATTAATGGTCCAACAGGATCAGGAAAAGAATTAATTGCAAGAAAAATTCATAAGCAATCTAAGCGTAATAAAGGTCCTTTTATTATTCTTAATGGAGCCTTATTAGATATTGAAAAATATGAATTAGAATTATTTGGTGAGGAAAAAAATAATGGGGCTATTTCTTATGGAGCTCTAGAAAAATCATCAGGAGGGACTCTTATGATTGATGAAATTTCTGAAATTCCACTGGAGACACAATCAAAAATTTTAAGAGTTTTAATTGATCAAAAGTTTAAAAGAATAAATGGCGACCATGATATCAAAGTCGATGTAAGAATTATTTGTTGTTCAAGTAAAGACATAAAAAAAGAAATTGAATTAGGAAATTTTAGAGAGGATCTTTATCATAGATTAAATGTGTTTGAAGTAAATATAGAACCTTTAAAAAAAAGATCCTCAGATATTCCACTATTAGTAGAATACTTCTCTAAAAAAATTGCTTTAAATTACAATCTTAAGAAATTTGAAATTGATACGAATAATAGTTATCTTATTAATTATGATTGGCCCGGCAATATTAGGGAATTAAGAAATTTAATTGAAAGAATTGCTATATTGTCTCCAGATTCTAATGAAAAAATTTCAAGTATCATCAAAGAGTCTTTAAAAACTCCAGATAATTTTTCTGTAACGTCAGAAAACCCTTTATCTGTGCCATTAAAAGAAGCTAGAGAAAATTTTGAAAAAGAGTATTTAACTACTCAATTAAAAAAATTTAATGGGAACATATCAAAAACTGCAGATTTTATTGGTATGGAAAGATCTGCACTTCACAGAAAACTTAAAGGTTTAGGAATCAAGGAACTTAATTAAGATGAATATTATAATATGTGGTGCTGGTAGGGTTGGTTTTACTATAGCTAAGCTCTTAAGTGAGCAGGGACATTCAATTACGGTTATTGATCAATCAAGCGAAGATATCCAAAAAATAGACGATTCTTTAGATGTGAAAGCAATTGTAGGTAAAGCTACTTATCCCTCTATNCTTGAAAAAGCTAATGCTTCAGAGGCTGATATGATTATTGCTGTCACTCGTAATGATGAAATTAATATGCTTATTTGTCAAATTGCTTTTTCTATTTTTAAAGTTCAAAAAAAGATTGCAAGAATTAGATCGCAAGATTACCTAAATCCTAAATTTACAAAAGTTTATAGTAAGGAAAATTTACCAATAGATGTAATTATTTCGCCAGAAATTGAGATAGCTAAGTCTATACAGAGAAAATTGGAAGCACCTGGAGCATTAGATAATGTTCCTTTTGCTGACAAAAAGATAAGATTAATTGAAATTTTAATTAATGATAATTGTCCTTTAATTAATATTAAATTAAATGAATTAACTAAAAAATTTCCAAAATTAGACTCTAATATAATGGGAGTTATAAGGAAGGGTAAATTTGTTATCCTGAAAAAAAATGATGTTATGCTTAAAGATGATAAAGCTTACGTTATAATCAATGCTTCTCAAATGGAAGAAACTCTCAAAGCTTTTGGTCATAATGAAAAAATATCAAATAAGATTTTAATTATTGGTGGTGGAAATATTGGTTTCAATTTAGCAAAAAATCTTGAGGAATCNCTTGAGTCAGCACGAATAAAGATTATTGAAAAAAACAAGGAAAGAGCAGAGGCCATAGCAAGTGAACTTAATAATTCAATTATAATAAACGGCAATGGACTTGATGAGGAAGTTTTGATTGAAGCAAATCTTGATGAAGTTGAAACAGTTTTAGCTTTAACTAACGATGATGAGGATAATTTAATGGTAAGTGTACTTGTTGAAAAATTTACTAAAGATAAAGATGCTTTAAATGATAAAAGAACAATGGCGCTAATTAATAAACCAAACTATTCTCTTTTACAGTCTTCATTAAAGATAGATGATTTAATTGATCCAAGAATGAATACAGTTTCAAGTATATTAAAACATGTTCATAAAGGAACTATTGAAACGGCTTATAGTTTATTAAATGGTGAATATGAAATCATCGAAGCTGAAATAATAGAAACTTCAGAATTAATCAATAAAGAATTAAAAAACTCTAATTTACCAGATGAAATAAGAATTGGGGCTATATTAAGAGATAAAGAAGTAATTATCCCTCGATCAGATTTTATCTTTAAAAAAGATGACATAGTAGTTTTTTTAACAAAAAAAGATTTTATTCCTATGGTTGAAAATATGTTCCGTTTAAGTTCAATTTAAATTTAATGAATTATTTTAAACTCATTTATTTGAGTATATTTTGTGGGATAATATCAGTACTTTCATTTTTTAATATAATATACTCTTATTACTTTAATCTTTATTTGAATCTTAATACTTATTGGTTAACATTAATTGTTTCTCTATTTTTATGTTTATTATTTTATTTTACAAATAATGATCAAAAAAAAATTTCCATATATGAAAAAATTTTAATAGTTATATCAGGATATTTTTTATTACCTCTTATAATTTCTATACCATTTTATTTTAGTATCTATAATTTAACATTTATTAATTCTTATTTTGAAGCTATTTCTGGATTTACTTCAACAGGATTTACAATATTTGACAATATAAAGCATATTGATCAAGGATTAATTTTATGGAGATCATCCTCTCAATGGTTAGGAGGATTATATTTTTTATTTTCTATTATTTTATTAATTGATATATTTGATGATAATTTTAAAAAATCATTAACTAATTTTATTTCATTTAATAAAGCTGAAACGCTCAAACAATCATTTAAAATATTTTTATTATATTCTTTACTTACTTTAGCTATATTTATTATTTTTAATCTTTTTGATATTAGGGCTTTTAATTCATTAAATCTTGCAATGACTGTAATTTCTTCAGGAGGTTTTTTACCAACAAATGAGCTGTCAAATATTATAAATCATAATTCTCAAATGATAATTTTATCTTTATTGATGCTTATATCTTTTTTTAGTTTATTTTTAATCTATAATTTAATTTTCTTTAAAAATAGAAGTTTAGATTTTTTCAATGAAGATTTGCATTTATTTTTTTATTTACTAGTGCTTCTAATAATATTTTTTATTTTTTTCAATTATGATAATGATTTAATAAAGTTATTTTTATCCCTAACAAGTAGTGTTTCTAATATTGGTATTTCTCTAGATTATGATTCTAAAAACTTATCTTTTATGTTTCTAATTTTGGTAATTATAGGGGGATCTTTTTTTTCTACTAGTTCAGGAGTTAGATTTTTAAAGATTTACTCTTTATTTAAATATTCTATAAATGAAATCTTATCTTACAGTAGACCTAAGAATATTTATATTAACAAATTATCATTCACGAAGGCTCATTTCGAACAATCTGAAATATACAAATATTTCTTNTCTATAATTGTTTTTATAATTTCTTTATTTTTTTTAGGTAGTCTTTTAAGTATTAGTGGTATAGATATGGAAAGTTCATTCAAATTATCAATTTTAACATTAATGAACACTGTTAATTCATCAATGTATGGTTTAGATGATTTTAGTTTTAATAATTTACATTTTTTAACTAAATATTATCTAATATTATTTATGATTATCGGCAGAGTTGAGCTGTTAACTTTTTTGATTATTTGTAAAAAATTTCTTTTTAAAAGCTAAATTCCTACTATATATAGGTAAATTAGATATTAATGCGCTCTTAGCNCAGTTGGATAGAGCATCGGTNTTCTAAACCGAGGGTCGAAGGTTCGAATCCTTCAGAGCGCGCCAGAATCTGTCCAAAATAGGTTAATTTTACGCAGTAAATTTATCTTGAAGCACAAAATTAGACATGCTTAAATTAAAAATATTCAAAAGCGATTTTGAATTATTTGTTAACAAATAATAATTAAACAAACGGAGAATAAATGTTTAAATATGTAAAACAATTAACTTCTTTAGTAGCTGTATTTGCTGTTCTGTTCGCATTTACAACAGAGGTAATGGCTGCAAAGAAATCTAAAACACTTAAAAACACTCAAAAGAAGGGTTTTGTAAGATGTGGAGTATCTCAAGGTCTTCCTGGATTTTCTAATGCTGACGCTGCAGGAAATTGGACAGGTGTTGATGTTGATGTATGTAGAGCGGTAGCTGCTGCAGTTCTTGGTGACGCAAACAAAGTTAAGTTTACGCCATTAAGTGCTAAAGAAAGATTTACAGCTTTAACTTCTGGTGAGATAGATATCTTATCAAGAAACACAACTTGGACTCTTTCTAGAGATGCTGATATCGGTCTTACTTTCGTAGGTGTGAACTTTTACGATGGACAAGGTTTCATGGTAAGAAAAAGTTCAGGTATTACTTCAACTAGCC
>NHFH02000015.1 GCA_002170275.2 Candidatus Pelagibacter sp. TMED106 | reverse complement strand
CTTCTTTCCTGCTACTTCAATTTCCTTCTTGTATACTTTAAACATTTCATTTCCATTTCGTTTCGTTCGTTTCGTTCCATTTCGTTCTATCTATCTTGATCTCTATTTTCTTAAATTCAATTTCGACAGTACATTTTTGTAAGAATCCATCTTATTTCTTTTAAGATAATCTAACAATTTTTTTCTTCTATTTACTGCTTTTAGTAATCCAACAGAAGAATGTTTATCTTTTTTAAATTGCTTAATATGATTTGAAAGAGTTTCAATCTTATCAGTTAGTAAAGCAATTTGTACTTCTGAAGAGCCAGTATCCTTATCATGAATAGCTAACTCTTGTACTTTTTTTATCATATTATTTTTTCCTATTTATTTGTTTGTTTTATTAAATTTTCTATTTTTTCTGCATATTCAAATGATTCATCTTTAGCAAATATTATTTTAGGTAAAAATTTCATAATTACTTTTTTTGAAAGAGTTTTTCTTATTAAAAAAGAATATTCTTTTAATCTTTCAATTATTATATCAGCATCTTTGCCTCCCAAAGGTAGTACATAAGCCTTTGCAATTTTAAGATCTTGACTCATTTTTACCTCCGTAACTGTAATACTATTTGTTTCTAAATTTGGCACCTTAGCTTCATTTCTGGCAAAAATCATGCCTAAAGATTGTTTTACCATCTCTCCCACCCTTAATTGTCTTTGTGAAACTGGCTTACTACTTATTCTATTAATCATTTATATCGCTCTCTCAGTAGATGTTAAATTGTAAGCCTCTATTGTGTCATTTTTTTGAAAATCCATAAAATCTTTTAGAGTGATTCCACACTCTTGACCATTGCTTACCTGTTTCGTTTGGTTTTTTTCTCTAAAAATAGAACTTATTTTACCTGTATAAATAATTGATCCATCTCTAATTAGTCTTACATCGGAACCACTAAATATTTCTCCTTCAATCACTTTAGATCCAGCAACTTTACCAGTTCCTGATACCTTAAAAATTTCTAAAATTTGAGCTGTTCCTGTAACAGTTTCTTGAACATCAGGAGAAAGTAATCCCGACATTCCCTTTTTAATATAGTCAAGAACTTCATAGATAATATTGTATGAAGAAATTTTTATTTTTTCTTTTTCAGCTAATTTTTTTGCCTCTTTACTAGGTTTCACATTAAATGCAATTAATACTGCATTAGATGCTTTAGCTAGAGTGACGTCTGTTTCTGTTACCATTCCTATATCAGATAAGATTATTTTAGGTTTTACTTCATCATGTTTAATCTGATTAATAGCATTCTTTATTGCCTCTGAAGAACCATGAACATCCGATTTTACAATAATATTTAATTCTTCTGTTGAATTATCTGTAAATGCAGATTCTTGAGTAGCAAAAGTAAGAGGATTTTTTCCTTCCTTTTTTTCATCTGCTCTACTTGTACTTAAAGTTTTAGCTTCTTTTTCTGTATCTAAAACTATAAAATCATCGCCAGATTTTGCTGCACCATTTATTCCTAAAATTTCTACAGGTGTCGATGGTAAAGCTTCATCAATATTTTTTCCTCTATCATTAATTAAAGCTCTAACCTTTCCCCACTTTAATCCACTAACAAAAAAATCACCTTTTTTAATTGTGCCTGAAGTCACAATCACAGTGGCTACAGGTCCTCTACCTGTATCTATTTTTGACTCTAAAACAACTCCAGTTGCTTTAGACTCATAATCTGTTTTTAAGTCCAAAATTTCAGCTTGTAAAACTATTGACTCTACTAACTTATCTAAATTNTTTTTTGTTTTTGCAGAAATTTCAACCATCAAAGTATCACCTGATAAATCTTCTGCAATTAACTCATATTCCAAAAGTTGATTCTTAATCTTTTGTGGATCTGCTTCTGGAAGATCACATTTATTTATAGCTACTACAATAGGAACCTTAGCTGCTTTAGCGTGTTTAATAGACTCGATAGTTTGTGGTTTTACTCCATCATCTGCAGCGACTACTAANACAACAACATCAGTTAATTTTGATCCTCTAGCTCTCATTTCAGTAAAAGCAGCATGACCAGGGGTATCTATAAAAGTTAATTTATTAGACTCATGTTCTATTTGATAAGCTCCTATATGTTGAGTTATGCCACCAAATTCTCCCGACACAACATTTGCACTTCTAAGAACATCTAGCACTGAAGTCTTGCCGTGATCTACATGTCCCATCACAGTTACTATTGGNGGTCTATTTTTCAAATTTTTTGATCTAGACTCTTTTATTTTTTGAATTATTTCTTCTGCTTTTTTTTCTCTTATAGGATTATGTCCAAACTCTTTAACTAAATATTCTGCAGTATCAGAAGCTAATGTTTGATTAATCGTTACAGTTACACCCATTCCTAACAAATGTTTTATTACACTGCTAGATTGTTCTGCCATTCTATCAGCTAATTCTCTTACAGTTATAGCTTCAGGTATATTTACATCTCTTTTTACTGGTTTTAAGTTTTCTTTAATTTCTTCTTTTGTTAAGCCTTTGTTTTCTTTTAATTTTGCTCTTTTAAGTGAAGCCATGCTTCTTGTTCTTGCTTCAATTTCATCACTTAACGCTCTTGAAACTGTTAATTTTAATTCTCTTTTTTTGGATCCTATTTTACCTTTTAAATCTTTTTCTCCAGGCTCTCCCTTAAGTCTTCTAGTTGCTCTTTGTTCAGCTAATTTACGTTTCTCATAATCATTGGTGATTGGAGAAGAAATTTTAGATGTGTTTATCGATCTTGTATTAAAATCTCCAGGAGAAGCTGATAATTTTCTAGATTTTATTCCTGAAGATTTGTTAAAATTAGTATTACTACCAAACTTGCCTTGTTTTTTTTTTATTACGACTGAATTTTTGCTTTGAGTTTTAGCTAATTCAATATTTTCTATAGACTTCTTTGCTATTCCAGAAAGTGTTAATTTTGTTTTTTTGTTCTCCATATTTCATACTCTCAATCTTTGTAAATAATAGCTCTTGCTGACATTATTAATTCATCAGCTTCTTTTTTTGATAAAGCAAAGTCCTCTAAATAGCCTTGAATTTTAATTCTTTCACCTTTTAAAATATCAAATCCACCTGTTAATTCATCAGAAGCTAAATCAGCAAAATCAGCTAATTTTAAAATTTTTTGCTCTCCTAGAGTTACTAACATACCCGGTGTTAAACCTTTATGATTAATCAAATCATCTTCTAAACCCAAATCTTTAATTCTTTTTGTTATGTCTTCTTGATCTTTTTGATAAAAATCTTTTGCTCTTTCAATTAAAGCTTTAGCTGTATCATCTTCTATACCCTCGATTTTCATTAAATTTTCAGGACTACTGTCTTTAATATCAGTTATTGAAGAAAAACCTTCAGCCACAAGTAATTGACCAAGTGTTTCATCTAATTCTAAGTTTTTAACAAAATTTTCTGTTTTTTCTTTAAACTCTAATTGTCTTCTCTCAGAGTCTTCTTGGTCTGTCATTATGTTTATTTCGTANTTTAAAAGTTTTGTAGCAAGTCTAACATTTTGACCTCTTCGACCAATTGCTTTACTTAAATTTTCTTCTGTTAAAATAACATCAAGTTTTTTTGACTCACTGTCTACATTTACTCTTTGTACTTCAGCTGGAGATAGAGCATTGGAAACAACTATTGCAGGNTCNTCCGACCANTTAACAATATCAATTTTTTCACCTTGAAGTTCGTTAACAACTGCTTGAACTCTAGAACCTCTCATTCCAACGCAGGCACCTACCGGATCTAATGAAGTGTCTACAGCCTTGACACAAATTTTTGCTCTACTTCCTGGATCTCTTGCAGATGATTTGATTTCAATTAAACCATCATAAATTTCAGGAACTTCNTGAANAAANANTTTTTCCATAAANTTNGGATGNGCTCTNGATAAAAANATTTGTTGTCCTCTTGNNTCTCTTCTNACNTCNTNACAATANGCTTTNATNCNATCTCCNGCNTTNATATTTTCTCTNGGNATCANTTCATTTTTNTGAATTATNGCNTCNGTTCTNCCNANNTCAANAATTANATTTCCAAATTCTANNCNNTTNACAATACCACTNAANATTGTATCTTTTTTATCTATAAAATCATTATANTGTCTTTCTCNTTCAGCTTCNCNNACATTAAAATTNATNACTTGTTTNGCAGTTTGNGCNGCTATNCTTCCAAAATCAAAAGATGGTAATGGTTGTAAAATTTCATCACCAATTTTTTTATCTTTGTTTTCTTCATTCAAAGATGTTGCATCTTTAAGATTAATTTCAGTATTTATATTTTCAGGATTTTCAACTATTGTTAATTTTCTAAAAATACCGATATCTCCGTTATCTCGGTTAATTAAAACTTTGATTTCATTATCCTGTCCAAATTTTGATTTAGCAGCTTTTGCTATACCAGTTTCCATAGAGTCTATGATTAATTCTTTATCTATAGATTTTTCTAAGGCTACAGCCTCTGCTATTCTAAGTAATTCTAGTTTATCAGCTCTTTTATTTAACATCTTTTTGTTTACTCCAAAAAAAAATGGGCTCAGGCCCATTTTTGTAAGTCCAATAATGTAACTGCAATATATAAAGATTTTTTTTTAATTCAATAGAAACTATTTAGAAAAAATACCCTTTTTATCAGTTTTTTCCCATGAAAATGCACCATTGTCTTCAGGCGATCTTCCAAAGTGACCATAAGCAGCTGTTTTTTCGTAGATAGGTTTATTTAAACCTAACATTTCTCTGATTCCTCTTGGGCTTAAATCAAAATTTTTGCTTATTTCTTCAGATACAAATTTATTTTTGTTTAAATCATTATCAAATAAATCAACATATATTGAAAGAGGTTTTGAAACTCCTATTGCATATGCTAATTGAATTAAACATTTTTCAGCAACTTTTGAAGCAACAACATTTTTTGCAATATATCTTGCTGCATAAGCTGCAGATCTATCTACTTTTGTTGGGTCTTTTCCTGAAAAGGCGCCACCTCCATGAGGAGCAGCTCCACCGTAAGTATCAACAATAATCTTTCTTCCAGTTAGCCCACAATCTCCATCGGGACCACCAATTACAAAATTTCCTGTTGGATTTACATAAAACTCATCCTCATTAAAATCTTTTAAAAATTTTTCTGGTATCGATTTTATCATATATGGTCTTAAAAGTTCTCTAACTTTAGCTTGGTCTACATCTGCAGAATGTTGTGAAGATATCACGACAGATTTTACTTTATCTGGTTTTCCATTAACATATTCAAATGTGACTTGGCTTTTTGAATCAGGTTCTATATTTTTTAATTTTCCAGATTTTCTATCTTCAGCCATGAGTCTTAAAATTTTATGAGAATATTGGATTGGAGCAGGCATTAATTCTTCTGTTTCGTTGCAAGCGTAACCAAACATAATTCCTTGATCTCCAGCACCTTCATCTTTATTTCCTGCAGAATCAACTCCCATAGCAATATCAGCAGATTGTGAATGAAGATGACATTCTATTTTGGTTGCATCCTTCCATGTAAATCCTTTTTGATCATATCCAATATCTTTAATACATTCTCGAACCTTTTGGATTAATTCTTCTTTTTTTATTTCTGGCCCTCTAACTTCTCCTGCAAGTACAACTTTATTCGTTGTAGTTAAAGTTTCACAAGCTACTCTTGAAAAAGGATCACCCTCTAGAAAACTATCAACAACCATATCTGAAATACGATCTGATACTTTATCTGGGTGTCCTTCAGATACGGACTCACTAGTAAATAAAAAATTTTTTAAATTACTCATTTGACAATCTATTAAATGAAAAAATTAAAAAAATATATAATAAAATTAGAATTAAAAAAATTTTATTACCATATATTAAAAAAGGTGTTGGTTTAGTTAACTTACTCTCAAAAAAACTAATATTTCCCGTTGAACCAAATTTTACCTCATTTTCAACTATACCTACCGGATTAATTACTGCAGAAATACCATTGTTAGCAGACCTCATAATATATTTACCTAATTCAATTGCTCTAAAAATACTATGTGTAAAATGCTGCTTAGGTCCGATAGAGTTTCCAAACCAACCATCTTCTGAAATATTTATTATATAATCAAAATTCATATCTTTAGATAATTTACCTGAATAAATTATCTCGTAACAAATTAAAGGAAGTAAGTTCAAATCTATTTCATCATTTTGAATTTTAAAAGGTTTTCTTTCTTTACCTTTTGAAAATGATTGAAAATCATTTGTAATCGTTTTAAGTCCGATAAATCTTAAAATTTTTTCAAAAGGAACAAATTCTCCAAAAGGAACTAGATTTACTTTATTATAATGGTGAATTAATTCTAATTTGTTATTAAATACTGCTAAAGTATTAAAATATAAATCTTTATCATTTTTAATTTTCAAACTACTAAGGCCTAAAATAATTAAATCATCATCACCAAAATTATTATAGAATAAATCTTTGTAATTTTTCATTTCACTTAGATAAGTGTCAGGTATAATTCCTTCAGGCCATAAAAAGATTGTAGGTTTATTTTTTTCTGAATTGCTTAATTTAATAAGTTCTTTAATTATATCTAGTTCATTTTTATTTGAGTAAAATCTATCTAATCCAATGTTTGATGATATAACCTTAATTGTATAGGGGTTTTTTAACGTTTCTAAAGAATTAAAATTATTATTTTTATAATTACCAAAAACAGTAAAACTTATTACAAACAGTAAAAAAAAGAAGAAAAATATAATTTCTTTCTTTGAATATTTTAAAAAAATCACAGCGGGCAAAGTAAATAAGGAAATACAAATCAAATTAAAAGAATATGTCCCAATAAAAGATAAAATTTGAATGAAATTCAAATTTTCTGAGAAACTAAATGAAATCAAATTCCAAGGAAAACCTGTGAGTATATGACCTCTTATAAATTCAATTATTCCAAATAAAGTTGAGAATATAAAAAAAGAAACAATAACATTTTTTTTAAAAAAAAATGAAAATAAATAAGTCATTACTCCATAGAATATAGCCAAAAAAGCAGGGACAAGAATTATAGCTATAGGAATTAAAAACTTAAAACTTTGATCAAATGTTAATGAAATTACTATCCAATATAAATTGGATAAAAAATAACCAAATCCGAAATACCATCCATATTTAAAAAAAGATTTATGAGTTGAAGTGCCAGTTTTTTTATTAAAAAGAAAAATAAAAAATAAAGAAAAAGTAAAAAAATTTATTATAAAATGATTATATGGTGGTAAACTGTAAGAGCTAATTGCACCTAACAAAACAATATACAGTAAATGTAAAAAATTTTTTTTAAGCAAGTTTAGAAATATTCTTAATTATAATTTTGTTTAATTTTTCTTCTTCTTTAGTCATCTTTTTAAAATCTTTAAATTTTAAGTGATTATATCCTAAAAGATGTAGAAAACCGTGAACAAATGTTTTTATAACTTTCTTTTTGAATTCAGAATTATCTATTGTTTTTGGTTTATTCATAAATTCATAACTTATTATTATATCTCCCAAATAAAAATTTTTTTTAATATTCAATTTTTTCTCAAAAGGAAATGACAAAACATCAGTGTATTTATTTTTGTTTCTAAACTTTTTGTTGAGTTTTTTAATATTTTTATTATCTGAGAGTAAAATTGTTAAATATACTTTTTTTTTTATAAAACAATATTTTCTTGGTAAAAATTTAATTAAATTTTTAAAAAAAAAAGAATTTCTTTTAATTCTTTTGTTCCAAAGTTTATTCTCTGAAACTACTTCGACATTAATCATTATTATGATTCGAATAGGCCTTTACAATTTTAGATACCAAAGGATGTCTTACTACATCAGAATGATCAAAATCTACAACAGAAATTTCATTTATATCACCCAATAATTCTTTTGATCTATTCAAGCCTGATAGATTTTTATTTGGCAAATCAATTTGTGATGGATCTCCATTGATCACTATTTTTGAATTTTCTCCTATCCGAGTTAAAAACATCTTTATTTGTGTATCAGTCGCATTTTGGGCCTCATCAAGAATGGCAAAAGAATTTTTTAAAGTTCGTCCTCTCATAAAAGCCAAAGGAGCAATTTCTATATCGCCTATTTCAATCATTCTTTGAATTTTTTCAAAATCAAAAAGATCATATAAAGAGTCGTACAAGGGCCTCAGGTAAGGATCCACTTTCTCTTTCATATCTCCTGGTAAAAATCCTAATCTTTCTCCCGCTTCAACTGCAGGTCTTGACAAGATTATTCTTTCTATTTTTTTATCAAGTAACATAGTTAATCCAACTGCAACAGCTAAAAAAGTTTTTCCAGTTCCTGCAGGCCCAGCTGATATAACAACATCACTTTCTCTTAAAGCTCTAACATATTTTTTTTGTTTTTCTGATCTTGGTATAACTGATTTTTTTGGTGTTTTAATAATGTCTGATATATTCTGACTCTTATTTTTAACTTTTTCTTCTATCATAAATTTATCTATTGATGAGATTATATCTTTTTTTTCAATACTACCATTATTAATAAACTGGTTAGATAAAAATTGAATAGCATTTTTCGTGATTTCATTCTTTTCAGAACTAGATTTAATTAAAATTGAATTACCTCTAGAATAAAGACTTGTATTAGTAATTTTTTCTANTTCTTTTAAATTCTCATTAAACTCTCCAACAACACCTCGCAATAAGTCATTGTCATGAAAGATAACGCTTAAAGTATTATTATCAGAATAAACAAATTTCAAAGATGTATTAATTTTTTTTGAAAAATTATTACTCAATTTATGCTACTTTCTGATTATAATTTACTTTTATTTTTCCAAATAAACTATTTTGATTGCCCTTTGTAATTTCAACTTGTGCAATTTTTCCTATGTGTTCTGATGATCCTTCAAAAATTACTCCAGTCATATGTTCAGTCCTGCCAAATAATTTTTTTCCGTCTTTCATTCTATTTTCAACCAAAACATTTAAAACCTTTTTTTCTAAAGACTTGTTTATATTTATTTGATTTTCAAATAGTCTTTTTTGAATTATTTCTAATCTTTTTTGAGATATTTCTTTATCTACTAAATCAAGATTTGCTGCAACTGTCCCAGGTCTAGGGCTAAAAATAAATGAATAAGAGTTTATAAATTTTATTTTTTCTATCAGTTTAATTGTTTTATCAAAATCATCTTCACTTTCTTTTGGATAACCAATAATAAAATCACTAGAAAATTTTATTTTTGGGTTAATTTCTTTTAGTTTTTCATAAANTTTTANATATTCNTCAATTGTATGTTTTCTGTTCATTAGTTCTAAAATTTTATTAGAGCCACTTTGAACAGGCAGATGAACTAATGGCATTAACTTAGAACTTGTTTTATAGATTTCTATTAAATCCTCAGTCATGTCTTTTGGGTGAGAAGTTGTGTATCTAATTCTTTCTAAATCTTTAAATTTTTCTATTTCTATAATTAAATCTGATAATCTATATTCTTTATTATGATCTTTATAATTATAGGCATTTACATTTTGCCCTAATAATATTATTTCTTTTGTGCCACTTTTAATNAGATCTCTNGCCTCATCTATAATTTGATTGAATGGTCTAGAATATTCTGGGCCTCTTGTATAAGGTACCACACAAAAATGACAAAACTTATCACACCCTTCCTGAATAGTTAAAAAAGATGAGACTTTACTACTTTTATTTTTAATTTTGCTTAAATAATTAAATTTAGAAATTGTATCAAAATCTGTATTTTCTTCTTTTTTTTTATTTTTTGTATAATTGAGAATTGTATCATTAATCCTATGGTATGCTTGAGGACCAATCACAATATCTATATAAGGTTCTCTGTTCAACATTTCTTTATTTTCAGCTTGAGCAACACAACCTGCTACAATTACTATTGGTTTTTTTTTATATCTAAAAATTTTTTTAACTCTTCCAATTTCGTGATAAACTTTTTCTTTTGCTTTGTCTCTTATATGACAAGTATTTAGAATATAACAATTTGCCTCTTCATATTTGTTTGTTTTTTCATAACCAATTTTTTTTACTGAGTCATAAATACGATTTGAATCATACTCGTTCATTTGACAACCAAATGTTTTGATTAGTATTTTTTTTTCCATTGAGTTAGGGTTTCTTTTTTACCCCGTATAATTCTAATTTGTGATCTACAAGACGATATCCATGCTGTTCAGCTATTTTTTCTTGTAGTTTTTCAATTTCTTCATCAACAAATTCTATTATTTTTCCAGATTTTATATCTATCAAATGATCATGATGCCCCTCGTTAAGTTCTTCGTATCTAGCCTTACCACCTTTAAATTCATGTTTTGTTAAAATCCCAGACTCTTCAAATAATTTTACAGTTCTGTAAACAGTAGCAATACTAATTTTTGGATCAATTTTTGAAACTCTATTATAAAGTCCATCAACATCTGGATGATCATTAGACTCGGACATGACTTTGGCGATCACTTTTCTTTGTTCAGTTAACTTAACTCCTTTAGCGATNCACTTCTGTTCAATATTTTCTGACATATCTAATTTTAACTCAAATAAATAGGATTAATCAAATTNTTTTTAACTTTTAAATTTGTCACANAANNNNGGTANATNNTCATATTTNANANNANTTNNNTCANCAAAATCNTCAAAACTNAAACAATAATAATCAATTTTNTTNNNNAAATAGTAAAGCTTTNANNGTNGANAGNGANTTTCTTATNCCNGCAAAACTCCCGGGGCCTCTATTTACATATATGGCCTTAATTTTGCTTAAAGATCCTTTATTTTTTTCTAAGAAATCATCAATTAAAACTATCAATTTTTCAAAATTTTTTTTGCTATTTTCATGACTACAAGTATAAATATTTTTACCAACAATGTACGTTAAAAAAATTTTATCTCTTGCTGCATCTATTATTAAATCATTCATAATATTATCAATAATTATCATTAATTCTAAAGCAGATGAAAAAAATATCAAACATTTTTCAAATGATGAGGGTGTTTTGTCCATTATGTATCATAGATTTGATGAATTTAAGTATCCATCGACCAATATTCAAATGAATGTTTTTCTAAATCATATCAAATTAATTAATGAATTAAATTATGATTTTATACATCCTGAGGATTTTAAAAAAGATTTTAAAATTCCAAAAAAACAAAAAAAAATTCTTTTAACGGTTGATGATGGATTCAAATCTTTTTATGAGGTAGCATGGCCTTTTCTAAAAGAAAAAAAAATTCCCTTTGTTTTATTTGTTTCTACAGAACCTGTAGGAAATAATGGATATATGACATGGGATCAAATTAAAGAAGTTGATAAAGAAACTTTTGCAATTATTGGACATCATTCACATACTCACGATTATTTGATAGAAGAAAATAATGAAACATTTATTCGTGATATCGAAAAAGCAAATGTTATATTTAAAAAAGAATTAGGATATATTCCAAATTTATTTTCTTATCCATTTGGTGAATATTCAGAATTTCAAAGAAATTATATATCTAATAATTTTGATTTTGCTTTTGGTCAACATTCTGGAGTTATAGACGTTAATAAAGAAAAGTTTCAACTACCTAGATTTCCGATCAATGAAAATTATGGAGAAATAAAAAGATTTAAATCGATAATAAATACATTTCCTTTAGAATATAAGAAATTAACTCCAATAGAAAAAGAACTTAATAATTCAAACAACCCCCCTAATTTTAAAGTTGAATTTTTTGAAAATCAAAAAAATATCAAAAACATAAATTGTTATTCAAATGAAGGTGATAAATGGGAAAAATCTCTAACAAATTTTGAGAATAACTTTTTAACAATTAAATTTAGAGAACCATTTAAACCTAGAAGAGGGAGAGTAAATTGTTCTTTAAATGATGAGGGAAAATGGAGATGGTTTGGAGCACAATTTATAGTTCCAAAAAAATTAAATTAAACTCTCAAGCTCAATACTTGAAGGTAATAATTTAGCATTATCAAAATCTGTTAAATTATTTTGCTTTATAATTTTTTGAAGTATTTCAACATACTCTTTTCCAGTTTCTGCATATTTATCTAAATATTCAGACAAAATTAAACTATTAAGTGGTCTTCTTTTGTCTCTAAGTTCAGCTCTAACACTTCTAAATTCTCTATATGAAGAATGAGTATTTAAATTTCTATGATAAGCTTTTACTGATGCTTGCAAAACTTTAAATTTCATTACTTTGTGAGTACTATTAGTGTCAGCTCCCGCAGGTTTTATTCCTTCTCCCAACCATGTCCATTGACCAAATAATGCATTTCCTTCTTGAGCAAATCTTGATGTGCCCCATCCAGTTTCTTTTGCTGCTTGAGCTATAGCAATAGATACTGGAATTTCATCCATTCTAACTTTTAATGTAGATAAATCTTTATTTAATACTCCATACATTTTAAATTTTTTTTCTAACCAATTTTTTTCAGCATTTGTGTTTTTACTTTTGTTCAAAATACTAAAAAGTTTTTTTCTATCAATCCTAATACTATTATTTTCTTTAATAATTAAAGGTAAAACTATTTGTATAAATAATTCTTTTCTTTTGCTGGTATTCTCTATCTTTTTAATTTCAGCAGGTAATAAGGATAAAGAGATGGGTTTAACTAATTTTTTTTTTCTTACTTCATCTAAATTATAATCTGTATCTTTGAATAATTGTTCAATAGTAGCAGCGCTTAATCTTACAGTGTCTGTCGGTGAGTCCTCAAAATTTAAAACATCATCAAATAAATATGTTTCATTTACTCCTGTATCTAATTCTGAATTTTTATTTTCTAAAGCTTTTTTAAAATTATCTTTTGAATTATTTTCAAAATCCTTTGAAAATAATACTCTTTCTTTTGAAAATTCGACAATAATTGGTGAAACAGAAAAAATAAAAATAACTATTAAGCTACTTAAAGCCGTTCTAAATAAAACATTTATTTGAGAGTCTTTTGAATGGGTGTTTGATTTTTTTTTAATTAAGATAAAACCTTTTTTATAAAAAATCTTTTTTATTTCTGCAAATTTAACTTTTTTATTTATAAAATTATTTATCATTTTCATTCTGCAACTACCTCTTTAACTTCTGGAAGATAATGACATAAAAGATTTTGAACTCCTTGTTTTAGTGTTAATGTAGAACTTGGACATCCTGAGCAGCTTCCTTGTAATTCTACTTTTACAACACCATTTTTAAATTCTTTAAATTTTATATCTCCTCCATCTCTTGCAACAGCAGGTCTTATTTTCGTTTCTAAAATTTTTATTATCTTTTTTTCAATTTCTGCAAAATTTTCATCATTTTTTTCTTCATTATTATTTTTTTCAATTATAAACTCTTTTCCCCCAGAATAATGTTCGTTAATTAAAGAAATAACTATATGCTTTATATCTTCCCAATTTTTATTTTCTTCTTTATTTACTGATAAGAAATCAGTTCCTAAAAAAATACCTGTAACACCATTTATAGATAATAAACTCCTCACTAAATCATTATTTGTTTCTTCTTTTTTTGTAATCTCAAAAGATCCACAATTAGATACTATTTTTCCTGGCAGAAATTTAAGAGCATTAGGATTTGGTGTAATCTCAGTTTGAACAAACATACTTTATATATAATGATAAATTACCAAATTTAAACTAATTTATCGATTTTGTTAGAAACCGACCAATAGTTTAATTTCTTTGATCTTTTTTGTCGCAATTATACCTGCTTTATTTGATCCATCCAACATAATATCATCTAAATATTTAGAGTCGTTTAACAATTTTTTGATCTCTTTAGAAATTGGTAAAATTTTTTCAACCAAAACTTCTGCAAGTCTTTCCTTAAACTCAGAAAAATTTTTTCCTTGAAATTCAATAATAGATTTTTCCAATGTATTATTTGTGACACTAGAATAAATTCCTAATAAATTTTCTGCTTCTGGCCTTTTAGATAAATCTTTTGAACTTTCTGGCATTGGCATTGGATCAGTTTTTGCTTTTTTTATTTTATTCACAATCTGATCATTATCATCAGTTAAATTAATTCTACTTAAATCAGAAGGATCAGATTTACTCATTTTTTTTAATCCGTCTTTTAAACTCATTATCCTAGAAAATTCTTTTTTTATTAAAGGTTCAGGAACTTTTAAAAATTGTGGGGCATTAAAATCATTATTAAACTTTTGAGCAATATCTCTACATAATTCTAAGTGCTGTTTTTGATCATCTCCTACAGGAACGTGCGAAGAGTCATATAATAATATATCGGCAGCCATTAACACTGGATAAGAATAAAGACCGATACTCGCTTTTTCTTTATCCTTCCCGGCTTTTTCTTTAAATTGTGTCATTCTATTTAACCATCCTATTTTAGAAACACAGCTTAAGATCCAGGCAGCCTCAGAATGAGCCGAAACCATTGATTGATTAAAAATAATACTTTTTTTTGGATCTATGCCACTGGCTAAAAAAGTAGCAACTGTTTCTCTAATATTTTTTTTTAATTCTAGAGGATCTTGTTTAGTTGTAATTGCATGGAGATCAACTACACAAAAAATGCATTTATTATTCTTATCATTATTTAATTCTACGAAATTTTTTATTGCTCCTAAATAGTTTCCTAAATGAAGATTACCAGTTGGTTGAACTCCAGAAAAAATTTTTTTATTCATTAACTTAGTACTTTAGTTTAATATCACTAATTTTAAAAGCTTTGATAACAATAGCTATTAACACATAAATAATTAGTCCTAACAATACTATTCCAATTAAATAAATAGATTTGAAATTTTGATCATATCTTAAATATTCATTAAATAAATTAATTAGATAATTGAAAATTAGTCCCATAATCAAAGATGAAATTATTATTCTGATTGACCTTTGTATAAACAATAAATTGAAATTAAATAAATCTTTTTTTTTAAGAAAAATAAATAATAATATTGAGTTAAACCATGAAGATATTGTTGTTGCTATTGGAATAATAATAAATCCAATACTTCTAAAATAAAAAACACTTATTAAAATATTCAATAAAACTGAAACTAAAGAAATATAAAATGGAATTTTTGTATCTTGATTTGCAAAGAAAAAACTTGAAAAAACTTTTATTAAAGAAAATGCTGGCAAACCTAAACTAAAATAAAATAAAGCTTTAGCGGAATTTTTAACACCATTTTCATCAAATGAACCATAACCAAATAAAGCAGATACAATTTCTTCAGAAGCAACTAGTAATGCTATTGAAGCAGGAATACTCAAAAATAAACTTAGTTCTAAAGCTTTATTTTGAATAAATTCTATTTTATCTTTTTGTTCATTTTGAATATATTTTGAAAGTTGAGGGAGCACTACAGTTCCTATGGCTATTCCTGCGATAGCTAAATTTATTTGATAAATTCTATCAGCATAGTAAAGATAAGAAACGGCACTTGTCTGAAACGAAGCTATTATAGTTCCAACTAATATATTAATTTGAGTCACCCCAGAAGAAAAAATACTTGGTAATAGCTTTTTAAAAAAATTTTTTATTTTTTCATCAATTTTTATATTGAACGTAAACTTTGGTAAATAAAATTTTTTTACAAATATGTATAAAAAAATAAATTGAACAATTCCTGACAAAGTAACTGCATAAGATAAAAAGTGGACAAGTTGATCATCTAAAAAATTTCCATAAAATAGTACACCTATCAACATTACATTTAAAATAATGGGAGCAGATGATGCTATAGCAAATCTGTTGTGAGAATTTAAAATTGCAGAGAAAAAAGACGCTAAGCTAATAAAAAATAAAAAAGGGAAAGTTATTCTTGTTAAATTAATTGCAAGGTCCATTTTTGAATTATCTGCATCAAACCCAGGTGCTATCAAAAAAACAAAAATTGGCATAAATATTTCAACTATCAAAACAATAAATAACAAAATTATAATTAATAAATTAAAAATATTAGTTGCAAACTTTTCAGATCTATCTTTTCCTTGAGAAAGTTCTGATGCATAACTTGGAACAAACGCAGCATTAAATGTTCCCTCTGAAAATAGTCTTCGAAATGTATTTGGGATTCTGAATGCAACAAAAAAAGCATCTGCTAAAGGACCTGTTCCAAGAAAGATTGCAATCAATATATCCCTAAAATAACCAAGTAATCGGCTAATTATGGTAAAAAAACTAAATGTGCCTGTTGACTTAATAAGGTTCATAAATCATATTAGTCTTAAATTTGCTCCAATTGTATAGCTAATTACCTTAAATGAAAAAAACAAAAATAGATCATTACACTGATAAAGAAGCATTAGATTTTCATAATAGCAATAAATCAGGCAAGATTGAGATAATTTCATCAAAACCAATGACATCTAAAAGGGATTTAGCTTTAGCATATTCACCAGGTGTTGCAGCACCCGTAAGAGTTATTTCTGAAAATCCTGATGCGGCTTACGACTATACAACTAAAGGTAACTTAGTTGCAGTAATAAGCAATGGATCAGCTATCTTAGGAATGGGTAACCTTGGCGCTTTAGCTTCCAAACCTGTTATGGAAGGAAAAGCAGTGTTATTTAAAAGATTTGCTGATATAGACTCTATCGATTTAGAAATAGACTGTTCAGACACCGATGAAATCATTAAAAGCATTAAAAACTTTGCTCCTAGTTTTGGAGGAATTAATTTAGAAGATATTGCCGCTCCAGATTGTTTTGTCATAGAAGAAAAGTTAAAAGAAATTTTGGATATTCCAGTTTTTCATGATGATCAACATGGGACTGCTATAATAACTACTGCGGCACTAATAAATGCACTTGATATATCTAAAAAATCAATAAAAAAAATTAAAGTAGTCATCAATGGTGCTGGTGCGTCCGCTATGGCTTGTTCAAATTTATTTAAAAATACTGGAGTTCCACAAAAAAATATAACTATGGTTGATAGAAAAGGAGTTATTTACAGAGGTAGAGATAATCTTAATCAATGGAAATCAGCTCATGCTATTGAAACAAAAGATAGAACTTTGAAAGATGCAATAAAAGATGCTGATGTTTTTCTTGGATTGTCTGCAAAAGGTGCTTTGTCAAAAGATATGGTAAAAAAAATGGCAAAAAATCCAATAGTTTTTGCATGTGCTAATCCTGATCCAGAAATTACACCAGAAGAAATTCAAGAAGTTCGTGATGATGCTATCATTGCAACTGGAAGGTCTGATTATCCAAACCAAGTGAATAACTTGATTGGTTTCCCTTATATTTTTAGAGGAGCTTTAGATGTAAGAGCAAAAACTATTAATGAAGAAATGAAAGTTGCAGCTGCAAATGCAATAGCGGCTTTGGCTAGAGAAGATGTTCCTGATGAAGTTGTAGCAGCTATGGGAGGGGAAAGACCACATTATGGTAAAGAATACATAATACCTTCAACTTTTGATCCAAGACTTATAAGTGTTATCCCAGCGGCTGTTGCTGATGCTGCTATAAAAAGTGGTGTTGCAAGAAAAAAAATTGCAGATTTTGAGATTTACAAAGAAGAACTCAAACAAAGGCTCGATCCATCAGTGACTATAATGCAAGGTATAAATAATCAGATTAAAAAAACAAAAAAAAGAATAGTTTTTGCAGATGGTGAAGATGAAAATACTTTAAAAGCAGCGATTGCATTCAAAAATAGTGGATTAGGCATACCAATTCTTGTGGCTAAAAAAGATACTATCAAACAAAGACTTAAAGAAATTGGTTATAGTGAAAATCTTGATATTGAAATTACAAATTCAACAGATAAAGAAAAAAGAGAAAAATATGTAAATTTTTTATTTAAAAAACTTCAAAGAGAACAAGGATTATTAGAAAGAGACTGTGATAGAATGGTCAGGACTGATAGAATTATTTGGGCTTCCTGCATGGTTTCTTGTGGTGATGCCGATGGTGCAGTTACTGGTAACACCAGACGATATGGAGCTTCTCTAGAAAAAATATCTAAAGTAATAGATCCTAGACCAGGAGAAATAATGTTTGGTCTTAATATGGTTGTAAGTAAAGGTAAGACTGTTTTTGTAGGTGATACAAGTGTAAATGAATATCCTAGTTCGGAACAATTAGCAGAAATAGCTATATCGTCCGCAAGAGTTGTAAGATTATTTGGATTTGATCCAAAAGTTGCTTTTGTATCTCATTCAACTTTTGGACAACCATTAACAAGTAGAACCAAACATATAAAAAAAGCTGTAGATATATTAAAAGATAAAGGTGTAGATTTTAAATTTGATGGCGACATGCAACCAGATGTAGCCTTAAATGATGAGTATAAAGAACTTTATCCATTTTCTGAAATAGTTGGTAATGCAAATATATTAATTATGCCAGGACAACATAGTGCTGCAATTTCTTATAAAATGATGAGAGAACTTGGTGGGGCAAAAGTTATTGGGCCTCTTCTAATTGGATTGGGTGCACCAATCGAAATCGCACCTTTAAGATCTTCGACTTCTGATATATTAAATTTAGCATCTGTAGCAGCTTATTCTTCAGGAATTATTAATTACAATAAAAAAAATTAATTTTTTTGAATTCTTAAGTCTTCAACTAAAAAAATGCTGGCTATTACTTTTTCTACATCAAGTATTTCTTTTGCTTCATTAATTATTTCTTTTCTCTCTTCACTAGAGTGAGCAATTCCATAGATAAAAATCTTCTTTTTATATGTATCTATTTGATAATTTGTGGCTTTAATATTCTTATTAAAGATTATAGCAGTACGCAATTGAGATGTAATTAATAANTCTTTTGCAGATTGTTTAATATTAAATTTTTCTTTTATTTTGAGATCATTTTTTACTGATCTCACACCTGTAGTTTCCCATGCTAACTTTGTAATTTGAAGTTTTTCCTCAGGATTTTCAACTTTTCCAGTTAAGAAAATTCTACCATCTAAAACTTTTGTTTTTATAGACAGCAAATAACTTTGATTTCTAACTGCTAATCTTGTTTTAAGACTTTTTTGCATTATTGAGTCGTCTATTTGAGTTCCTANAGATCTAGGATCTAAAGCTACACTGACTCCAGTCCCAAAAATTCCNCTCGTACCTGTTCCAGCACAACCTGAAAAAATTAAGAATATTAAAATAACTAAAATTAATTTATTTTTCATTTTTTAATTTTAAACAATAATTATAAATTTCTCTTTTTGAAACATCATTTTTTTGGCTAATTAAATCAACTATATCTTTAATACTCATCTTTTTTATCATTTTTTGAATATTTTTTTTATCTGATTCTTCTAATCTAAGTAAAGTTTTTTTTATTTTTGTTTTTTCAGAAATTACAATTGTTAATTCACCTTTTAAATTTTCTTTAAATGGTTCAAGTTTATTCACTTCTGTTCTTAAGTATTGTTCATAAAATTTTGTCATTTCTCTACATATTAATATTTTTCTTTCTGCAAAAAATTTTTTAATAGNTTTAATGGATTTATTAAACTTTTTTGATGATATAAAAAAAATAATTGAATTATTTAGTTTTGATAAAATACTTAAATCATCTTGAATTTTATTATTTTTTTCTGGAAAAAAACCATAAAAAATATATTTATCACTAAATCCACTAACTGAAATTGCTGAAGCGACTGAAGATGGTCCTGGTATAGGAAAAATATTAATGTTATTATTTATACACTCATTCACAAGTAATGCTCCAGGGTCTGAAATTGTCGGTGTTCCAGCGTCAGAAATTAATGACACAATATTATTTGATTTTAATAAATCAATAATTTTAGACAAATTTTTTTTTTCATTAAATTTATGATANGAAATTAATTTTGAATTAATATCATAATTAATTAATAAATTTTTTGAAACTCTTGTATCTTCACATAATATATAATTAGATTTTTTTAGTACATCTATAGCTCTCAAAGTTAAATCACCAAGGTTTCCTATAGGTGTAGAAACTATATATAAACCGCTTTTAACCAGGTTATTTTTATTTTCCCTATTTAGAATCATTAAATTATAATCATTATAATAATATCANTAAAATGAAAAAAATTATTAAAATTATATTATTCTTTACTTTAAGTTTAATTATTTTCCCAAATAACGTATCAGCACAAGACAAAATTAAAATAGGATTACTTATTCCTTTAACTGGAGAAAATGCTGAAATAGGAGAGTCAATTATTAAAGCTACACAACTTGCAATAAATAAAATCGACAATAATTTAATAGAAATATATCCAAAAGATACAGAGTCTAATCCTCAGAAAACTTTAGAGGTTGCTAAAGAACTTAGTAATTTAGGCATAAAAATAATAATTGGTCCAGTTTTTAATGACAACCTTGTTTATCTCGAAGAATTAAAAGATATAATATTTTTATCACTAACAAATAAAAATATTAATTCTAAAAATATTATAAGCACAGGAATTAATGCAACTTCTCAATTAAAAGCAATTCAGAAATTTATAAAGTCAAATGATATAAAGAAAACTATATTTTTAACACCTGATGTAAATTATAAAAATGAAATAAAAAAAGCTATTTCTAAAACAAAGCTGAAAATTGTAAAAAATTATATTTATAACTCTGAACCAACAAAATTAACAAGTCAGATAGAAAAAATTACAAATTATAAAAGAAGAAAGCAAAATCTTGAAGATGAAATTACAAGGTTAGAAAAATCTGATGAGTCTAATAAAGAAATATTGATAGAAAGATTAAAGAAAAAAGATACTCTTGGCAAAGTAAAATTTGACTCCGTAATCATTGCTGATTTTGATCAAAGTTTAAAAAGTGTTACAACATCATTGCTATACACAGATGTATCTCCAAAAAATAAATACTTTATTACATTAAACCAGTGGTTTGATGAATCACTTTTAAAAGAAACCAGTTCTCAACCTATTTATTTTCCATCAATAAATAAAAAAAATTATGAAGAATTCAAAAAAGAATATTTTGAAAAATTTAATAAATATCCTAATCAATTATCATTTTTAAGTTTTGATTTAGTGGGACTTGTTTATTATTTGATAATAAAGAATGACTCAATAATTGATGAAAAAATTTTCGCAAAAAAAAATATGTTTAGAGGAAAGGTTGGAATATTTGAAATAAAGGATAATAAGATTAATCATATACTAAATTTTTACAAGATTGAAAATGANGAATTTAAAAAAATTTTTTAATCTTTTTGAATGCTTTANATCTATGATCAATTTTATATTTTTCATAAGGCTTCATTTGAGCAAAAGTAAGTTTTTTATTAAAAGGAATAAATATTGGATCATAACCAAATCCATTTTTACCCTTTGCCCTTGTTGAAATATAACCCTTAATTTTACCTATTGATCTTATCACTTTTTTATTGGGCCAAAAAATAGTTAAGGCACAAATAAATTTAGCTTTAATTTTTTTTTTTTTTCCAATCCTTGTTAGCTTTATATAGTTCTCTAAAAACTTTATTAATTGCTAGTTTAAAATTAGAATTTTTACCTCCCCATCGGGCTGAAAATATTCCAGGTTTTCCTTTTAATAAATCAATCATTAAACCTGAATCATCAGATAAACAGATCATTTTGGTTTTTTTAGAAAAATATTTAGCTTTAATAAAAGAGTTTTCTTCAAAAGTTGATCCATTTTCAGCAGGACTTTTGATATTAAAGTCTGATGGACAATAAATTTCAAGATTTTTAGGTAATAAATCCTTAATTTCCCTTAATTTTCCTTTATTGTTAGTCCCTACTAATAATTTGGTAATTTTTTTCATAAACATCTAGCAATTATTAAATTTCTTACCATATAAGTCTCAATGGAAAAAGATCAAAACATTGATGCAGAAAATCAAGCTCTAGATACAGNAAAAACATCTACTGATGAGCAGGAAGAGGTTACTAATCAAAAAACTCTAGAAAAAGATGAAGATGTTAAAGAAATCACAATGGAAGAAAAAATAAAAGAGTTAGAAGATAAAATAACTAGAACTTTTGCAGAAATGGAAAATCAAAGAAGAAGATTCGAAAAAGAAAAAAATGATGCTTTTGATTATGGTGGTTTTGCTTTTGCTAAAGAAACTTTAAATCTTATTGATAACTTAGAGAGATCAAAACAAATTTTAGAAAATGATGAAAAACTTAAAAATACAGATGCTTTAAAAAAAACTCTTGAGCATTTTGATATAATTTATAAAGACATGGTNTCTATTTTATCAAAAAACGGAATTACTCCTTTGGATTCTATTGGAAAAAAACTAGATCCAAATCTTCATCAAGCAATGATGGAAATTGATGATGATCAAAAAGAGCCTGGTACAATTATTCAAGAAATTCAAAAAGGTTTTATGATGAAAGGCAGGTTATTAAGGCCCTCTCTAGTAGGAGTATCAAAAAAAACAGAAAAAAAGGATAAAAAAAGTGAGGAAATTGAAGAAAAATCAAACAATTAATTATATTTGCCAGAACTTGCAGATTAAGAATTAACACTTATATGAAAGGTAGGATTTAAATTATGAGCAAAATTATAGGAATAGATTTGGGTACAACTAACTCATGCGTATCTATCATGGAGGGTAGCCANCCTAAAGTTTTAGAGAATGCTGAAGGTGCAAGAACAACTCCTTCAGTAGTAGCTTTTACAGACGATGGAGAAAAACTTGTTGGACAACCTGCAAAAAGACAAGCAGTTACAAATCCTGAAAATACTATTTTTGCCGTAAAAAGATTAATTGGAAGAAATTTTGATGATCCAACAGTNAAAAAAGATATTGATGCAGCTCCTTTCAAAATAATTAATTCAGAAAAAGGTGATGCCTGGATTGAGACTAAAGGGCAAAAATATTCACCTTCACAAATATCTGCTTTCATTCTCCAAAAAATGAAAGAAACAGCTGAAAAATATTTAGGTCAAGAAGTTACAAAAGCTGTAATTACAGTTCCTGCTTATTTTAATGATGCTCAAAGACAAGCAACAAAAGATGCNGGAAAGATTGCAGGTTTAGAAGTTTTAAGAATAATTAATGAACCTACAGCTGCTTCTTTAGCATATGGACTAGACAAAAAACAAAATAAAAAGATTGCTGTTTACGATTTGGGAGGTGGAACATTTGACGTTTCTATTCTTGAGCTTGGAGATGGTGTATTTGAAGTAAAATCAACTAATGGAGATACTTTTTTAGGTGGGGAAGATTTTGATAATGCAATAGTTGACTATCTAGTTGGTGAATTTAAAAAAGATAACGGTATTGATCTTAAATCAGATAAATTAGCTCTTCAAAGATTAAAAGAGGCTGCAGAAAAAGCTAAAATTGAACTATCNTCAGCAGAGCAAACTGATGTCAATTTACCATTCATAACTGCTGATAAAACGGGACCAAAACATATCAATTTAAAAATGACTAGAGCAAAATTAGAAGCTTTGGTTGAAGATTTGATTTCTAAAACTCTACCACCTTGTAAAACTGCACTAAAAGATGCAGGTGTAAATGCAAGTGAAATAGATGAAGTAGTTATGGTAGGTGGAATGACTAGAATGCCAAAAGTCTTAGCTGAAGTTAAAAACTTTTTCGGTAAAGACCCAAATAAAAGTGTTAATCCAGATGAAGTTGTTGCAATGGGGGCTGCAATCCAAGCTGGTGTTTTACAAGGAGATGTTAAAGATGTTCTTCTTTTGGATGTTACGCCTTTGTCCCTAGGAATTGAAACACTAGGTGGAGTATCAACAAAATTAATTGAAAAAAACACAACTATACCAACAAAAAAAAGCCAAGTATTTTCNACAGCAGAAGATAATCAACCTGCAGTATCAATAAGAGTATTACAGGGTGAAAGAGAAATGGCCTCTGATAATAAGATGCTTGGAAACTTTGAACTTGTGGGAATTGCACCTGCAGCAAGAGGTGTTCCTCAAATTGAGGTAACTTTTGACATTGATGCTAATGGAATTGTTAATGTATCAGCAAAAGATAAAGGCACTGGAAAAGAACAAAAAATTCAAATTCAAGCCTCTGGTGGACTAAGTGATGAAGAAATAGAAAAAATGGTTAAAGATGCTGAGGNAAACAAAGANACAGATAAAAAGAAAAGAGAAACAGTTGATATAAGAAATCAAGCAGATACACTAATTCATTCAACTGAAAAAAATCTCAAAGAACATGGGGCAAAAATTTCTGATGCAGAAAAAAAAGCTATTGAAGACTCTTCTGCTAATCTAAAAGAGGCTTTAAAAGGAGAAAATATTGACGATATTAAAAAGAAAACAGAGAGTTTAGTTCAAGCTTCAATGAAATTAGGAGAAGCAATTTACAAGTCACAAGAAAAAAAACCAGATGCATCTAAAGATGGTGATAAAAATGATGAAGGAAAAAAAGATGATAATGTAGTTGATGCGGACTTTGAAGAAGTAAAAGAAGAAGATAAAGAAAAAAGCGCTTAAGACTTAATAACTATCATCTGAAGTAACTTATGGCCAAAAGAGATTTTTATGATGTCTTGGGTGTAAATAAAAATGCAAATCCCCAAGAATTAAAGTCAGCATATAGAAAATTAGCTGTAAAATACCACCCAGACAAAAATCCAGGAGACAAAAAAGCTGAAGAAAAATTTAAAGAAGCCAGTGAAGCTTATGGCATTCTTTCAGATCAAGAAAAAAAACAAAACTATGACAATTTCGGACATGCAGCTTTCGAAAATGGTGGTGGAAGACATGCTGGAGGATTTGGTGGATTTAGTGGGGCAGATTTTTCAGACATTTTTGAAGATTTTTTTGGAGACTTTGGTGGGAGTAGAGGATCAAGAAGAAGATCAAATAACAGAGGTTCTGATTTAAGATATGATTTATCAATTAGTCTTGAAGAGGCCTATGTTGGTAAAAAACAAGATATAAAATTTTCAACTACTGAAAAATGTAACAATTGTAAAGGAAGCGGTTCCAAACCAGGTTATTCGACTGACAGATGTACAGTTTGTGGTGGCAATGGAAAAGTAAGATCTAATCAAGGATTCTTTACTGTTCAACAAACATGCCCTCAATGTGCAGGTAGTGGAGAAGAAATTACAAATCCATGTAATGATTGTAACGGACAAGGTAATAAGCAAGCTTCAAAAAAAATATCAGTAACAATACCAAGAGGTGTTGATGATGGAACAAGAATTAGATTGGCTGGAAAAGGAGAAGCTGGCACAAAAGGTGGGGCGAGTGGAGATTTATATTTATTTATCAATATTCATTCCCACGAACTTTTCAAAAGATCTGACGAAAATTTATTTTTTGAGTGCCCTATTTCAATAGCAGATGCTGCACTTGGTACTACAATAGAGATACCTACTATTGATGGTGGTAAAGCTAAAATTAAAATACCTGATGGTACTCAAAGTGGAAAACGATTTAGATTAAGAGGTAAAGGTATGCCATATATGAGGGGTAGCGGGAACGGTGATCTATATGTACAAGTAAACACTGAGGTTCCAATATCGCTAAATAAAGAACAAAAAGAATTACTTGAAAAATTTAGAGAAATTGAAAATGAAAAATCAAACCCAAGTATTAAAAAATTCTTTCAAAAGGCAAAGAGTTTTTGGAAAAATTAAAAAATGGGATTGGAAGAAGTCGTCCCAGCAATATCTTTAATAGCTGTTTTAATATTAGTTCTTCCTGCATTTCTTAGATCTAATTCAAAATTAAAACAGTTTTTAACAAATTTATCTATTTGGGCTATAATTGTTTTAGGAGTTATGATAGTTTCATATTTTATCTTTCAATGAAAAAAATTAATTTAGCTATCACAGGATGTATGGGAAGAATGGGACAGCAAATTATTAAATCTGCTAGATCAGATAAAAATTTTAAGATAGTAGCTCTTACNGAAAATAGAATTATTAAAAAAAAAATTGCTGGGATTAAACCAAGCTTAAATACAGAAGAAGCTTTTAAAAAAGCTAATTTAATAATAGATTTCACAATTCCCAAATGTACATTCGAAACTTTAAAAATTGCTTCAAAATTAAAAAAAAGAGTTGTTATTGGAACAACTGGATTTTCAAAAAAAGAAGAAAAATTAATTAAAAGATATTCTAGAAAAATACCAATACTTAGAGCTGGAAATATGAGTTTAGGGATAAACTTATTAATGTATTTAACTGAAATTACATCAAAATCTTTAGGAAATAATTTCCTGAGTAAAGTTTTTGANANACATCACAAACATAAAAAAGACCATCCATCAGGAACTGCTCTGATGCTTGGTAAAGGTATAGCTGTTGGAAAAAATAAGGATTTTTATAAATCAATAGGAAAAAAATATTTAAACAAAAAATCTTTTCCTTATGGAAAAAAAATTAATTTTAATTCATTAAGAAAAGGTGAGGTCATAGGTGAACATGAAGTTACTTTCTCAAGTGGTAAAGAAATAATAACATTAAATCACGAAGCATTCGATAGAGCTCTTTATTCGGAAGGAGCATTTACTGCGGCTAAGTGGTTAATGAATAAAAAACCTGGTCTTTATTCAATGCGAGATGTTTTGAATTTCAAATGAATGAAGTTCAAAGATCTAAAATAATATTAAAAATTTTAAATAAAATTTATCCTAAAACACCAATCCCTTTAAAGCATAGAAATAGATTTACTTTATTAGTTTCAGTTTTATTATCTGCACAAACTACTGATGTTAATGTAAATAATGTTACTAAAAAGATTTATCCAAAATATAACAAACCTGAACATTTTGTAAAATTAGGTAGAAAAAAAATTGAAAGATTAATTAAAAGTATTGGTATTTTTAGAGTTAAGGCTAAAAGTGTTTATTTGCTTTCCAAACAATTAATTGAAAAACATAAGAGCAAAGTGCCAGAAACTTTTGAAGAACTTGAAAAACTACCAGGTGTAGGGCATAAAACTGCAAGTGTAGTAATATCCCAGGGATTTGGCCGACCAGCTTTTCCGATAGATACTCATATCCATCGATTAGCACAAAGATGGGGTTTAACTAGTGGAAAAAATGTTATTGAAACAGAAAAAGATTTAAAAAGATTATTCCCAAAAAAATATTGGAACAAACTTCATCTTCAAATTATTTATTATGGAAGAGAATATTGTAAGGCAAGAGATTGTTATGGAATAACTTGTAAAATTTGTACTACTTGTTATCCTAAAAGAAAAAAACCTATAAAAACCAAAAAAGCTTAATATGAAAATTCTAGGTATTGGAAATGCAATAATAGATGTTATTTGCAAAGTTGAAGATGATTTTATCTCCAAAAATAATTTAACTAAAGGCACTATGAAATTAATTTTTGATGAACACGAGTTCAAACAATTACTATCTAGCTTAAAAATTGAAAAAACTGTATCTGGTGGTTCTGTTGCTAATTCAATTGTTGGTCTGTCTCAGCTTGAAAACAAAGTAGGCTTTATTGGAAAAGTTTCTAATGATGAAATGGGCAATAAATATGAAGATGGACTTAAAAAAGAAAATGTCGAATATCTTTATTCCAAAAAAAAAGANNTTCTTCCAACCGGAACTTGCTTGATATTAGTAACTCCAGACTCTGAAAGAACTATGTGTACTTTTTTAGGGACTGCAGGACAAATTAATGAAAATGATATNGATGTGAATGCANTTAAAAAAAGTGAAATGATTTTTTTAGAAGGTTATTTATGGGATGAAGGTGATCCAAAAAAAGCATTTGATAAAGCAATAGATAACGCAAATAAAGTTACAATGTCTTTGTCTGATAAATTTTGTGTTGATAGACATAAATTACACTTTTTATCTTTAGTAAAAAATCAGATAGATATAACTTTTGCAAATGAAGGTGAAATAATGTCTTTAATTGAAGCTAAAAATTTTAACGAAGTAATATCATTTGCAAAAGAAATAAAAAAAATACTTGTAATTACTAGAGGAGAAAAAGGAGCTATTTCTATTAATAATAATGAAGTTACAGAAATAAGTGCAAAAAAGAACCTTAATATATTAGATCTNACTGGNGCTGGAGATTTGTTTGCTGCAGGTTATCTTCATGGCTTAGTAAACAATTTATCTCAAAAAGAATGTTTAAAAANAGGAACTGAGTTGTCTTCTAAAATAATTCAACAAATTGGNGCTAGACTTTAATTTTTTTTTTGTCTTTTAAAGCTTCCTTTTCCTTTTTTTGCTTTAAATATTTTAGGTCTATATTTTCTTGTTCTTAAATCTTTTGCTATTGGATTTTTTTTTGCCATTAAATTGAATAACCTTTATCATGACTAGTAATAAAATTCTCATCGTTGAATTTATCTTTAATCTTTTTTCTTAGTCTATAAACATGAGTTTCAACTGTATGAGTTTCTAAATCCATTGAATAACCCCATACTTTTTTTTGAAGGTTATCAACAGATTGGGGTTTTTCATTTTCACTTAAAAATAAGATTATATCAATTTCTCTTTCAGTTAATTTCAGTTCATCTTTATCTAAAGATATGATTCTTGAATTTAGGTTTAAGATATAATCTTTAATATTTAATTTTGATTGCAAATTATAATTTTGCTTAATTAATCGAGAATTAATTATATCTATAAANTTCTCTATTTTTAATGGTAAATCATCAAGTATTANAATATTATTTTTATCTATATCCTTTATAGAGAATAATTTATGATCTTTGTTACTAACTATGACTATGGTATTTGAATATCTAAAATTATTGGATTTTATTTTATCTATAAAATCATCTAAACTTTTATAATAATTTATATTGAATTTAAATAAACTCTTAATTTCAATTAAAATATTATATAATGGTGGATATTCAATTATGCTTATTGATTGATTAAACATTAAATTATAACTTATGCTAATAACTGTAAAAAATAAAGGGTTGTTAATCTTTGATGATTTTACCTTTAAATGTTCTTTAGGAAAAAATGGAATTAATTTAAATAAAAAAGAAGGAGATAAATCAACTCCTTCGGGAGTATTTTCAATTGGTANATTGTACTATAGAGCAGANAAAGTAAAAAAACCCNTAACTACAATTCCTACAAAAAAAATCNAAAAAAATATGGGATGGTGCAACGACTCAACNAACAANTATTATAATCAAGAAATAAAAAATTTTAAACAAATTAAAAGTGAAAAATTATTTAGAAAAGACAGTATCTATGATTATCTCATAGTAATTAATTATAATACAAAAAAAGTTATAAAAAAAAAAGGAAGTGCAATTTTTTTACATCTTACNAAAAACTATAAAAAAACACTTGGATGTATAGCTTTGAAAAAAAAAGATTTTTTAATTTTAATAAAGTTAATAAATAGAAAAACTAAAATTAAAATTTCTTAATTNCGATTACCAAAAATTTTTGATCCTATTCTAAGATAAGTAGAACCATTTAATGCACCCTGCATATAGTCAGATGACATTCCCATGCTTAAATCNTTAACATTAATTTTTTTGGATAACAATTTCATTTGAGAAAAATAATTATTTGAATCCTTTTTTTCAGGNGGTAGACACATTATACCAACTATATCTAGATCTAATTCTTTAGTACATTTTTTNTAAAAATTTTCGAGTTGATCAGAAACAATTCCACTTTTTTGAGATTCTTCACCTATATTTATTTGAATAAAAATTTTAAGTCTTTTTTTTTTTTTAATTTGTTCATTTGATATTTTTTCTGCTAATTTTAAATTGTCTAAAGAATGAATATAATCAAAAAGGGGTACTACATATTTTACTTTGTTGGTCTGAAGTTTTCCTATCATATGAAGCTTAAGGTGATTAAAATCATTTTTGATAGATGTCCATTTTTCTATGGCTTCCTGAACTTTATTTTCACCAAAATGAATATGTCCATGATTAATTAAAGGTAAAATTTCACTCATTGGGAAAGTTTTACTTACTGCAACAATTGATGGTAATTTGTCAATTTTAGACTTTAAACTATCTTCTATAGTGTTTAAATTGATAATACTTTTATGCATAAATACTTTCCAAAAGTTTATTGTTTTATAAATAAATTTGATCTTAATGAATTACAAACAATTAATAAGAGTATAGGCATTATATACAGNAACTATAGTCAAAAGGTAGATGAAAAATCAATAATTTTAACAAGGGACTATTGTAAAAAGAAAAATCAGAAATTTTACTTATCAAATGATTTAAAATTAGCGATTAAATTAAAATTAGATGGTTTATATATTCCTTCCTTTTATAAAAAATTAAACACAAAAAATTATAATTATCCAAAAAAATTTAAAATCATTGGTTCAGCTCACAACGAAAAAGAAATAAAAATTAAGGAAAATCAGGGATGTAGCTTAGTTTTTCTAGCTCCTATATTTTATGTTCAAAAAAAACCTAATTTTTTAGGAATCTGTAAGTTTAATAAACTATCTCAAAATAAAAAAAGTAAGTTTATTGCACTTGGAGGTATTAATAATGACAATATTAAAAAGATTAATCTTTTGAATTGCTATGGCTTTGCAGGAATAAATTGGATAAAAAAAAACGGCCTAAATAAATTTAGGCCGTTTTTAAATCTTTAAAATGTGTTAATTAAAACGCAAGTCCTAAAGCTACTTCAGTAACTGTTAGAGAACCACCATTTGTTTGGTATTCTGCATTATCAGTTTCTGTTCTGTAAGCTTTGATTGACATAGCACCCATTGAGTATGCAGCTTGGACAGATTTCATATCCATAGTTACATCATTGATTACTGTTCCACCATTAGCATGGTCGCCTTGTGCATCGTATGTATCTTCAGCTTTAGCATAAGAAAGAGATAAATTATCATTTACGTTAAACGCAACTGAATAAGTTTCTGTTTCAAATATACCTTCTGCAGCACCTACGTTTTTAGCAACAGTAGCAGCATCTGCTGCACCATCTAGACCTGAATCGTAGTATGAGCTAGAATAACCAACTGATACTGGACCCATTGAATAGTTGATGTAGTAAACACCAGCAAAAACGTCATTAACGTAGTCTCCAGTTTGACCGAAAGCTGATCTTTCTCTTTCAGCACCGTAAACACCGATTGTTAATCCGTTACCAGCTAATGTTACACCAAGAGACTGTCCACCATCGTATGTAGAGTCACTTGAGCTTCCACCGTCGTTAGTAGAGGCATCAGATGCTTCTGCAGCATATTCAACGTGAANTGTAGCACTCATTCCACCCATTAAATCAACAGTTGGTGAAGTGTACACTAATGCGTTACCATCCATCCAGCTACCTACGTAGTTAGAAGATAGTGATAAAGCACCACCATCATCTACTTCTTCGTAAGCTTTTGGAGTTTGAACATCGTACTTAGTAGAGTTACCACCAGTACCAGCACCAACCATTACAGTTCCCATTGAACCCATAGTTAGTGAGATAGCTGAAGAAGATAGCGTCATAGNATCTTTCAAAAGTGTGTANCCACTAAATGCCCAACCGTTGTCTAGTTCACCTGATCCTGATACAGAAAAATCTTTATCAGATCCGATACCTTGACCTTGGTTAGGATTTGAACCTGAAACATCATAATCATCAGCAATTCCGTCAGTATCTCCAGACTGTGTAGAGTAAGTAATACCGAATGAACCTGACACAGACATTTCACCTGCGTTAGCACTAACTGCAACTAGCGAACCTGCTAATGCTGATAGTCCTATTTTTTTAAGTTTATCCATAATTCTCCTTTGTTTATTTATTCATATGAATAGCTGCAAAATACAAAGATTTGATTAAATTGACTATTACTTGCTGTCTTTTTTGATATTTTAATANTTTATGTGATATTTTTGCAACGCTTATTAAGGCTTATTTTATTGATTTTATGAATTTATCGTGATTTTACTGTATTTATATGAAAAAAATTGGATTTTTTCTTCTACTTTGCTCATTAATTTTGTCCAGCTGCGGTATTTATAAAAGATCAGACGTTAAGGACAATCCTGTTAACGTAAATGAACGTGTAGAAAAAAACATTAAAGAAGGAAAAGGTGTTCGATTTTTAAATAAGGGAAGCGGACAAGGTGGTGTTTTTGATTTTGCCTCATCAAACCCTATGTGGAGAGCAACAGTTGATATATTAGATTTTGTAACATTTGCTAATGCAAGTTATTCAGGAGGAATAATTGTAACNGATTGGTTTAACGATAACTCAAAAGAAAATGCGTTAAGAGATTTAAAAATTACTGTAAAATTTTTATCGAATGAAATTCGTGCTGATGGTTTACAAATAGATATTCACGAAAGAACATGTAAAGTGAACAATCCTAGCTCTTGTTCTATTAATAAAATCAAATCTGATGTTACGGGAGAATTAAAATTAGCAATTTTAAAATCAGCTACAAGATTAGAAAAAGATATGAGAAAAAAAAGATCTAAAAATTTTAAAAGAAAGTTAATTATAGATAAAGAAAACGAAGGAAATAAAAGATAAGAATTTAATTTGTTATTAAAGAAATTTTTAAATCAATTACCTAAATAAAAAGTGGAAAGATATAACTTTAAATTAATAGAAGAAAAGTGGCAAAAATTTTGGGAAAAAAACCAAATATTCAAAACTGAAATAGTTAAAAATAAAAAAAAATTTTATTGTTTAGAAATGTTTCCTTACCCATCAGGAAAAATTCATATGGGTCACGTTAGAAACTATACAATTGGTGATGTATTATCAAGATTTAAAAAAATGCAGGGTTACAATGTNCTTCATCCAATGGGGTGGGATTCTTTTGGAATGCCAGCTGAAAATGCAGCTAGAACAAATAATCTAGATCCAAAAGATTGGACTGAAAAAAATATTTCAGTGATGAAAAATCAACTTAAACTTCTTGGTTTATCAATTGATTGGGATAAAGAAATATCAACGTGCTCACCGGAATATTATAAACATCAACAAAATTTTTTTTTAGAACTTTTTGATAAAGGGCTTGTTTATAGAAAAGAAAATTATGTTAATTGGGACCCAGTGGATCAAACAGTCTTAGCAAACGAACAAGTTATAGATGGTAAAGGGTGGAGATCAGGAGCAAACGTTGAAAGAAAAAAACTTAACCAATGGTTTTTCAACATTTCAAAATTTTCANACGAACTTCTTTCAGGATTGGATATCTTAAATGAATGGCCCAATAAAGTAAAAATTATGCAAAAAAATTGGATTGGAAAATCATTTGGATGTGAGATTGATTTTANAGTTGAAGGCAATAAAGATATTAAAGATATAAAATGTTTTACAACTAGACCAGATACTTTATTTGGATTCTCTTTTTTGGCATTATCTATTGATCACCCAGTAGCCAAATTTTATGAAAAAGATAANGATTTTATTAAATTTAAAGAAAACTGCTCAAAAACTGGGACTACAGAGGAATCAATTGCTCAAGCAGAAAAAATAGGCTTTAAGACTAATTTAATTGCAATAAATCCGTTAAATGAAAAAATTAAAGTTCCAGTATACTTTGCTAATTTNGTTTTAATGGATTATGGTTTTGGTGCAGTATTTGGATGCCCAGCNCATGACCAAAGAGATTTAGATTTTGCTATTAAATATAAATTAAAAGTTATACCTGTAGTCAAGCCAAAAGATAAAAATGATAATTTTCAAATTAAAAAGGAAGCTTATACAGGACCAGGTATAATATTCAATTCTGAATTCCTAAATGGCTTAAAAGTTCCAAATGAGTCTATCGATNAAACTATAAAAATTTTAGAAAAAAAAAAATTAGGAAAAAAAAAAATAAACTTTAGGTTAAAAGATTGGGGCATTTCTCGTCAAAGATATTGGGGCTGCCCAATCCCTATTGCATATAACAAAAATGGAGAAATTATAAAAGTTCCAAAAGAAAATTTACCCATAAAATTGCCCGAACAAATTAATTTAAACGTATCAGGTAACCCTCTAGACCATCAAAATGATTGGAAAAAAATTAAGATTAATGGTGAAGAATGTACCTTAGAAACAGACACTCTTGATACTTTTGTAGACTCTTCATGGTATTTCTTAAGATTTTGTTCACCTAAAAATAATNATTATGGATTTGATTATGATGAAATTAATTATTGGATGCCCGTAGATCAATACATTGGAGGTGTAGAACATGCAATTTTACACTTATTATATTCAAGGTTTTTTATGNAAGCTATAGGATTTCAAAATTCAAAATTTATTCATAACGAACCTTTTAAAGGATTATTTACTCAGGGTATGGTCTGTCATCAAACTTTTAAAAATGATAAAAATGAATGGATAAATCCTGATGATGTTGAAAGTAATGATGGTAAAAATTTTTTCATAAAAAATAATCCAAATTTAAAAGTAACAGTTGGACCTTCAGAATCTATGTCAAAATCAAAAAAAAATACAATTGATCCAGCTAAAATAATTAATAATTATGGTGCAGATGCTGTAAGATTATTCATTTTATCTGATAGCCCACCTGAAAAAGACGTGCAATGGTCTGANCAAGGAATGATTTCTTCATATAAGTTTTTGCAAAAATTTTGGACTTTACATTTAGAAATTATAAAAAAAATAAAAGAAAATAAAAATGTAACTGGAGTAAATGATGAAAACTTTTCAAAATTTATTAATCAAACACTTAAAAAAATTGAAAAAAATTTAAGTAATTTTCAATATAATGTCATAATTGCGAATTTTTATGAAACTTATAATTTTATAAGTAAAGCGATTAAAAAAGAAATGAGCTCTGATATTTTAAAAGATAATTATTTAAAGATTATAAAAATCATGNCACCAGTAGTTCCTCATTTTTCNTCTCAATGTTTGGAAGATTTAAATTGTTACGAAAAAGAATTAATTTGGCCTATAATAGATGAAAAGTTTCTAAAGAATGATGAAATAACTATTGTAATTCAAATAAATGGAAAAAAAAGATCACTAATTAATGTAAAAACGGGTTTAGATGAAAATGAAATTTTAACAATTACTAAAAATGATGAAGTTGTTAAAAAATATCTAGACAATAAAAAAATAAAAAAAAATATTTATGTAAAGGATAAACTCATAAACTTAATAGTATAATGAAAAATATAATTCTNACTTTACTTCTTTTTTTAACTTCATGTGGCTACAACCCTATTTTTTTAAATAATCAGGTTAATTTTGCAATTAATGAAATTAAATTAGAAAATAAAAATCAAATATCATACAAAATCAAAAATAGTTTAAANAAGTATGTCAATTTATCAAAAAAACCAAGAGCTATAGATATTGAAATTGCAAGCAACAGGGATATAAAAATAACTTCAAAAGATCAAAAAGGAAATGCGAAAACTTTTGATTTAATAATTAGTGTAATAATAATAATTACTGAAAATAATATAAATACCGAAAAAGAATTTAAACGAAGTTTTTCATACCAAACAAAATCTAATAAATTTGAATTAAAAAATTATGAAAATACTATTCAAGATAACTTAACTAATAAAATTATTTTAGATATCGACAAATTTCTTATGAAATAAAAAGATGATTTTAAAAACATTTGAACTCG
>NHFH02000010.1 GCA_002170275.2 Candidatus Pelagibacter sp. TMED106 | reverse complement strand
AAGTTCAATTGCAAGAGTTTTAGATAATTTACCTGAAGAAGCAAATGCTCCTGAAATTTATAAACAATCCGCAGGTTTTAGAACAACGATGTGGATAAGTTTTAGCTCAGAATTTATGTCAGATCTAGAGTTAACAGATTATGCTGATAGATATTTAACAGATTATTTTGCTACAGTTGAAGGTGTGGGAAGAGTTAGATTGGGTGGAGAAAGAGAACTTTCTTTAAGAGTTTGGTTGGATCCTATAGCTCTTGCAGCAAGAGATTTAACCACTCAAGAAATCGAAGAAATATTAAGATCTGAAAATTTAGAATTACCTGCAGGAAGAATTGAGTCTAAAGATATTGATTTAACAATTAAATTAGAAAATGCATATACTGAATTACAATCATACAAAAATTTACCATTAAAAAAATCAATAGATGGCTCTATTACAAAATTATCAGATGTTGCTAGAGTAGAATTTGGACCAGTTTCTACCAGAACACTTTTTAAAGGAAATGGTAAACAGGTTGTGGGAATAGGAATATATCAACAATCAGACGCTAATACTATAAAAGTCGCCTCAAAATTAAAAAAAAAATAAAAGAAATTCGACCTTCTCTACCCGATGGCACTGCTCTAGAGGTATCTTTTGACAGAAGTAATTATATATCCTCTGCCATCTCTGAAGTTTACAAAACTTTATTTATTGCGCTAATTTTAGTTACTATAATAATTTACTTATTTCTAGGTAATATAAGAGCTTTAGTTGTTCCATTAGTTGCTCTCCCTGTATCATTAATATCAACTTTTTTAGCAATATACTTTTTTGATTTTTCTATAAATTTATTTACATTAATGGCTTTAGTTCTAGCAATTGGAATAGTAGTTGATGATGCAATCGTTATGCTAGAAAATATTGTTAGAAGAATGGAAAATGGAGAATCTGCTCTGGTTGCCGCTTATAAAGGGTCAAAACAAGTATCTTTTGCGATTATAGCAACTACATTAGTTTTGGTTGCTGTTTTTATTCCTTTGATATTTATAAAAGGTTTAAGTGGGGTTCTTTACACTGAAACAGCTGTCACTTTGTCAGCTGCAGTAATAATTTCTAGCTTTGTAGCACTTTCTCTAAGCCCAATGATTGCTAGTAAGATTTTAACAAAAAAAAATACTAAATCAAAAATAAGTTTAAGTTTTGAAAAACAACAAAATAAATTTAAAGAATTTTATAAAAAAACTTTATTATACTGGATAAGAAAAAAAAAAATAATCATTTCATTTTTAGTTGTAATTTTAGTTTTGACTATTTCAGTATTCATATTTGCTCCAAAAAAATTAATGCCAGAAGAAGACAGGGGAGCTTTTTTTGTAATAATAAAAGCACCACAAAGCTCGGGCTTTGAATATACATCTTCTAAAGCTCAAGAGATCGAAAAATTTTTATTACCAGAAGTTGGAAAAGGAGAATACAGAAGATTAATTTTAAGGGTCCCAGGCTTTGGCAAAAGTAGTAAACAAGTAAATTCAGGATTTATTATTGTTCTATTAGAACATTGGGATAAGAGAAAAAGAGATGGAAAAAGAATAATGATGGATTCTTTTCGAAAGATTTCCAAAGTTCCGGGAGTTTTAGCTTTTCCAATTATGCCTCAAGGAATAAGAACTGGCGGAATACAAAAACCAGTTCAATTTGTAATTTTAGGAAACACTTATCAAGAATTGATAGAATGGAAAGAAATTATAAAAAGAGAAGCAAGAAAAAATAAAAAACTCATAAATATTGAAGATGATTTCAATAGAAACAAGCCAATACTCAAAGTCAAAATTGATCAAAAAAAAGCCTCAGATTTGGGTGTCTCTACAATAGAAATTGGTAAATCAATAGAAACAATATTTGGTTCAAGAAATGTAACTAAATTTACAAAAGATGGTAAAGAATACTCTATAATTTTACAAGGAGACATTAAAAATAGACAAGAACCTTCTAATCTTAATAAGGTTTACGTTAGATCAAAAAATAATGGTAAATTAGTTTCAATATCAAATTTAGTTTCTCTTGAAGAAGAAGGGACAGCACCTTTTTTAGTTAGATATAATAGACAAAAAGCAGTTACAATTTCAGCAAGAGTAGAAGAGAATTATACACTCAGTGAAGCTTTAAGTTTCCTAGAAAATATTGTTAAAGAAAAGACTCCTAATGCTAGAATTGAGTATAAAGGAGAAAGTGAAGAATTAAAAGAAACAAGCTATCAAATTTATATAATATTTGCTCTAGCTTTATTAACTGCTTATCTTGTAATGGCAGCTCAATTTGAAAGCTTCAAACACCCTTTCACAATAATGTTAACTGTTCCATTGGCAATTTTTGGAGGTATTCTGGGTTTGTTAGTAGTGGGAAGTTCTATAAATATTTTTAGTCAGATTGCTCTTATTATTTTAATTGGTCTTGCAGCAAAAAATGGAATTTTAATTGTTGAGTTTGCAAATCAACTTCGAGATGAAGGTAAAGAAATTGAAAAAGCAATAATTGAGTCAGCAAATTTAAGGCTTAGACCTGTATTAATGACGTCTTTATCTACGATAATAGGTGTGCTTCCATTGGTTATAAGTAGTGGTCCTGGAGCAGCTAGCAGATTAACAGTTGGAATAACAATCTTCGCAGGTATGATATTTTCTACTTTTTTTACACTTTACATAATACCTTCTATTTATTTATTAATAGGAAAAAATACTAAAAGTATAAATGCTGTTTCAAAAGAATTAAAGAAACAACTTCGTTAAAAAATTATAAATTTATTTTTATTTAATCTCTTCTGACATTTTCTTAATTGTGATCTGTATTTATCTGATTGTTTTTTAACTTTTTTTGCTAAAAGTATTACTTTTGGATTATTTCTATAATACTTGTAAGCTCCCCATCCTTCATGATAAGCAAGATATTGTCTAAAAGTATCTTTTTTAGAAATTTTTAAAATAGAAGTAGTTTTGTTTGTATACCATCCTATAAAATCCACACTATCTTTAAACCTTACTCTTGTCGCTAATTTATTCCCAGTTTCTTTTTTGTATTGTTCCCAAGTTCCTTTTACAGCTTGTGAATAACCAAAAGAACTTGATGGTCTTTTATAAGGTATTATTTTAAATATTTTTTGTCTATCAGGTTTAGCTAACCAATCAAAATCAGACTCCATTTTAATAATAGCTAGTTGAACATAAATAGGTGTCCCCCATTTTAACTCAGTTTTTTTAGCATGCTTGTACCATAAATATTTTTCATTAAATATTGCACAACTATTTGATGTATTTTTTGGGATTGAAGAGCAGGAACAAATAAATAACAAAAATAAAATAAAAAAATATTTATTGGTGTTTTTTTTATACTTAATTCTTTCCATATCTTTTTAAAAATTTGTAAACTCCAATAATTAATATTGTTCCTAAAATATTTCCTAACAAATCCTTTAGTTCAAAACCCCTTTTAGGAATAATAAAATGTGCTAGTTCCAAAATTATTGATGCTGAAAGTAAATAGTTAATTAAAATATTAATATTTTTACTATTACGATAAGCTAATATCCCTATAGATGAAATGAAAATAAAAACAAAAAAATGATTTGAAGAAATTATAAAGTCTTTGCTAATTTGTGGTTGTCTATTTAAGTCATTGTGAACAATGAAACCCAAAATACTGCCAGGATACAGATATAATGTAATTAAAATAACATTAATTAAATGAAAACTAATTAATAAAATATTATCTATTTTTTTCATATTATTTTATATATTTTAACGATTTTATCAGTTAACAAAATATAAAATATGCCTCATTTAATTTTAGTAAGACACGGTCAAAGTGAATGGAATCTNAAAAAAAAATTTACTGGCTGGGTAGATGTGGACCTTACTCCAAAAGGAAAACTAGAAGCTTGTAAATCAGGTGAACTNATTAAAAATCAAAAAATCAAATTTGACTATTTTTATAGTTCTTTTCAATTAAGAGCAATTAACACACTAAAGTTTATTAAAGATACCTTAAGAGATAAAAAAGAACCTGTTAAGGCCTGGCAATTAAATGAACGTCATTATGGTGAATTAACGGGCTTGGATAAAGATGAAATGGAAGAAAAACTTGGCAAAAAAAAATTTTTTGAATTTAGAAGATCATGGGACAAAAGACCAAATCCATTAAATAAAAATAGTCCCTATCATCCATTAAATATTGAAACCTATAAAAATATTCCATTAGAAAATATTCCAGATACAGAATCACTTAAAGATACTTATGAAAGGGTAGTTTTATATTTTAAAGAAAATATTCAAAATAAATTAATTGAAGATAAAAATATTTTGATTTCGGCTCATGGAAATTCTTTGAGAGCTTTGTGTAAATATTTATTTAAAATAGAAATTAGTCAAATATCTAAACTCGAAATACCAACTGGAAATCCTTTAATGATAACTATAAGTAAAAAAAATAAAATTATAGACTGTAAATATTTAGATAAAGATAGAGGTAAAGATTTAATTATTTTTTAATAATTTTTGGTAAATTTCTAAATTTGTTATATGTTTAAAATTATTTTTACTCTCAAAACCAAATAAAGATTGTTTCTTTATTGCATTGTTCCAAGTTTCAGAAATTGAAAAATTATTCTCTAGTTTTTCCCACATATCAATCTCTATAATTTTTCTATTAATAATTTGACACCCAGTAAAAATATACTCGTTATCAGAATCCTTTTTTAATTTATTTTTATTCAAATTAAAATCACCTTTAAGATTTTGATCAAAACTTAATTTTTTGTGTACAACTAATAAAGTATTATTATTTAAATTAAGAGAATAAAAATTAATCATTTCATTTATTGTTTTTAAATAGTTATGATCCCAAACAGTATCAGGATTAAAAACTAAAAAATGAGATTCAGCTTCCGAAGAAGATTTCATCATATTATAAATCCCACCACCAGTATTAAGAATATCTTTACCATCATTAATAATTTCAATATTTATATTAAAATTTTTTTTCTTCACAAAAGATTCAATTTGATCTTCAAGATGAAATGTATTTATTTTAATTTTTCTTATATTTAAGCTTTTTATTAGATTAATAGTATTCTCTAACAATGATAAGTTATTTAATTTTAAAAGTGGTTTAGGAGTTTTTAATGTCAAAGGATTTAGTCTTTTACCAAATCCTGCACATAAAATAAAAGCTGTTTCTATTTTCATTTAATCAACCTTTTTTTTGAAGGAAAATTTTTATCTAATACTTTCTTAATTTCACCAAATAATTCTAAATTATTATTCAATCGTAATTCGATTAATTTCCAGGCATGAGGTATAAATTTAAGATAATTTCTTTTATTATCTCTAGAAGATAACCTCGTGAATATTCCAATTATTTTTAAATTTCTTAGAACTGACAATATTTGAAAATCATTTTGAAAGTCGCTTTTGGAAATATTGGTTTTATTCAAATATATATAATAATCAAAAATTTTATTTTTAAATTCTATTTTTGACTTTAAGCGTACATCGTCTATAAAAGATGCTAAATCATAAGCTCTATTTCCAATGAGTGCGTCTTGACTATCTATAACTGCAATTTTATTTTTATATTTCATCAAATTTGAAGCATGAAAATCTCTATGAACAAAAGTATTATTTTTTAATCTAATTTTTGATAATAAAATTTTTATTTGTCTTTTTATCAATTTATTTAATTTTATTGACTTATGCTTTGGATAAAGTTTTTTCACATACCAATCACAAAATAGTTCAGCTTCTTTAAATAATTTTTTATTGCTATATTTTTCTAACTTATAGTATTGCCCTTTAAAATTTCTAATTTTATTTTTTTTAATTTTTTGTATTTTATTTAATAAAATAATTATATTTTTAAAAATCTTAATCTTATTTGATCCTTTTTTTTTTAATATCTTGGAAAAAGTCAAGTTACCAAAATCTTCTATTTCTATATAATTTCTTTTGTAATTTTCATTTAATAATTTTGGCGCCAAAATATTACTTTTATTTAATAAACTATTTATAGCATCATAAATAAGTAAATTTTTTTCTTTTTCTCTATAAGCAAAAACAATAATTGAATTTTTTTTATTAGATCTTAGTCTATAAAAAGTTCTAAAAGATGCATCACCTTTTATCTTATTTAATTTTTTATTATTTAATTTCATTTAACTTTCAAGACCGCTGATTGTCAAAAATCTTTTTTCAGTATCTTCTCCGTACTCAAATTTAAGCTCTATTTTTTTTTCTACTTTTTTTTTTATTTTTTCTGGCCATTCAATCAAAGTTAGTACATTTTTATAATTTTCTAATAATCCAATATTATTTATTTCATTTGAGTCTTTTAATCTAAATAAATCATAATGTTCGATTATAAAATCTCCTACATCATATTCATTTACTAAATTAAAAGTAGGACTTAAAATTTCAGTTAATTTTAGATTTTTATTTTTTTGATAATTATTTATTAAATATCTTACAAAAGTTGTTTTTCCAACTCCAATTTCTCCTTGTAAAAAAACAATATCACCCTTTTTAAAAACTTTAGAAAATTTTTTAGCTATTTCAGCTATTTTAACTTCTAATGAAATTTCTATTTTTCCGCTATTAGTAGCGATAGGCATTAGGTTTAAATGGTCCTTCTGTTCCAACAGATATATAATCTGCTTGATCCTTTGACAATTTTGTAAGCTTCGCTCCAACCTTTTTCAAGTGTAACATTGCTACTTTCTCATCAAGATTTTTTGGTAACACATATACCTTTTTTTCATAATTTTTATGGTTATTCCAAAGTTCTATCTGGGCTATTACTTGATTAGTGAAAGATGCACTCATAACGAAACTTGGGTGGCCTGTAGCACAACCTAGATTAACTAATCTTCCCTCAGCTAAAAGGATGATTCTTTTTCCTCCATTCAATTCTATTTCATGAACCTGAGGTTTTACCTCTGTCCATTTATAATTTTTTAGAGCATCAACTTGAATTTCGTTATCGAAGTGTCCAATATTACATAATATTGCTCTATCTTTCATATTCCTCATATGGTCAGCAGTTACTATATCTTTATTCCCAGTAGCAGTAACAACTATATCAGCCTTACTAATTGCTTCATCCATCAAAACTACTTCGTAACCCTCCATAGCAGCTTGTAAGGCACAAATTGGATCAGCTTCAGTCACCATTACACGCGCACCACTCTGTCTTAATGAAGCAGCACTGCCTTTGCCTACATCTCCAAATCCAGCAACAATTGCTACCTTTCCTGACATCATTACATCTGTTGCCCTTCTAATTCCGTCTACTAAACTTTCTCTACATCCATAAAGGTTGTCAAATTTTGATTTAGTTACTGAGTCGTTAACATTAATTGCTGGTATCATTAAAGTCTTATCTTTTTCCATTTTATTTAATGCTTTAATTCCAGTCGTAGTTTCTTCAGAAACACCTTTTATACCTTTTAATAAATCTTTATATTCCTTATGCATAATTGCTGTTAAATCACCACCATCATCTAATAACATATTCGGTTTCCAATTTTTTTTTCCCTCTATTGTTTGTTTGATGCACCATATATATTCTTCTTCGGTTTCTCCTTTCCAGGCAAATACTGATATACCTGCCTTAGCAATAGCTGCAGCGGCGTGATCTTGAGTAGAAAAAATATTGCAAGAAGACCATCTTACCTCAGCTCCAAGATCAACCAATGTTTCTATCAAAACTGCTGTTTGAATAGTCATATGAAGACATCCTAAAATTTTTGCACCTTTAAGAGGTTTTTTTTTAGTATATTCTTCTCTTAATGCCATCAATCCAGGCATTTCAGTTTCAGCTATTGATATTTCTTTTCTTCCAAAATCTGCTTGGGATATATCTTTTACTTTAAAATCTTCCATTGCCAGAGTTTCTAACAATAATAAATTAATTAATCAACTTTTGATTAAACTTTAGGAAAAATAATTTCAACATTTGCTCCTTTTTGGTCAATATTATTAGAAGCATTAATTGTAGCACCATGAAGATCTACAAGATTTTTTACAATGTTTAATCCTAATCCAGAATGCTCCCCAAATTTATCAGGTCTATTACTATAAAACCTATTAAATATTTTACTTGTACTTGTTTCTTTAAAGCCTCTTCCTTGATCAATAACTTTTAAAATAATCTGTTTTTTTACATTTTTAGAAATTTCTACTGAAATCCTTTGATTATTCTCACTAAACGAAATTGAATTATCTAACAAATTTGCAATAATCTGTTCAATTCTATTTTCTATTCCAATTATAAAATACTCATCTAAATTATTGATGTCATTAAGTTCAATTTTGATACCTTTTTTTGTTTCATAAATATTATTAAAATCATCAACTACAGACTGGGCGATTAGTTTTATGTTAATTTTTTTCATTTTCTCTTTACTTAATGCAACCTCATCTTTTAACATTTGAGAATAATCTGTAATTAATCTTTCTATTCTTTGAACATCATGACTCAGAATATCAATTAGTTTGCCTCTTTGAGTTGCGTCTTCTGTGTCATGTAATATTTCTGATGCACTTTTTAATGAAGTCAGAGGGTTTCTGATCTCATGTACTAAATCTGTTGAAAAATTTTCAGCATGAGAAATTCTTCTTTGAAGTTCGAGAGTCATATCATCTAATGAAATTGATAGTGCACCCAACTCATCATTTCTGCTTTTAAGTTCTTCTATATTTATTTTTTTTCTGCTTTTATCTTTAATAATTTTTGTGTAGTTAAGTAAATTTTTAATTGGTTTAAGGAAATATCTATTTAAAACAAATGAAAATATAAATATTACAATTGCAATAAATATTCCTGTTCTTAATATAAAAGTTTTTCTTTCATCAATAGCAGATCTAATATCATTTGCATTTTCTGAAATAGCCAAAAAGCCAATACTATTTTCATCAAGGATAACATTTTTTATAGTTATCAATGAAAATTGGTTATATCCTTCTTGGGTAAAAGTATAAGGTTTTCCAAAATCTTTAGATGATTCATAATTTGTCAAAATATCTTTCCATGAAATCGTCTGTTCTTTATCAATATTTTTTGTTTCTAAAACTTTTTTACTAGTTTTATTATCTAAGATTTCTAGTTCAACTATATCTAATCTTTTAGAAAAAGATCTTGGGTCTAAATCTAATGTATCTGTATCTCCAACAAGATCATATTCGTTATCAAATAGAATTACTCTATCTAAATTTTGAAATAAAAATCTTGTTGAGAATAAAAATTTTCTAACATCATCTTCTTCAAATTTTATATTAAGCCTGGTGATATGATCAATAGTATTGTCAATTGTTTGTATATGATTGACTGTTTTTTTTAAAATCAAATTTGGTTTTACATTGTTTAAATATAGAATTGTTAAACTTCCTATAATTAAAAAAATTATTGAATTGATGAATAAAAATTTTTTTAATATAGATAAACTTTTTAAAAAATTATTGAACATCAACTAACGTTCCATCTATATCCACTACCATATCTTGTCTCAATCGCTGAAAAATTAGAATCAATTTTTTTAAATTTTTTCCTTATTCTTTTTACGTGACTATCAATAGTCCTATCTTCTATTTCCGTGTCTTCTCTATAAGCAATATCCATTAATTGAGCTCTTTCTTTAATTATACCAGGTCTTTTTGCGAGTTCTTTTACAATTAAAAATTCTGTGGTTGTGAGTTTGTCTGGCAATTGTTTTCCATCCCATTCACACTCTAATTGTGATGGATCGAGTTTTAATTTTCCATGCGATATAATATTTTTATTATCTTCAGGGTTGCTATTAATGTCTTTTTTTCTTAACTGAACCCTAATTCTTTCAATTAGAACTTTTATTGAAAATCCTCCTGACTTTTTAACAAAATCATCTGCACCTAACTTTAAGCCTAATAACTCATCAATTTCATCATCCTTTGATGTTAAAAAAATCACGGGCATAGAAGTTTTTTTTCTTAATTTTTTTAAAAGTTCTTCTCCATCCATTTTTGGCATTTTTATATCTATAATTGCTAAATCAGGAGGTGTTCTTGTAAGACCAATTAAAGCACTTTCACCATCTATATAAGTTTGAACATTAAATCCTTCTTTTTCAAGTGCTATACTTATACTAGTAAGTATATTTCTATCGTCATCTATCAGCGCAATTGTTTGTCTTTGCATAACCTACTTTAAAAATACTAAATTGTTCTAATTTGGGCAATCCTAAATAGTTAATGAAGAACTCCCCAATTGTATCCAATATTTATATCAACAGTCAAAGGGGTTGAAAATGAGTGCAAATCACTGGTACTAACACTAGACATCTCTTCTTTTATAATTTGTGTCATATTTTTAACCTCTTTTTCAGGTACTTCAAAAATTAGCTCATCATGAATTTGTAATAATATTTTCGATTTATTGTTTTTTAGACTTTTAATTTTCTTATCTAATCTAATCATTGCTAATCTCATAATTTCAGAGGCAGATCCTTGTATAGGTGCATTTATAGCGGCTCTTTCTTGAAAATTTCTAATATTAAAATTTTTATCATTTATTCCATTAAAGTGTGACCTTCTTCCAAAAATATTATTAACATATCCACTTTGTCGACAAAATTTAATTGTATTATTCATATAAGTTTTAATTTCTGGAAACTTAAAAAAATAAGCATTTAAAAATTCCTCTGCTTCATGATTTGAAACATTTATCTGTTTTGCTAGTCCATATTGAGAAATTCCATAAATTATTCCAAAATTTATAGCTTTTGCTTTTCTTCTCATATCTTGATTAACTTTTTTAATATCAATATTAAATACCTGACTTGCAGTAAGTGAGTGGATATCCTCATTNTTTTTGAATGCTTTTTTTAATTCTTTAACATCAGCTAAGTCGGCTAAAATTCTCATTTCTATTTGATTATAGTCTGCTGAAATCAAATAAAATCCTTTCTCTGCTATAAAAGATTTTCTTATATCCTTACCATCTTCAGATTTAATTGGTATATTTTGAAGATTAGGATCACTTGAGGCAAGTCTACCTGTTGTAGTTGCTGCTAATAAAAATGATGTATGAACTCTCTTGGAGCTTGGATTTATATGTTCTGGTAAAGAGTCTGAATATGTATTTTTTAACTTAGAAACTTGTCGCCAATCTAGAATTAATTTTGGAAATTTATGTCCTTTAAATGCAAGATCTTCTAAAACATTTGCACTCGTGGCAAAACTTCCTTTTTTAGTTTTTTTTAATACAGCAATTTTTAGATCATTATATATTATTTCACCCAATTGTTTTGGCGAGGCAATATTAAACTCTTTTTTTGAAATTTTAAAAATTTCACTTTCTAGTTTTTTAATTTTTTTTTCAAATTTTTCAGATAGTTTTTGTAAAAATTTATTATCAACTTTTATTCCCTCTATTTCCATAAATGCTAATATCTTTATCAAAGGTTTTTCAAAAATTTCATAGATTTTGGTTAATTTTTCTAGTTTAAGATTTTTACTAAAAATTTTATATAAACGATAAGTTATATCTGCATCTTCTGCAGCATAGTTCATAGCTTTATCAAGTTCCACATCACTAAAATTTATTTCTTTTTTTCCTGTACCTACTATTTCTTTAAAAGTAATTGTTTTGTGACCCAGATGAATTTCAGATAAAGTATCCATATTATGTCGATTTTTACCTGCATCTAGCACGTAAGACATGAGCATTGTATCTTCTAGGCTCGACATATTTATTCCATGCCTGTAAAGAATAATAAAATCAAACTTTATATTTTGTCCTATCTTTTTTATACTTTTATCTTCTAAAATTGGTTTCAATTTTCTAATAACAGTGTTTTTTTCTAAGCACTTTTTTGAATTATGGCCTATTGGTATATAGCAAGCTTTACCAATTTTTGTGCTTAAAGAAATACCAACCAAGTCAGTCTGATGAGCGTCTAATGAGGTAGTTTCAGTATCAATAGCCAATTCACCAGTTTCTTCGGCCTCCTTAATCCAATCATCAATTTGTTTTTCATCAGTAATTAAAAAATAATCTTTTTTACTAATTATTTTTTGTTTTTGTGGGGGTTCTAATTCAATTTTTGTTGTTTCCAAAGCTGGCTCTCCATACGCAGAAATTACTGAACTTAATAATCTATTAAATTCCATTTCCCTTAAAAATTTATGTAGCTTATTTTTATCAATTTCTTTTAATTCAAAATCCTCAATATTCTTATCAACTGGAGCATCTTTTTTTAGTGTAACTAATTTTTTACTAACAATTGCTTTATCTTTATTTGCTAAAAGAGTTTCACGTCTTTTATTTTGTTTTATCTCATGAGCATTATTTAAAAGTTTTTCTAACGTGCCATATTTATTGATTAGTTCTGCTGCTGTTTTAACTCCTATACCTGGAACACCTGGAATATTATCACTACTATCTCCTGCTAATGATTGTACATCTATTACTTTATCTGGTTTAACTCCAAATTTATTAATCACATCTTCTTCCCCTATAAATTTATTTTTCATAGGGTCAAATAGACGAACATTTTTTTTGTAAAGTTGCATCAAGTCTTTGTCAGAGGATACAATCGTAACTTTTGCTCCTAAAGCCAGAATTTGTTCTGAATATGTTGCTATCAGATCATCAGCTTCATAATCTAAAAGTTCAACTGATGGTAAATTAAAAGCACTGACAGATTTTCTTATATATTCAAATTGCGGAGCTAGGTCATCAGGGGCCTCTGATCTGTTAGCTTTATAATTTGAATAAATCTTATTTCTAAAAGTTTTTCTAGCTGAGTCAAAAATAACAGCGAAATGTGTTGGTCTTTGTAAATTTTCTTTAGATTTTGAATCCTCTAACAATTTAAATAACATACTACAAAAACCACTTACAGCCCCTGTTGGAAGGCCATCACTCTTTCTCGTCAAAGGTGGCAATGCATAATAAGCTCTGAAAATATAACCTGAGCCATCTATTAAATAGAAGTGGTCTGTTTTTTTTATTTTGTTCATTTAAATAATGTTATCTTAATTATTTTAAATATTGTAAATGTATTAATAATAATGGATAAAAGAAATATACTTTCTGTTAAAAACTTAGAAAAAATTTACGTTAATAGCGATGCTCCAAATACCCATGCTCTAAATAATTTAAACTTAGACGTGAAAGAAGGAGAAATTTTTGGGCTTCTTGGGCCAAACGGTGCTGGTAAAACTACATTTATAAATATTTTAGCTGGCACAGTTGTAAAATCATCTGGTCAGGTTAATGTTTGGGGTTTTGACTTGGATAAAAACCCAAGACAAGTAAAAGCCTCTATAGGCATAGTTCCTCAGGAAGTAAATTTAGATCCATTTTTTAGTCCAAAAAAATTATTAGAATTGCAGGCAGGTCTTTACGGGATTAAAAAAAAAGATAGAATTACAGATACAATTTTAAAATTAGTATCATTAGAAAAACAAGCTAACAGCTATGCAAGAAGTCTTTCAGGGGGAATGAAAAGAAGGCTACTAATGGCTAAAGCATTAGTTCATCAACCTCCAATAATTTTTTTAGATGAACCTACGGCTGGAGTTGATGTAAAATTAAGGAAAAATTTGTGGGAGAATGTTAAGTCTTTAAATAAACAAGGTGTTACAATAATATTAACAACTCATTATTTAGAAGAGGCTGAAAAAATGTGTGGTCGAATAGCAATTTTAAACAAAGGTAAGATAGTTGCTTTAGATAGTACCAAAAATCTAGTTGATAAAATTTCAACTAAAAAAGTAAGAATAAAAACTGACAAAAAAATTGATATTAAAGACAATGATTTGACATCTTTAAAAGTCATATCAAGCCTACAAAATGAAATTTTTCTATCTTATGAAAAAAGTAAGCTAAATATGGAAGAACTTATAAATTTCATTAAGAAAAATCATGCCAAAATAATAGATTTATCTACTGATGACGGTGATTTAGAAGATGTATTTTTAAGGCTTACAAAAAACTAGATAAATGTAAAATTTAATAGTAAATTTTGATAATGGAACTAATAAAAACAAACTTAACTAATAAAATCTTAAAAAACTTTCTTATAATTTTTTTAGGATCTATAGCTTTAACAATTTCTGCTAAATTAAAAATACCTTTCTACCCTGTACCTATGACAATGCAAACTTTTGTTGTAATTTTTTTAGGCATTGCATTTGGATATAAAATTGGTTTAGCAACAGTAAGTTTATACCTTTTGGAGGGAATAGTTGGAATACCTGTTTTTTCAAATTCTCCAGAAAAAGGTGTAGGTTTAGTTTATTTTACAGGTCCAACAATGGGATATTTAATAGGATTTTTAATTTCAGTATTTATTGTGGGTTATATAAACTTAAATGATAATATTTTTATAATTTTTGTTAAACTTATTTTATCAGTATCAATGATTTATATACCTGGAGTTCTTTGGCTAGGATTTTTAATTGGTTGGGAAAAACCAATATTACAGTTGGGAGTTATACCTTTTTTATTAGCTGAATTATTTAAAATTTCTCTTTTAGCTCTCTTAACAAAAAAAATTATTAAGCTTAGAAAATTTATCTAGGAGATCTTTTAGATAAAATTCTTTGTAAAGTTCTTCGGTGCATCTTTAATCTTCTAGCTGTTTCAGATACATTTCGATTACATAATTCGAAAACTCTGTGAATATGTTCCCATTTTACTCTATCGGCTGACATTGGATTTTCTGGAGGTTCTGCTTTTTTTTCAGGGTCTGCCAATAAAGCTTTTTCAACATCATCAGCATCAGCAGGTTTAGCAAGATAATCAATTGCTCCTTCTTTGATTGCTGCGACTGCTGTTGGAATATTTCCATATCCAGTTAACATTATTATTCGGCTGGAAGAATTTAAACTCTGAATTTCTTTTACAACTTGAAGTCCATTACCATCAGCTAATCTGAGGTCCACAACCGCAAAAGCTGGATTTTGATCTTTGACTGACTGAATTCCTTTTTGTACACTCTCTGCTTGAAAAACCTGAAAACCCTTTTTTTCCATAGCTCTAGCAAGTCGTTCCCTAAAAGGGTTGTCATCATCCACAATTAACAGTGATTTATTATTGAAATCACTAAGTTTTTTTAAATGTTGAGTAATCATGGGCTATATATGGTGATTTTTTTTTTTTTATCAACACCTATTATTAACTTTACATTAATTAAGTTAGGGCTTAATTGTTCGGGAATATAAAGTTTTCAAGTAATTTGATAGCTTTTTTTATTAAATTTTTTTTTGGGGGCATATAAAATGCAAAAATTTAAAACAGTTGATGAGCTAGTAAATCAACTAAAACCGGATAAACCAGTATATTGTATCAGAAAAAAATCGATACATGTTGCCTCTAAAACTTTTCAAAATAAATTTCCTGGAAAAATTTTTTATGCTGTTAAAACAAATCCTCATCCTGAAGTTTTAAAGACAATTTCTGAAAGTGGAATAGTAAATTTTGATGTAGCATCAATAAAAGAAATTGATGATATCAAAAAAATCAATCCAAAAGCAAAATGTGCCTATATGCATACAGTAAAAAGTAGGGAAAATATAAAAGAAGCATATTTTAGATATAATATTAAAATATTCTCACTAGATACAAAGGATGAACTAATAAAAATTATTGAAAGCACTAATAATGCAAAAGATTTAGAATTATTTGTAAGAGTTGCAGTTTCAAATGAACATGCTGAAATAGATTTATCAAAAAAATTCGGAGCATTAACTTCTGAAGCATCTGGCCTTTTAAGACTAACAAAACAATATGCTAAAAAAATTGGACTAAGTTTTCATGTTGGTTCTCAATGTATGCATCCAATTTCATATGCAAAGGGAATTACTGAAATAGGAAATATAATAAAAAAAACAAAAATAATTCCAAATTATATAAATATTGGAGGTGGATTCCCAACAATTTATCCAGACTTAATTCCACAATCTTTAAATAATTACTTTGAAGAAATTAAAAAAAGTTTAGAAAATTTAAAATTAGAAAAACTTCCTGAAATTATCTGTGAACCAGGAAGAGCAATTGTTGCTGAAAGTGGTTCAACAATAGTAAAAGTAAACTTAAGAAAAAAACAAAAACTTTATATAAACGATGGTACTTATGGAACCCTTTTTGATGCTGGAACACCTAATATAGTTTATCCATCTCGTTTAATTAAAAATGGAAAAATAACATCAAAAAAACTAACTGCTTTTGATTTTTTTGGACCAACATGTGATAGTATGGATTATATGAAAGGTCCATTTCTACTTCCAAATAATATAAAAGAAAACGATTATATAGAATTAGGTCAATTAGGTGCATACGGTTTGACCTTTCGGACACAATTTAATGGTTATTACTCAGATAATATTTATGAAGTAGAGGACATGCCCATCTTAACTATGTACGATAAAGAGAATCCTAAAGCAATCCTAGTTGCTTAATGTCAGATAAAAAAAACTTAGGTCATAATAGCAAAAAAGATTTTTTAAAAAAGCCAATCGAACATATTGATATTACATCTTTTGATGCTAGAAAAATTATTTCATCAATGGAAAAAATGTCATTTGTTTCTCGAGAGACTGCTAATGCAGCTAATATATATAATGAGATGATTAAAGATAAAGATTGTACTATCTTTCTAACACTAGCAGGCTCCACATCAGCAGCGGGATGTATGAACATTTACAAAGATTTAGTGAAATACAATATGGTTGATGCAATTGTAGCTACAGGAGCTTCAATAATTGATATGGATTTTTTTGAAGCCTTAGGATTTAAGCATTACCAAGGTTCTCAATTTCAAGACGATACTGAATTAAGAGAAAACTATATAGATAGAATTTATGACACATATATCGATGAAGACGAATTGCAATTGTGTGATAAAAAGATATGTGAAATAGCAGATAACTTAGAACCTCGAAGTTACACCTCAAGAGAATTTATTCTTGAAATGGGCAAATATTTAAAAAATAACTCTAAGAAAAAAGACTCTTTGATCGAAACAGCATACGACAACAATGTTCCAATATTTTGCCCTGCATTTACAGACTCTAGCGCAGGATTCGGTTTAGTAATTCATCAAGAAAAAAATCCAAAAAAACATATTACTATTGACTCTATAAGAGAATTCAGAGAATTAACTGAAATTAAGATTCAATCAAAGGGATCTGGTTTATTTATGATTGGAGGTGGAGTTCCAAAAAACTTTATTCAAGATACAGTTATTTGTGCTGAACTACTTGGAAAAGAGGTTAATATGCATAAATATGCAGTACAAATCACTGTTGCAGACTCTAGAGATGGTGCATGCAGTAGTTCAACTTTAAAAGAAGCAAGCTCTTGGGGCAAAGTAGATATAACTAAAGAACAAATGGTTTTTGCTGAAGCAACAAGTGTATTACCTTTGATTGCAAGTGATGTTTACCATAAAGGTGATTGGAAAGTTAGACAAAGAAAAAACTTCACAAAAATATTTGGATAAAAATTGAAATATATTTCAAACAAAAATGGTTTTTTAGGAATTGATAATAAATTTAATTTTAAAGAAAAAGTTGTAGTAGTACCTTTTGGGCTTGAAAAGACTGTTAGTTATGGTGGTGGCACTAAAAATGGACCAAAAGAAATTATTAAAGCCTCACATCAAGTAGAACTATATGATGAAGAATTAAATTGTGAACCATATAAAAGAATTGGAATTAAAACACTCAAACCTTTCAAAATTAATAAAGATATAAAAAAAGCTCTAAAAAAAATATCAAGTGTAAATGAAGAAATATTGAATAAGAAACTTTTTCCCATTACTTTTGGTGGAGAGCATTCAATCACTCCAGGATGCATTGCACCATTTGTTAAAAGATACAAAAAATTATGCTTACTACATTTTGATGCACACGCAGATTTAAGAGAAAGTTATAATGGTGAAAAATTTTCACATGCATCAGCAATTAAAAGATGTTTAGATTATAATAATGTATCTTTAATTTCATTTGGAATTAGAAATATCTCAAAAAGTGAACTACCTTTTTTAAAAAAAAACTTACATAGAATAAATATTTTTTGGGCAAAAGATAAATCAAAGTGGAATTTAAAAAAATTTAAAAGACTCATTAAAAATAAAACCGTTTATTTAACTTTTGATGTAGATGGATTAGACTCTAGTATAATGCCAGCTACAGGAACACCTGAGCCAGGAGGACTATTATGGGATGAAACTCTTAATATCATAAAAATTGCAGCAAAAAATTCTAATATTGTTGGAGTAGATATAAATGAACTTGCACCCATAAAAGGATTTAATTCTTATAATTTTCTAGTGGCTAAATTAGCTTATAAAATCCTATCTTATAAATTTTTATATAAATAATTAAACTGTTTTAAATGTTCCTAATAATAATCTAAATGGTATTAACATTATCAAAGCAACAAATATTTTAACTGTTAGATCTCCAAGCGAAAGAGTAACCCAAGAAATTCCAGTTGCATAAAATGCTATTGAAAAAAATAAAAAAGTATCAACTGTAGAGCCAATTAATGATGAAGTTAATGGTGCAACAAACCATTTTCTTTTTCTCAAATAGTCAAAAATTTGAACATCCAACAATTGAGCGACCACAAATGCAAATGCTGAGCCTATAGCTATTCTAATCGAAATCAAGTCTGCAAAGTTAGTTGAGAATAAAAGAGTAAAAGAAATACCTATAAAAAAACCAAAATAAACTATCTTTCTTGCAGCAACTTTTCCATACGATCTATTAGCTAAATCAGTAATCAGAAAAGCAATAGGATAACTAAAAGCTCCGTAAGTTAATATTTCTTCTAATCCATAATATTTAATTGGAAACTGAACCAAATAATTAGATGCTAAAACAACAACACCCATAAAAAATGAGAGTGTCAAAAATAGTAAATTCATTAAACAGATTTTCTAGCTGGAGACTTTTGAAATGGTGATTTTATAAGAATACTTTTTTTTAATTTTTTTAATCTTGGGGACAAATTTTTATTTTTAACATTTTTCAAAAACTGGTCAAAACTTCCTCTTTTATCGACTGATCTTACTCCAGCATTACTTACTGTAAGTTTTAAACTTCTTTTTAATAACTCACTTGTAAATTTAACTTTTTTAAGATTAGGGATAAATCTTCTCTTAGTCTTATTGTTAGCATGGCTAACATTGTGACCCTTCATAGGAATTTTTCCAGTCAATTCACATTTTTTAGACATATTATTCCCTGACTATATAAGATGTGAGATGAAGCTCGTCAAGTTTATTAGAAANAATTAATTANCTCTTCTTNCCNANTATTTCTNTAAAATTCTTNACANCNTCATTNATNANTANTTCTTTAAGCTCTTTTTTNATTTTNNNNACNANATTNGGNCCNTGAAANACCATTCCTGTATATANNTGAANANANNNTGCTCCNGNTNNAAATTTATCATAAGCACTTTTACCAGAGTCAACNCCACCTACTCCTATAATCTCAATTTTTCCTTTCAATAAATTATAAAATTTAGAAATTAATTCGTTTGATCTTTTTTCTANAGGTTTTCCAGAAAGTCCACCTTTTTGATGTTTCATTATATTCTTTAAATTTTCTCTATTATTTTCAGTTGTATTTGAAATAATAACAGCACTTACTTTATATTTTAACAATATTTCGCTAGTAAATTCAATTTGATTGTCATTTAAATCTGGAGAAATTTTTACCACTATAGGTATTGAAGTTTTTAATTGTTTTTTTTCTTGTTCAATTAACTNAATTAATTCTTCAAATTTTGCTTTATCATGAAAATTTCTTAAATTTTCTGTATTAGGTGATGAAATATTTACTGTTATATANTCAGCAATATCATAAAAAATTCTCAAGCACTCTAAATAATCTTTCAATCTATCTGGTGAATCTTTGTTTGGTCCAATATTTATTCCTAAAGGTCCTTTTGGTATATTAGAACGAATTCTATTACTAATATATTTAGAGCCCTGATTATTAAAACCAAGTCTATTTATAAGAGCTTGATCTTCAACCAGTCTAAACACTCTTGGTTTTGGATTACCATATTGCTCTTTAGGAGTGATAGTGCCAACTTCCACAAATCCAAATCCAATTTTAAATAAGGGGTTATAGACTTCTGCATTTTTATCAAATCCAGCTGCTATACCAATTGGATTATTAATTTTTTTACCAAATAAAGTAGATTTAAACATTGGATCTTCTTTATTTTCATCAAAAAAATTTTTAACTAAATTTAATTTCAAAGATTTTATTGCTAAATTATGAGCAATTTCTGGATCAATCTTAAAAATTAAAGGTCTTAGTTTTGAGAACATTATTTTATCTTTTCTATAATCAATTGNTGTGTTTCTTTTACTCCAAAAAAACTTATAAAAAATCCCATTCTTGGACCGTTTTCATCGCCAAAAACTACCTCATAGATTAATTTAAACCAATCTCTCAGATTTTCTGAATAACCATTATCTTTTCCTGTTGAGTAGATCAATGTTTGAATATCCTCTGGGGACATTTCGTTATTGCAGTTATTTAATGTGTTAACTAAAGATTGAAGAGCTTTTTTTTCTTCATGATTTGGCTTTTTATATTTTTTTTTAATCTTTATTACTTCGTTAAAATATTTTATAGCATAGCTAATTAGATTATCAAAAATTGGGTAGTTTTTTTCTAAAATTCCTTTTTTATATTTTTTTACAAATTTCCATAAAAGTTCTTTATTTTCTGCGTTACTTGCCTCTACTAAGTTTAATAACATTGAAAATTTCATTATAATTTCTTCTTTTGGCATTTTTCCATTATGAACGTGCCATACAGGATTCATAAGAAGCTGCTGTTCATTTTGTGTTTTGCCTTTTTCTATAAATTCTAAATATTCATCAACAGTCTTTAAAACTATTTCATTATAAAGTTTTTTTGCTCTCTTTGGATTTTGATACATATATAAAGATAAGCTTTCTGGCGATGCGTACTCTAACCATTGATCAATAGTAATTCCATTTCCTTTTGATTTTGAAATTTTCTCACCTTTTTCATCTAGAAAGAGTTCATACGCAAAACCTGAAGGATTATTTTTTCCTATTAATTTAATAATTTTTTTTGATAAAATCGCACTTTCAATTAAATCCTTTCCGTACATTTCAAAGTCTACATCAAGAGCATACCATCTCATTGCCCAATCTACTTTCCATTGTAGTTTACACTTTCCATCGAGAATACTTGCTTCAAGCTTTTTTCCATTATTGTCAAAAATTATTTTTGACTTTTCTTTAATTATTTCAATGACTGGTATTTCTAAAACTATCCCAGTCTCAGGACAAATTGGTAAAAAAGGACTATAAGTTTTTTGACGGTCTTTACCTAATGTTGGAATAATTATATCCATTATTCCCTGATAGTTTTCGAGTATAATTTGTAATGTCGAATTAAAAAAACCTGAACTATATAAAAATGTTGAACTTTTAAATTTATATTTAAAATTAAACTTATCCAAAAAATTCTTTAACATTTCATTATTATGCTCTCCAAAACTATTAAATTTTTTAAAAGGATCTGGAACTTTTGTCAGTGGTTTATGTAAATTATTATTAAGTAAATCTTTATTAGGAACATTCTCTGGAATTTTTCTAAGTCCATCCATATCATCTGAAAAAGTAATTATTTCTGTAGGCAAATCTGTTAAATGCCTCAGTGCATTAACCATCATTGAGGTTCTTGCAACTTCACCGAATGTACCGATATGCGGAAGTCCACTTGGACCATAACCAGTTTGCAAAGTAATCTTACCTTTTTTTTCAATGAAAGATTTTCTCTCTTTGAGCAATTTTTTTGCCTCAACAAAGGGCCAGGCGCTAGTTTTATTTAGATTATCTTTTTCAATCACAGTTATAATAACAAATATCTTATATTTGTGGCATTTATTAATTCTTATAGAGTTGAAATTTATTTACCATAAAATAATGTTCTTTCAAAATGTCTAATTACAAAACTGTTTTTTTTACCTTGGGTATTTTGCAAATTATTCTTGGAATATCTATGATCATTCCAATATTTGCTCAAATTGCATACTCTGAGATAGACTCTTCATTTATTAGTGCATCTATAATTTCAATAGTATTTGGAGTGCTATTTTTTTTATCAAACTTGAATCACAATAGAAAACTAAACCTTCAACAAGCATTTTTGCTTACTGCCTTATCATGGACTAGTATTGCAATATTTGGATCCTTGCCATTTATTTTTTCTTCACTTGAGCTAACTGTGACGGATGCTTTCTTTGAAAGTATGTCGGGTATTACTACTACGGGTTCTACTATAATTTCTAATTTAGAGATATCTCCTAAATCTATTCTTTTGTGGAGAGCTATGCTTCAGTGGTTAGGTGGAATCGGTATAATTGTAATGGCAATAACTTTAATGCCAATAATGAATGTTGGAGGAATGCAGTTATTTAAAATTTCTAGTAATGACTCTTCTGAAAAAATACTACCAAAATCGAAAGAAATTGCTCTGAGACTAATTTATGTTTATTTAGGACTTACCACTCTTTGTACAATAACTTACAAAAGTTTTGGTATGAACTTTTTTGATAGTGTTACTCATTCAATGACCACAATAGCCACTGGTGGTTTTTCAAATTATAATGAGTCAATAGGATATTTCGATAGTGTTTCCATTGAAATTTCATCCATGATTTTTATTATTTTGGGTAGCTTACCTTTTATAGCTTATATAAAATTTTTAAATGGGAACAAAAAAATTTTTTTTTCTGATGTTCAAATAATATCATTTTTAAAAATTATATTAATTTCAATAATTATTCTGTTTATCTATTTAATAATTGAAAATAAAGATATTTCACAAGTCAATGTAAGAGCTATATTTTTTAATGTAATATCTATTTTAACTGGGACCGGTTATGTAACTGGAGAATTTGATGGTTGGGGAAGTTTTCCTTTAATTTTTTTCTTAGTTCTGATGTTTATTGGTGGTTGTGCGGGATCTACGACTTGTGGTATTAAAATTTTTAGGATTCAAATCTTATATCTATTTATAGTTAATCAATTAAAAAAGATTATCTATCCTAAAGGAATTTTTATAATCAAATATGATAAAAATAATGTTGATGATAAGTTTATGGCATCTATAATTTCTTTCATTTTTTTATATTTAGTTATATTTTTTCTTTTATCAGCTTTTTTATCATTAAGTGGTCTTGACTTTATAACTGCTATTTCAGCTGCAGCTACATCAATTTCAAATGTTGGTCCCGGGTTGGGAGCTAGTATAGGTCCAAGTGGAAATTTTTCAAATTTACCAGAAATTTCAAAATGGATTTTGAGTTTAGGAATGATTTTAGGCAGACTAGAATTATTTGCTATTTTGGTTCTATTTTTACCTTCATTTTGGAGAAACTAATCATGATTGAAATTAAAAAAAAAACACTTTCAGAAACTTTTTCAGTTTATTTCGATAAACGAATGATTAAAATTTTATTGCTCGGGGCTATATCGGGATTTCCTTGGGTTTTAATTGGAAGTAGTTTGAGTTTATGGCTTAAAGAAGATGGATTAAGCAGATCTACTATTGGATGGGCAGGCTTAATATTTGCAGTATATGCTTTTAATTATTTATGGGCACCACTAATAGACAGAATTCGAATACCTATTCTCACAAAAAAATTAGGTCACAGAAAAGCTTGGATAGTTTTAATGCAAGTTACAATATTAATATCTTTATGCTTTTGGAGTTTTTTAAATCCTATGAAAGACTTATCTCTGGTTATTTCAATTGGATTGATTATTGCTATTGCCTCAGCTACTCAGGATATTACAGTAGATGCATTAAGAATTGAACAAATAGATGAAAAAGAAACAAAATCTATGGCAGCCGGAGCAGCAATGGTGGTGGTTGGTTGGTGGAGTGGATATAAATTAGGAGGTGTCCTATCTCTATTTTCTGCTCAATATTTAGAAAATATTGGAATTGAAAATTATTGGCAAATAACATTTTTATTATTGGGGGGGTTAGTAATTTTAATGAATATAGGTCTAATGTTTGTTGAAGAAAAAAATAATAAGGAAAAAGAACGAAAATTAAAACAAAACGCGATGGATGAATTGATAGCAAATAAAATAAAACGAAATTTTATAACTAATTCGATTATTTGGGTTAGCAGTACTATAAGTGGTCCAATTTTAAGTTTTTTCAAAAAAAATGGATTTTCAATTGCTATAGGAATTTTAACATTTGTTTTTTTATTTAAGATAGGTGAAGCATTCTTAGGTCGAATGTCAATAATATTTTATAAAGAGATAGGTTTTTCAAAAAGTGATATTGCTATTTATTCAAAAACTTTAGGTTGGGTTACCACTGTGACTTTTACTTTGTTAGGTGGACTTTTTGTAATAAGATCAGGTGTATTAAAAGCTATGTTTCTCGCTGGAGCATTAATGGCAGGAACTAATTTATTATTCACTTTATTGGCATGGAGTGGAAAGTCAGAATTATTATTTGCTATCGCAGTAATATTTGATGATATCGCTGCTGCTTTTGCTACAGTAGCATTCGTGGCATTTATTTCTCTATTAGTAGACAGAACATATACTGCTACTCAATACGCTTTACTTGCTTCAATAGGGACCGCAGGAAGAACTACTCTTGCTTCTTCTTCGGGTGCGTTAGTTGATTGGTTAAACGGTGATTGGGGAATTTTTTTTATTTTAACAGCAATTATGGTAATTCCATCTTTGGTATGTTTATGGCTCATAAAAGATAAACTAAAACTTCATGAGTAAAAACTTTTCTTTAAAACATCCCTTTGTTTATATGTTTAAAAACACTTCTAAAAAATCTGAAGTTGTTTCTCAAATTTTATATGGAGAAAAATTTAAAATTTTGTCAAAACAAAAAAAATGGATAAAAATAAAAACTTCTTTCGATAAATATGTTGGCTACATAAAAAACGAATATTATAGTGAATATTATAATCCTACTCATAAAATATTTAAATTAAAAACAAAAATATATAAAAAAAAAGTTAATAAAAAAATTTATGAAACCAAATTCTTCTTACCTTTTGGTTCAAAAATTTCTATTATAAAAAAAAATAAAAATTTTATTGAATATGAAAAGAATAAATGGATTAAAAAAAAAGATATCAAACAAATAAAACATAAAGAAAAAAATTATTTGAAAATATTTAAAATTTTTTTAAAAACTAAATATATTTGGGGAGGCAAAAGTTTTAATGGAATAGATTGTTCTGCACTTCTTCAGTTATTCTTTTTTTATAATGGTATATTTTATCCTAGGGATACAAAAGACCAAATAAAATTTTTAAAAGATAATATAAAAAGAAAAATTTTTAAAAGAGGAGATATTATTTTTTGGAAAGGTCATGTAGCTATATGTATAAATAATAAACAATTAATTCACGCCTTTGGACCTAGAAAAAAAGTAGTTATAATGAATATTAAAAAAACGATACTTGAGATTAAAAATAATTCAAAAATTAATGTAATAGTGAAAAAAAATATAAATGATTACTAGCGAAGAATTACAAAAAAAAATCCAAGTTCTCACAAATAAACTCAAAGTTGGTTTATTTGATGAAGTCATTATGGATGCAAAAAGATTATTAAAAAAAGACAATAATCAAATAATTTATAATATTTTATCTATTGCCTACCAGGCAAAAGGTGATTTCGATAGTTCAATTAATTTGTTAAAAAAAGCTCTAAAAAATCAGCCAAATAACATATTTTTTTTAAATAATATTGGTTTAAGTTTTTTTAAAAAAAATGACCTAAAAAATGCTGAATATTATTTTACTAGAGCAATTGAAATTAATTTAAATTATGTAAACATTTTAAACAACTATGGAAATTTAAAAAAAGAATTAAATCTAGTTGATGAAGCTATTGAATATTTCAATAGAGCTTTAGCTCTAGATGAAAATAGTTTAGAAGTAAATTTCAATCTTGCTGTTGCGTATCAAGGAATAGGTGAATTTAAGAATGCTATTAAATATTTTGAAAAAGCATTAAAGATAAATCCAAATTTCACAAAATCAGACCGAAATCTTTCTTCAATGATAAGTTATACTAAAGATAATAGACACTTTTTGAACATGAAAGAAAAAATTTTAGAAAATAAACTAAACAAAAGTCAAAAAATTGAAGTTTATTTTGCACTTGGAAAAGCTTATGAAGATTTAAAAGATTATAAAAATTCATTTCAAAATTTAGAAAAAGCTAATACTTTAATGAATTCAATCACAAAGTATAATATTGAAAAAGATAAAAATTTATTTAAAAAAATTAAAAATTTTTTTATTAAAAATAATATTAATTCGGCAAAACAAAATAAAATTAAAATTATTTTCATTCTTGGCATGCCTAGATCTGGCACTTCATTAGTAGAGCAAATTATTTCAGCTCATAATGAAGTATTTGGAGGTGGTGAGCTTGTATATTTAAATCAAATTATCAAAGATAAGTTTTTAGAAAATGATAAAAACTTAGAAGATTTGAACAAAGTTTTTGATGAAGCTCAAGATGATTATATTTCAAAAATTTCATATAATAACGAAAATATTTTAAATTTTACTGACAAGACGCCTCTTAACTTTAGGTTTATAGGATACATTTTAAATATGTTACCTAATTCAAAAATTATTCATTGTAATAGAGATAAACTAGATGTTTGTTGGTCTAATTATAAAAATCAATTTGAAGGCTCGTTATATTTTTCAAATAATTTTAAAGACTTGGGTGAATATTATAAAATTTATGAAGATTTAATGTCTTTTTGGAAAGAAAAATTTCCGAATCAAATTTACAATTTAAATTATGAAAATCTTATAGATAATTCTGAAAGTTCTATTAAAAATTTAATAAATTTTTGTGGACTAAAATGGGATGAAAACTGCTTAAAACATCATGAAAATAAAAGAGTGATCAAAACCGTAAGTTTTATCCAAGCACGGAAACCTATTTATAAAGATAAAATCAAAAATGTTTCCCTATATGATAATTTTTTAGGTGAACTAAAAAAATCATTAGAAGATTAAAATTAAGATCGTCCAAAATCTGGTTTGTCTATATCTTGTTTTAATTGGATTATTTTCTTTCTAACTTTTTTTGTTTGAATTAATTTCTTTATTAGTAATTCATTATTTTGAGATTTAATATTAATTCTAAAAGATCTTAAATTTTTGATAAACAAGTCTATAGTTTTTAAGATATTAAATTTATTATCAAAAAAAATATCTCTCCACATGATTTCATTAGATGCTGCGATTCTTGAAAAATCTCTTAAACCACCTGCACTATACTTGATTAAATCATATTTTTTTTGTTTTTCAAAATCAGTTGCCGTTTTAACTAAGTTATATGCAATTAAATGAGGTAAATGACTAGTCATAGAAAAAATTTCATCATGTTTTTTGGCACTCATAATTGAAACTTTACTTCCAATTTTAGACCAGAATTGTTTTAAAATAAAAATATGTTTCCAATTTGTATTTTTTTCTTTTATCAAAATACACCATTTTTTAAAAAATAAATTTTTAGTTCCGTTTTCAGGTCCACTTACTTCCGAACCAGCGATTGGGTGACTTGAGGTCCAATAAACTCCTTTTTTTAATTTTTTATTAATAATTGTAAAAATTTTTTTTTTGGATGATCCAACATCAGTAATAATAGTTTTAGGAGATAAATATTTGTTTATTTTTGAAATTATTTTTTCGTATTCACTTGTTGGTGTACAAAATATTATTAAATCTAATTTAGGAATTGTATTTTTAAAATTATTTATAATTTTACATTTAAGTTTTAATTTTTTTATCTTAATAATATTTTTTTTTGATTTTTCAAAAACAAATATTTTTTTTGCTATTCTTTTGTTGTTTATTGCCCTTAATAAAGAAGAGCCAATTAAACCACATCCTATAATTAAAATATTTTTCATTTTTTCCCGAATATAATTTTTATTACTTTTATAAATTTTAAGTTTTCTTTAGTTGAGCCAATTGTTAGTCTCAATTTATTTTTGATATTATAGCCATCTTTTGTTGATCTTAAAATAATTCCTTTTGATTGAAGTTTTTTTAATACATAATTGGCAGAAAACCTACAATTATCAAAATTCAATAAGAAAAAATTTGCTGAAACTTTATTAGTTTTTATTCCAAAATCTTTAAGAAAAAAATGAATCTTTTTTGCCCAAAAATTATTATGTTTTATCGAATGTCTAATAAAATTTTTATCTTTTAATGACTCTATAGCTGCTAATTGCGCCATCTTATTTACATTAAATGGTGGTTTAATTTGATACATTGCATCTATAATTTTTTTTGGTCCATAACCCCATCCAATTCTTAATGATGCAAGCCCATAAATTTTTGAAAAAGTTCTTAATATGATCACATTATTTTTTTTTTTAAAAATGTCTAATCCTGATATATAATCTTTATTTTCCATATACTCAAAGTATGCATCATCTAATACGAGTAATATTCTTTTATTAAGTTTTTTTCTTAATCTAATTAATTCAGTTTTATTTAAATATGTACCTGTAGGATTATTTGGATTTGCTAAAAAAACAATCTTAGTCTTCTTTGAAACTTTTTTAATAATCTCATCAATGGAGACTTTAAAATTATTTTCCTTAGCAAATAATACCTTGGCGCCTATAATTTTTGCATAAATCCTGTACATTAAAAAACTATATTGAGGAACAACAACTTCATCCTTAGAGTTTAAATATAATTGGCATATAATTTGAATTAATTCATCTGAACCTGCTCCACAAATTATTTTATTAAAATCACATCGATAGAACTTTGAGATTTCTTTTCGTAATTCTTTAGATTTACTATCTGGATATTTTGAAAAATCTAAATTTTTGGAAAGCAACAACTTTTTGACTTTTGGGCTTACTCCTAAAGCCGACTCATTTGCTGATAATTTAATAATATTCTTAAATTTACCAATTCTAGATTTACCTGGTTTGTAAGGTCTAATTTTAATATTTTTGAATTTAGGTATACTCATTTTATTGTTTTTTATTTTATAAATAAATTATTAAACTTTTACACTGAATAAGTGAATTAATAAAAAAAATTGACATAAGAAATAACATCTAGTACAAAAAATATGCGCTGATTTAACTGAATTGCGAGCGCTTTAAAAAAACCGCTAAATAAGTTTTTTTACCTCACAATTCATCTTTGGCTAAGATTTATGAACAATACAAACAATATAAAAAAAATAATAGTGGACAAACCACTTAAGCTAGATTGTGGCAAAATTATCAATAATTTTCCAATAGCTTACGAAACCTATGGATCGCTAAATGATAAAAAAGATAATGCAATTTTAATTTTTCATGCATTAACTGGAGATCAATTTGTTTCAGGTATTAATCCAATCACTAAAAAGGATGGCTGGTGGTCGTATGCGGTTGGGCCAAACAAAGCAATTGATACAAATAAATATTTTATAATTTGTGCTAATGTAATAGGTGGATGTATGGGGTCATATGGGCCTAGTGACATAGACCCTAAATCAAATAAAATTTTGGGAACCAATTTTCCGGTAATTACAATTAATGATATGGTCAACGCTCAATATAACCTTTTAGATTTTTTTAAAATAAAAAAACTTTTTTGTGTTACAGGTGGTTCAATGGGCGGTATGCAAGTTTTACAATTTGTTGCTAACTTTCCAGATAAAGCTAAAATTGCAATCCCTATTGCTTGCACTGCTAGTCATTCTGCTCAAAATATTGCATTTAATGAATTAGGCAGACAATCAATAATGGCTGATACAAATTGGTCAAATGGAAACTATTCAAACGAAAAGTCAAACCCTGACAAAGGACTATCTGTAGCGAGAATGGCTGCTCATATTACTTACCTTTCCAAAAATGGATTACAAGAAAAATTTGGAAGAAAGTTACAAGAAAGAGATGATTTAAAATTTAGTTTTGATGCTGATTTTCAAATTGAAAGTTACCTTAGATATCAAGGATCTGTTTTTGTAGATAGATTTGATGCTAATAGTTATTTATATATTACTAGAGCAATGGATTATTTTGATCTTATTAAACAATATGGTGGAAATTTATCCAAAGCATTCACAAATACAAAAACAAAATTTTTTATCATTTCGTTTACCTCTGACTGGCTATATCCAACTTCTGAAAATAAAGATATTGTAATAGCTTTGAATGCTATCGGAGCTAATGTTGGATTTGTTGAAATTGAGTCTGATAAAGGTCATGACTCTTTTCTTTTAAATGTTCCTAAATTTTTAGAAACAATGAAAAATTATATTAATGCATCATATATAAAAGATTAATAATGAAACAAGAATTTAAGATAATAGCAGATTTAATAGAAAAAAATAAAAGAGTTTTAGATGTAGGTTGTGGAGATGGAACATTAATAGAATTTTTAAAACAAAATAAAGAAGTTGATGCTAGAGGAATTGAAATTTTAAAAAACAATGTTCAAAAGTCTATTAGTAAAGGTCTAATTGTTATTGAAGGAGACGCTGAAAAAGAACTTTTTCAATTTCCTAATAAGTCTTTTGATTATGTGATTTTAAGTCAAACTCTCCAGGCTTTTGTAAATCCAGAAATTGTAATTAATGAATTATTAAGAATTGGAAAAAAAGCTATTGTTACAATCCCCAACTTTGGTTATTGGAAAGTAAGATTAGATCTTTTAATTAAGGGAACTATGCCAGTGACCAAAAACCTTCCAGATGAGTGGTATAATACGCCAAATATACATATGTGTACAATAAAAGATTTTTTTAATTTTTGTAAACATAGAAACATAAAATTGGATAAATCTTTAGCTTTTCATGATAAAAGGACATCAGCTATTAATAGTAATAATTTAAACTTAAAAAACTTATCTGCCGAATTAGGAATATTTTTAATAGAAAAATAAATGAAAATTGAGATTATTCCCTGTCTACAAGATAATTATTCTTATTTAATAATTGATAATAAAAAAAAAATTGCTTGTGTAATAGACCCTAGTGAGTCAAAGCCGATTATTGAATATTTAGAAAAAAACGAGATTAAATTGAAGTTTATATTAAATACTCATCATCATTATGATCATGTGGGAGGAAATAAAAAATTAAAAAATTTATATAAAGCAAAAGTTTTAGGATTTGAAGGAGATAAAAATAGAATTCCTGAAATTGATATTTGTCTTAAAGATAATGAAATTTGGAAATTTGAAAACTTTGTATCAAAGATAATACATATACCTGGGCATACTCTTGGGCATATTGGCTTTTATTTCCATAAAGAAAAATCAATATTTACAGGGGACACACTATTTTCTTTAGGTTGTGGAAAAATTTTTGAAGGGACATATTCTCAAATGTTTAATTCTATAAATAGAATAAAAAAACTTCCTTTAAATACAAAAATCTATTGTGGTCATGAATATACAGATCAAAACTCAAAGTTTTGTCTTTTACATGATCAAAATAATCAAAAACTTAAAGATAAGATTAAAGAAATAAGTGAAAAACTTAAAAGAAAAATACCTACAATTCCTTCAACTATCAAAGACGAGATGGAATGTAATATTTTTTTAAAATCAAAAAATCTTGAAACCTTTTCAAAATTGAGGGATTTAAAGGATAATTTCTAACTTATTCGACTTGACTATAGTAAGTGTCTAACTATATTGCTGATAATAAAATTTATTAAAACAATGTCTTACGCAATTATACAAACAGGTGGAAAACAGTACAAAGTTAAAGCTGGAGAAATACTTAAAATCGAAAGATTAGTAGATTCAAAAGCGGAAACTACAGTAGAATTTAAAGAAATTTTAGCATACGGAGACGATAAAACTATTGAAGTAGGATCTCCATTAGTTAAAGGCGCTAAAGTAGAAGCAAACTTAATTTCGAATAATAAAAATAGAACAATTCTAATTTTTAAAAAAAGAAGAAGACAAAATTCGAGAAGAAAAAATGGTCACAGACAACAATATTCTTTAATTAGAATAATCAAAATTTATTCAAAAGATGGTAAAGTTTTATCAGAAGCAGAAAAAATTGTTAAACCTAGTAAAAAAGTTGAAACTAAAAAAGTTAAAATTGAGGGTAAATTAGCTAGTAAATAAGTAGATAGATTATGGCAACAAAAAAAGCAGGTGGATCATCAAGAAACGGTCGAGATAGTGCTGGACGAAGACTTGGAGTAAAAAAGTATGGTGGTGAGATGGTTATACCAGGCAACATTATTGTGAGACAAAGAGGAACGAAAATTTTTCCTGGTGAAAATGTAGAAATGGGGAAAGATCATTCAATTTTTTCTGTTGTTGAAGGTAAAGTAGTGTTTAAAAAAGGTAAATTAGACAGAACATTCGTCTCAGTAAAACCCAATTAGTATTACAACTAAAAAAGAGTTGTATCATGAAGTTTTTAGATCAGGTTAAAATTTATATAAAAGCAGGCAATGGAGGAGATGGCTCTCCAAGTTTTCGTAGAGAAAAATTTATTGAGTATGGTGGACCAGACGGAGGTGATGGTGGTAAGGGAGGATCAATAATCTTAAGATCAGAAAGAAATTTAAATACTCTAATTGATTATAGATTTCAACAACATCATAAAGCTAAAAGAGGNGAAAATGGTTCAGGTCAAAATCGTTCTGGAAGAGGTGGTGATAATTTGTTTTTAAAAGTTCCAATTGGTACTCAAGTTTTTGAAGAAGATAATAAAACTTTAATTTATGATTTTAAAAAAGAAGGTGAAGAATTTGTTGCAGCGGTTGGAGGCAAGGGGGGACTTGGAAATACTAGATTTAAAAGTTCAACTAATCGAGCTCCAAGAAAATATACTAAAGGAATTGTAGGGGAGGAATATGTTATTTGGTTACAACTAAAAACAATTGCTGATATTGGTATAATCGGTTTGCCTAATGCGGGTAAATCCAGTTTATTGGCTGCAATAACTAATGCAACTCCAAAAATAGCTAACTATAAATTTACAACCTTAAACCCAAATTTAGGTGTAGCAACATATGATGATAAAGAAATTACTCTAGCAGATATCCCTGGATTAGTTGAAGGGGCTCATGAAGGTGTAGGGCTTGGAATTCAATTTTTGAAACATATTGAAAGATGTAAAGCTCTNTTACACTTATTAGATATTACTAATGAAAATTTGGAAAATGAATATCAACAAGTTAAAAAAGAGCTTAAAAGTTATAGTAAAGAAATTTTTAACAAAAAAGAAATCATTGTATTAAATAAAATTGATTTATTAGATAAAAATGATGTAAAAAAAAATAGTAAATAATTTTTCAAAAAATAAAAAAAATATAGAAATAATGACTCTTTCTACAAAAGAAAAAAAATCTATATCAAAGATAAAAGCAAAATTACTTTCCTATGTATCTTAAAAACTCAAAAATAATTGTAATTAAAATAGGATCATCCTTACTAATAGATAAAAATAAAAAAATCAGAAAAAAGTGGCTTACTGAATTTTCTAAAGATATTAAAGAATTACTTATTAAAAATAAGAAGATCATTATTGTAAGTTCAGGAGCAATAGCAATAGGTTGTAAAAAATTGAATTTAAGTAAAAAAAATCTTAAGCTNGATAAAAGTCANGCTGTAGCATCAATTGGACAAATTGAACTTATGAACTTATTTTCCGAAATTTTTTTTAAATTCAAAATAAATATATCTCAAATTTTAATAACCTTAGAAGATACAGAACAAAGAAGAAGAGCATTAAATGCTAAAAGAACTTTTGATAATCTTTTTGAACTTGGTTTTGTACCAATAGTGAATGAAAATGATAGCATAGCCACAACAGAAATAAAATATGGTGATAATGATAGACTTGCTTCTAGAGTTGCTCAAATTTCAGGTGCAGACTCCCTTGTATTGCTTTCAGATGTAGATGGTCTTTATACTCAAAATCCAAAAATTTTCAAAAATGCAAAGTTATTAAAAGAAATTAAAGATATAAATAAAGATATAGAAAAAATTGCAACTAAGAGTGTTAGTGAACATGGTACTGGAGGCATGAAAACAAAAGTCGATGCAGCAAAAATTTGTCAATTATCTGGATGCAAAATGGTAATAGCAAATGGTTTAAAAATGAGACCAATAAAAAATATAAATGATAATAATAATTGTACTTGGTTTTTACCAAAAATTTCTAAATTGGACGCAAGAAAAAAATGGATAATAAGTTCAATATCTCCTAAAGGAGAATTAATTATAGATGATGGAGCAAAGCTAGCTTTAGAGAGTGGTAAAAGCTTATTAGCAGCTGGGATAAAAAAAATTTCAGGCAAATTTAAAAAAGGCGATCATATCAAAATCTTGGATAAACAGAATAACGAATTTGCGAGAGGTTTGAGTTCTTTTTCTTCAGATGAAATTTTAAAAATTATGGGACATCATTCAAAAGAAATTGAAAAATTATTAGGGTATATTTCAAAGTCTGAAGTTGTTCATAAAGATGATATGGTAAAGGTATAATATGAACNTAGATATGAAATTTATAGGAAAAAAAGCNAGGACAGCATCTCTTGAAAGAATTAGTTCAATTGCTAAAAATAAGGTTTTAACAAAATANATTTCATTAATAGAACAAGAAAAAAAATTAATTTTAAAAGAAAATGCCAAAGATGTTAAATTTGCAATAAACAAAAAATTAAAAAAAAATTTGATTGATAGACTTATCTTAGATCAAAAAAAATTAAATTTAATTAAAAAATCTATAAAGAAAATAATTAAATTAAAAGACCCTATCAATATTATTTTAGAAAAATGGAAACAACCTAATGGACTTAAAATAAACAAAGTGTCAATACCTATTGGTGTAATTGGTGTAATTTATGAAAGTAGGCCAAATGTTACTTCGGATGTGGCTAGCTTATGCTTTAAATCTGGCAATGCTGTAATATTAAAGGGCGGCTCAGAAGCAATATATACCAATAAGATCTTAGCAAAATTATTCCAAAAAGCTCTTATTTTAAATAAAGTTAATAAAAATTTTGTTAGTTTTGTAGACTCTAAAAATAGAAAAACTGTAGATTATATTCTTTCTGAAATGAAAGAATTCATAGATGTAATTATACCCCGTGGAGGAAAAAATTTAGTNAAAAGAGTAAATCATTTATCTCGTNTCCCTGTAATTGGTCACTTAGAAGGTTTATGTCATACTTTTGTTGATAAAGATGCGGAATTAAATATGGCCATAAATGTGATACATAATGCCAAATTAAGAAATACTAGCATCTGCGGAGCGACAGAAACAATTTTAATACACAAAAAAATTATTAAAAAATTTTGTAGCCCAATTTTAAGAAAACTTGCATTGAATAATTGTAAAATTTATGCAGATAGTATTTCAAAAAAATATTATAATGGCAGAGTTTATACTGCAAAAAAGAAAGACTGGTCAACTGAGTATTTATCACCTATCATTTCGGTAAAATGTGTTAAGAGCTGTACAGATGCAATTAACCATATCAATAAATATGGAACAATGCATACAGACTCGATAATTACAAAAAACAAAGTAACAGCAAAAAAGTTTTTAAAAGGTGTAAAAAGCTCTATTGCTATGCACAATACATCAACTCAGTTTGCTGATGGGGGAGAATTTGGTTTTGGTGGAGAAGTAGGTATTTCAACTAATACTCTGCCACCGCGAGGTCCTGTTGGACTAAAACAACTAATTTCTTACAAGTATGAAGTAAGTAGCAAAGGTAAAATTAGGAAATAAATTGAAATCAATTAAAATGAAAATTGGACTATTAGGTGGAACTTTTGATCCAGCACATAAAGGCCATTTAGAAATATCAAATCAAGCAAAAAAGAAATTTAATTTAAAAAAAATTATTTGGGCTATTACAAAAAGAAATCCATTTAAGAAAGAAAGTAAATCTTCCTTAAAAGATAGAATAAAATTTGCAAAAAAAATATCAAATAAAAAAAAATTTATAAATGTAAAATTTTTTGAAAATAAGATTGGTTCAAATAAAGCATTTGATTTAATAAATTATCTAATAAAAAATAAAAAATTTGAGATATATTTTATAATGGGTGCAGATAATCTTATTAACTTCCATAAATGGTATAAATGGAAATCTATTTCANAAATTTGTAATATTTTAGTATTTGACCGACAAGGTTTTAAGGCTAAATCCCTTAAATCGATTAGTTTTAAAAGACTTAATAGAAAACACATTACATTTATCCAATTTAAAAAGATCAATATTTCATCTTCTCAATTAAGAAAAATTTGATAAGGTAAATACAATTAATGTCAAAAAATACTAATCTAAAAAAAATAATTTTAGACACTCTAGACTCAAATAAAGCATTAGACATAATTTCCATTGATTTAGAAAATAAAAGCTCTATGGCTGATTATATGATTATAGCAAGTGGTACTTCATCTAGACATATTCAAGCCTTATCTGAACAGGTTTTAGAAAAATTAAAAGATAATGGAGTTGCAAATCCAAAAATAGAAGGTAAGGAGAGTAATGATTGGAAACTTGTTGATGGTATTGACTTAGTTGTTCATATTTTTAATCCTGAGAAAAGAAAATTTTATGAACTTGAAAAGATGTGGTCTGAATTAATTCCTAAGGAAAAACTTATTATATGATTAAACTGAAAAAAATATTTATAGTAATCTTTTTAACTTTTCTTTTTTTTCAAAAAATCTTTGGAGAAAATACTGAACTCTATAAAAAAATTGATTTATTTGGGGAAGTCTTAGAAAAAATTAATAAAGAATATGTTGATGAAATAGATCAATCTGAAAGTATGGATTCTGCAATAAATGGTTTATTGCAATCTTTGGATCCTTACTCGGCCTATTTATCTCCAGAAAACTTTGAGAGCATGCAAACAGAAACAAGTGGAGAATTTGGTGGACTTGGAATTGAAGTTGGTATGGAGGCAGGTGTGGTAAAAGTAATCTCTCCAATTGATAACACTCCGGCTGATAAAGCTGGCTTAAAAGCGGGAGATTACATNGTAAAAATTAACAACATACAAGTTCAAGGCAAAACATTAATGGAAGCAGTTGAGTTAATGAGGGGGCCTGTGGGCTCTAGCATTGAAATAACTGTTAGAAGGAAAGGGGTAAAGAAAGCTTTAATATTTAATATAACAAGAGAGGTTATAGAAATTCAATCAGTAAAGTCCGAATTATTAGATAATACAATTGGTTATATAAGACTCACATCTTTTAATGAAAACAGTAGTGAACAAATAAAAGAAAAAATAAAAATTTTAGATAAAAATAAAAATTTAAAAGGTTATATTTTAGATTTAAGAAATAACCCTGGAGGTTTACTCTCACAAGCAATAAGAATTTCAGATTATTTTTTAGAAAACGGAGAAATTGTCTCTACTAAAAGTAGAAAAGTTTCAGAAAATAGAAAATGGTTTGCAAAAAAAGGAGATATAATTAATGGAAAGACGCTAGTTGTTCTAATTAATTATGGATCGGCGTCAGCTTCAGAAATTGTAGCTGGGGCTTTAAAAGATCATAAAAGAGCAATCATTTTAGGAGAAAACAGTTATGGAAAAGGCTCAGTTCAATCTATAATCCCATTAAAAAATAAAGGTGCTATCAGACTTACAATTTCTAAATATTATCTTCCTTCAGGTAAATCTATATCTGAAGTTGGTGTAACTCCTGACATAGAAATAGAGGAAAAATCTGAAGAATTTAGGATCAATACTAAAACAGATAATCANTTAAACTTCGCTTTAAAACTTCTAAATGGGTAAATGAAAAATAAAAATTTACCACTAAGAAACGGAGTTGGTATTGTTGTTTTAAATAAAAAAAATAAAATTTTTGTTGCAAAAAGATTAGATAATCCAAAAAATTTCTGGCAAATGCCCCAGGGTGGTGTTGATATCAGAGAAGACTATCTTACAGCTGCTTATCGTGAGCTAGAGGAAGAAACAAGTATTAAAAATGTTGAGTTAATAAAAGAATTTGATGGATTAATTACCTATGAACTTCCAAAACACTTACAAGGAATTATTTGGAAAGGTAGGTATAAAGGACAAAAACAAAAATGGTTCTTAATGCGTTTTTTAGGAAATGATAATGAAATAGATATTAAAACTAAAAATCCAGAATTTTTAGAATGGAAGTGGATTGATCTCGAAAATATCACTGATAATGTTGTAGATTTTAAACTACAAGTTTACAAAGAACTTAAAGAAAAAATTAAAGTAATAATTAACTAAGAGATTTTAAAACTTCAATTTTTTGATCAGCTAAATACTTTGTCTGATCATCAATTTCNGGCTTATTAGTTTGATCTTCTGCAGNTTTTAGTAAATCTTGTAATTTACTTTTTTCTATGTCTTTAATATTAAAAATAGAGCTGGTTAAAATTGATAGATTATTATTTTTAAATTCAACTATTCCATCCTCAACATAGTATTTTTCTTCATTAGATTTTGAGTGAATTGTGATTATACCAGGTTTTAAAAATGAAATTATAGAAATATGATCTTTGAGTATTCCCATTTCACCTTCAAAAGCTGGGATAATAACTTCAATAACATCTTCTTTTGATAAAAAAGATTTTTCAGGATTAACAATTTCTATTTTAAACTCTTCACTCATTACGCAGCAGCGTCTTTAGCCATTTTTTCAGCTTTTTCTATAGCTTCTTCAATAGTCCCTACCATATAAAACGCAGCCTCAGGAAGATGGTCATATTCTCCACTACAAATTGCGGCAAATCCTTTAATTGTTGAGTCTAAGTCAACTAATTTTCCTGGAGATCCAGTAAATACTTCTGCCACAAAAAATGGTTGAGATAAAAATCTTTGAATTTTTCTAGCTCTTGCTACAATTAATTTATCTTCTTCAGATAATTCATCCATACCTAAAATAGCAATAATATCTTGAAGAGATTTGTATGTCTGTAAAACTTTTTGCACTTCACGAGCCACTCTGTAATGCTCATCACCAACTATTCTTGGATCAAGAATTCTCGAAGTAGAGTCTAATGGATCTACTGCTGGATAAATTCCAATTTCAGCTATCTGTCTTGATAATACAGTAGTTGCATCTAAATGTGCAAAAGATGTTGCNGGAGCAGGATCTGTTAAATCATCAGCAGGTACATAAATCGCTTGAACTGAGGTAATAGACCCTTTGTTAGTTGTTGTAATTCTTTCTTGAAGATTTCCCATATCTGTAGCAAGTGTAGGCTGATAACCCACAGCTGAAGGAATTCTTCCTAATAAAGCAGAAACTTCAGATCCTGCTTGTGTAAATCTAAAAATATTATCTACGAAGAAAAGTACATCTTGACCTTCTTGATCTCTAAAATATTCAGCAACAGTTAATCCAGTTAAAGCCACTCTAGCTCTAGCTCCTGGAGGTTCGTTCATTTGACCATAAACTAAAGCTGCTTTTGACCCAGGTCCTTCAGGTTTAATAACTCCTGAGTCTATCATCTCATGATATAAATCATTTCCTTCTCTTGTTCTTTCTCCTACTCCAGCAAAAACTGAAAAACCACCGTGTGCTTTAGCAACGTTGTTGATTAATTCCATAATTAGTACAGTTTTACCAACACCTGCTCCACCAAACAAACCAATTTTTCCACCTTTTGCATAAGGTGCTAATAAATCAATTACTTTAATCCCAGTTACTAAAATTTCTGTTTCGGTAGATTGATCATTAAATTCAGGTGCTGATCTATGAATAGGCCAATTTTCTTTAGTTTTAACTTCACCTTTTTCATCTATAGGCTCTCCAATAACATTTACAATTCTTCCTAAAGTTTCTGGACCAACTGGAACTTGAATAGGAGCGCCAGTATCAACTACTTCATCTCCTCTTTTTAATCCTTCTGTGGCATCCATAGCTATTGTCCTAACACTTGATTCACCAAGATGTTGGGCTACTTCAAGAACTAATCTGTTCCCTGAATTTTGACATTCTAAAGCAGTTAAAATTTCGGGCAATTCACCTTCAAATTTCACATCTACTACTGCTCCAATAATCTGTGTAATTTTTCCTTTTTTCATAATTATAAACTTTCTGCTCCTGATATAATTTCAATTAGTTCTTTTGTAATTGCTGCTTGACGACTTCTATTATACTCAATAGTAAGTTTGTCAACCATTTCACCTGCATTTCGAGTAGCATTATCCATAGCGCTCATTCTAGAGCCTTGCTCACTAGCTGAATTTTCTAACATTGCTTTAAAGATTTGAGTTGAAATATTTTTAGGAAGTAAATTACTTAAAATTTCATCTTCTTCTGGTTCAAATTCATAATTATCTTCAGAAGATGATCCCTCTGCTTCAGACCCTTTAAGTGGGATTATTTGTTGAGCTTGAGGTATTTGAGTAATTACATTTTTAAATTTATTATAAAAAATAGTACATATATCAAATTCTTTTTTATCAAATTTTTCAATTATAATTTTTCCAACCTTTTCAGCATCAAAATAATTTATATTTTTGGAATCTTTAAAAGAAATTTTTTCAATAATATTGTCTTCAAATGTTCTTTTTAATTGGTCAAAACCTTTTGAACCTACAGTTATGATTTTCAAAGTTTTTCCATCTGTTTTAATTTTTTCAAAGTATGCTTTAGCTTTTTTAATAATATTTGTATTAAAGCCCCCGCAAAGACCCCTGTCAGAAGTCATTACAACACATAAATGTATTTTATTCTCTCCTGATCCTGAAAGTAATTTTGGAGCATTTTCTTTATCAGATATTGCACTAGAAAGATTAGTAATGATATTATTCATTTTTTCTGAATACGGCCTTCCTTTTTCTGCATTTTCTTGAGCTCTTTTAAGTTTAGCTGCAGCTACCATTTTCATTGCTTTAGTTATCTTCTGTGTAGATTTCACACTAACTATTCTTTTTTTTAAATCGTCTAAACTAGCCATTTCTATTGATTAAAATTTTTTTTAAGTTCACTAATTATTTCTACTAATAATTTTTCAGTATTTTCTTCAAGTTTACCAGAATTTGAAATTGATTCTAAAATCTCAGGTTTCTCAGATTGACATTTGTCTAAAATTTTAGTTTCGAATTCAGCAATATCTTTTAATTCAATATCATCTAAATAACCCTTAACCCCACAAAAAACTGAAATTACTTGTTGTGCTACAGTCATTGGTGAATACTGCTTTTGTTTCAAAAGTTCAGTAAGTTTTGAACCTCTGTTTAAAAGCTGTTGAGTTGAAGCATCTAAATCAGATCCAAACTGTGCAAATGCTGCCATTTCTCTATATTGAGCTAATTCTAATTTCATAGAGCCAGAAACTTTCTTCATTGCTTTTGTTTGAGCTGATGATCCAACTCTTGAAACTGATAAACCAACATTAATTGCAGGTCTTATTCCTTGATTAAAAAGTTCAGTTTCTAGGAATATTTGTCCATCAGTGATTGATATAACATTTGTGGGAATAAATGCTGAAACATCTCCCCCTTGAGTTTCAATGATAGGTAAAGCAGTTAAAGAGCCACCTCCATGCTCATCACTTAATTTAGCAGCTCTTTCAAGTAATCTACTATGTAAATAAAACACGTCTCCAGGATAAGCTTCTCTTCCAGGGGGTCTTCTTAGTAAAAGTGACATCTGTCTATAAGCTACAGCTTGTTTAGATAAATCATCATAAATAATTAAAGCATGCATACCATTGTCTCTAAAATATTCTCCCATAGCACAGCCAGTGTATGGAGCTAAAAATTGAAGTGGTGCAGCATCAGATGCAGTAGCAGCAACAATTGTTGTATACTCCATAGCACCAGCTTCTTCTAAGGTTTTTTGAATTTGTCTAACAGTTGATCTTTTTTGACCTATAGCCACATAAACACAGTAAAGTTTTTGTTTTTCATCTCCAGACTCATTTATTTTTTTTTGATTAATGATAGCATCTATAGCAACAGCGGTTTTTCCTGTTTGTCTGTCCCCAATAATCAATTCACGTTGTCCCCTTCCTATTGGAACTAAACTGTCAATAGATTTTAATCCTGTTTGCATAGGCTCACTAACAGATTGTCTAGGAATAATTCCTGGAGCCTTTACTTCAACTCTACTTTTTTTAATACTTTTATCTAAAACTCCTTTTCCATCGATTGGATTTCCTAATCCGTCTACAACTCTTCCTAATAATTCTTTTCCAACCGGAGTATCAACAATAGCACCAGTTCTTTTTACAGTATCACCCTCTTTAATTGCTTTATCATCACCAAAAATTACAACTCCAACATTTTCACTTTCTAAATTTAAAGCCATACCTTTTGAACCATCAGCAAACTCAACCATCTCTCCTGCTTGTACATTATCAAGTCCATATATTCTTGCTATACCGTCACCTACAGATAAAACTTGTCCTACTTCTGTAACTTCTGCTTTATCACCGAATTTTTTAATTTGTTCTTTTAAAATTTTTGTTACTTCTGAGGGATTTATCTCCATTTAAGCCTCTACCATTTTGTTTTCTATTTGTTGTAATTTATTTTTAATTGAAGTATCAATCATTGTACTTCCCACTTGCACAATTAATCCACCTATTAAGCTTGGATCATTTTTATAATCTAATTTAATTTTTGAACTAAAATTTTTAGCAAGTTCATTTTTGATGTCATTTATTTCAATATCTGTAAGATTTTTCGCTGCAATTAATTGGGCTTTAATTTCACCTCTTTTTTTTGAACATGTTTCAATAAAATCACTTAAGATTTTTTCAACATAAAAAAACCTTTTTTTGAATATTAAAAAACTTAAAAATTTTATTAGAATATTATTCAAAGCAAATTTTTTAGAAATTTCTACTATAGTTTTTAATTGATCCTCATTTTTGTATGTAGGATTTTTAATGAAAGATTTAAAATCATCATTTTTTAAAATTAAGTTTAGAAATGATAATGAGTCTTTTTCTACTTCATCTATAGAGTTAGCTTCCTCAGCTATTTCATAAAGCGCTAAAGAATATCTATTGGCATTAGTACTAGAAAAATCTTTATTTTTACTCAATTTATATCCCTTAATTAATTAATGAAGACTTGTAAAAAATTGATTTTAATTAACATATGACCTCAATGTCTTCAAGTAACTCGTTGCCCAAAACTGTTATTTTTTTACCATTAATTGAAATTTATTGGGTCAACATCAACCGACAGTTTCATTCCTCTGGAGAATTTGAATTTTGAAATGATCTTGTTGAGCGAATTTTGAACTTTAAGAGATTTTCGACCTCTTACTAACAATCTAATTCTAAATTTTTTTTTTAGCTTAAAAATTGGAGCATTCACTGGTCCAAGAACTTTACCTTCTACAGAATCTTTAATAAAATTCTTAAATCTAAAAGCTTCTTTTTCTAGCTCTATTTCATTACTGCCAGTGAGTATTAAAGCAATAAATCTTTCAAAAGGTGGAAGGTTATTTTTTCTTCTAATTTCAAGCTCTTTATTTAAAAAAATATTTGGATCTTTATGTGTAATATCAGAAATTATTTTTGATCTTAAATTATAACTTTGAAAATATATAGTGGCTGGTTTACCCGTTCGTCCTGCCCTCCCAGATAATTGATGATATAATTGTAAATTTTTTTCTGCTCCTCTTATGTCGTGGCCATTGGAAGATAAATCAATGTCTACAACTACTATGCAATTTAAATTTGGAAAATGGAATCCTTTAGAAATTAATTGAGTACCAACTAAGATTTGAATTTCATTATTAAATATTTTTTTAAAAATATCAGAAGATTTTTTTTTATTCATGGTATCACTCGAAAAAATTGTTGTTATTTTTGTGGGGAAAATTTTTTTTATTTCCTCTGAAATTCTTTCAACACCTGGTCCACTAAATATAAAATCACACCTTCCATTTTTTAAACAATTTCTATCCAATAATGCCTTATAACCACAATAATGACATAATAAATTTTTTTTATATTTATGATACACCAAATTAATAGAGCAATTTGGACACGAATAACTTGTAAAACATTTTTTACATAAAACATGTGGAGAAAAACCTCTCCTATTTAAAAAAAATAAAATTTGATCATTTTTTTTGAGATGAAAATTTACTTTTTCAATTATTTCTTTTGAAATCCAAGATTGTTTTTCAAGTTTATGATTATTTAAATCAATTATTTCATAATTTGGAAATGAAGCATTCAAATATCTTTGATCTAATTTAGATAAACTGTATTTTTCTTTTTTTATATTTTCAAAAGTTTCAATTGATGGAACCGCTGTAATTAAATTTATTGGAATATTTTCAAAAGATGCTCTCGCTACTGCCATATCTCTTGCATTATAGATTACTCCTTCGTCCTGCTTGTATGATTGATCATGTTCTTCATCAACTATAATTATTCCCAATTTTTTAAAAGGTAAAAATAAAGAAGATCTAGCACCAATTACAACTTTTATTTTATTATTTGCAATTCCATACCAAATCTTTTCTTTATGTTTTTTAGAAATTCCTGAATGCCAAACTGAAGGTTCAAATCCAAAGAATTCAGTAAATTTACTTTGAAATTGCCCTGTCAATCCTATCTCAGGAAGTAAAATTAATCCTTGAAAACCCTTCATAATTTTTTGCTTTAAAGCTGCAAAATAAACCATGGTTTTCCCAGATCCAGTGGCCCCTTGTAAAACATGAACTCTAAATTTCTGGTTAGAAATATTCATTTTTTTTAAACAATTTTTTTGATCTTTTGTAAGTTCAATTTTATTTTTTTTGATCTTTTCTTTAAATTGTTCTGTCTTCTTGATCATGTTCTTTTCTACTGCATTACTACTTAATAAAAGTAATTTTAAACTCATACCTTTTGGAATCATATTATATTCAGAAAACCAATTTAAAAATTTGATTGTGTCTTTTTTTAAAGATGGAATATCTAGTTTTTTTAATACCTTTTTAATTTTAAAATTTTTATTTGTATTTTTTTCAAATTCATCCCAAACAACACCTGTGACTTTAGATTTACCAAATGGAACTATTACATAATCACCTATTTTAAGACTCAAATCTGAACTATATGTAAAAGGATGATTAAATATATTGGGAATAAGAATCGGAACTTTCATATATTTATAATATGAAAATATTTTAAGAGTGTATTGCTCTTTTATCTACTGATAAAGCTGCTTCTTTTACTGCCTCTGAGAAAGTAGGGTGTGCATGACATGTTCTTGCTATATCTTCGGCACTTGCACCAAACTCCATACCAACACCAATTTCAGCAATTAATTCTCCTGCATGAGGACCTATAATATGTGCTCCTAAAACTTTATCTGTCACTTCGTCTGCTAGAATTTTAACAAATCCTTCCGCCTCATCAATCGCTTTAGCTCTAGAATTTGCCATAAATGAAAATTTACCAATTTTATATTTTGTGTTAGCTAATTTTAACTGTTCTTCGGTTTTACCAATTGATGCAACCTCTGGTGTAGTGTAGATAACGCCAGGAATTATATCGTAGTTAACATGTCCTGACTGTCCTGCAATATTTTCTGCAACAGCAATACCCTCATCTTCAGCTTTATGTGCTAACATTGGTCCTTTTATTACATCACCAATTGCATAAATATTATTTATATTAGTTTGAAAATTTTTATCAGTTTTAATTCTTTTTTTTTCATCTAATTCCACACCGATTTCTTTTAAATTTAAATTATTTGTATTAGGCTTTCTTCCAACTGAAATTAAAACTACATCGCACTCAAAATTTATCTTTTTACCATCTTTATTTAATGCAAAAATGGTTGCACCCTCAGGAGTTTTTTTTATTTTTTCTACCTTTGTTTGCATATGAAAACTAATACCTTGCTTTTTTAAAATTTTCATAAATTCAATAGACACCTCTTTATCCATCCCAGGAGTAATATTTTCAAGAAACTCAATTACGTGAACTTCTGTGCCCAATCTTGACCAAACGGATCCCATTTCTAAACCTATATAACCACCGCCAATTACTATCATTTTTTTTGGTACTTTCTTTAAGGATAATGCTCCAGTGGAAGAGATGATTATTTTTTCATCAAATTCTATACCGGGTAATGATGTAGGCTCAGAACCTGTGCTAATTATAGTTTTTTCAGTTTCTATGATTATTTCCTTATTTGCATCATCTAATATAGCAACCTTATTGGATGATTTAAAACTTCCTGTACCTTTGAAATAAGTAACTTTATTTTTTTTAAATAAAAACTCAACACCTTTGGTTAGAGTTGTGACAGCTTTATCTTTATTTTTCATCATTTTTTCAAGATTAAGTTTTACTTCACCAACTTCTATTCCAAGTTTTGAGAGACTTTTAGCTTTGAGAAAATTTTCTGAAAGATTTAATAAATTTTTTGAAGGTATGCATCCAATATTTAAACAAGTACCACCTAAAGATCCTCTAGACTCAATACATGCTGTTTTTAATCCAAGTTGAGCTAATCTTATAGCACATACATATCCACCGGGACCTCCACCTATTACAACTGCTTGAAATTTTTCTGCCATTTAAATATTTAAAAATAATCTTCTTGGATCTTCTAAATTTTCTTTAACCATTTTTAAGAAAGAAACCGACTCTTTTCCATCAATAATTCTATGATCATATGATAGCGCAAGATACATGATGGGTCTAACTTTAATTTCTCCATCTATTACTACTGGTCTTTCTACAATGTTATGCATTCCTAAAACCCCTGATTGAGGCAAATTTAAAATTGGAGTAGATAACATTGAACCATAAACTCCTCCATTGCTAATAGTAAAAGTTCCACCTTGCAGATCTTCTATCGTCAATTTACCATCTTTTGCTTTTTCTGAAAGACTTTTAATATTTTTTTCAATGTCTGCAAACGATAATTCATCTGAATTTTTAAGTACAGGAACAACCAATCCTTTTTCAGTACCTACTGCAAAACTTATATTATAATAATTTTTGTAAACAATTTCTTCTCCATCAATTTCAGCGTTAACGGCTGGAAAAATCTTTAGTGCTGCCACACAAGCTTTTACAAAAAATGACATGAAGCCTAGTTTAATTCCATACCTAGTTTGAAAATCTTCTTGATTTTCTTTTCTCATCTCAATTATATTGGTCATATCAACTTCATTAAAAGTAGTGAGTAATGCAGCATTTTCTTGAGCTTGTTTTAGTCTTTTTGCAATTGTTAATCTCAATCTAGTCATTTTGATTCTCTCTTCTTGACCATATTGAATTTTTCTTTCTGATGGTTGAGGCTTTGCCCCCATCAAGCTAATTAGATCTCCTTTTAATACTCTGCCGTCTTTTCCAGATCCTTTAACTGTTTTTAAGTCTATTTTATTTTCAACTACTATTTTTCTAACTGCTGGAGAAAGTATTTCTTCATCTTTTTGTTCTTTAACTTCATTAGTTAAGACAAGAGGCTTCTCAGTTTTAGTTTCTAAATCTTCTTTTTCTTCAAAAATTTTTGGCTCTTTTTTTTCAATTTCTATGTTTTTAACATTATCTTCTATTTTTTTTAATTTGATTTCTTCTATTTTAATTTCTTTATTTTCAGTTTGATTTTTTCCATTTTGACTTACTGAACCAAGTATAGCNCCTACCTCAACTACAGTACCATCACTTGAGTTTATTTCAGATAATATTCCATCAGACGGAGAGGGAATCTCTAAATTAACTTTATCAGTTTCTAATTCTACAATAGGCTCATCAGCATTAACTGTATCTCCCTTATTTTTTAACCACTTGGCTACAGTTGCTTCGGTAATGCTTTCTCCTAAAGCTGGTACTACAATTTTTTCACTCATTATGTTTTAAAAACCCTCTTTATTATCTCGTCTTGTTGGGAGGCATGTCTTTTTGCATAGCCTGTGGCTGGTGATGCATCTGGACTTCTCCCTATATAAGAAATTTTTCTATTATTAGCCTTAATAGTGTCTAATGTCCATTGGATATAATCTCTTACAGAAAACCAAGCTCCCATATTTTTTGGTTCCTCCTGACACCAATAAAATTTTGCTTTTTCAGCATAAGGTTTTATCTCTTTTACAAGTGCTTTGGCTGGAAATGGATAAAGTTGCTCAATTCTAAACATTATTACATCATCTCTTTTCAATTTTTCTCTAGCGACAAGTAAATCAAAATAAATCTTACCAGAACATAATATTACTTTTTTAATTTTTGACTTCTTTTTAAGTTTAATAAAACCTTTGCTTTTTGGATCTATAGCATGATCCCACAAAACTCTATGAAAAGAATTAGTTTTACTGAAATCTTCCAAATTAGATACGCAATATTTATTTCTTAATAATGATTTTGGAGTCATTATTATTAATGGTTTCCTAAAATCTCTATGCATTTGTCTTCTTAAAGCATGAAAATAATTTGCAGGAGTAGTACAGTTCATCACTTGCATATTGTCGTTAGCACANAATTGCAAAAATCTTTCTAATCTTGCTGAAGAGTGTTCTGGTCCTTGGCCTTCATATCCATGAGGTAATAACATTACTAATCCTGATGCCCTAGACCATTTTCTCTCTCCAGATGCAATAAATTGGTCAATAACAACTTGTGCTCCATTTGCAAAATCTCCAAATTGTGCCTCCCATAAAGTCAGTGTATTAGGTTCAACTAAACTGTAACCATATTCAAAGCCCAAAACTGCTAATTCAGATAAGAAACTATCTACAGCTTCAAATTGTTTTTGATTAGTAGAAATATTGTTTAAAGGTACATATCTACTATTATCAAGTTGATTTCTTATTACAGAATGTCTTTGACTAAAAGTTCCTCGACCAGAATCTTGACCAACTAATCTAACAGGATAACCCTCTTCTAATAAAGATCCAAAAGCTAAGGCTTCTGCTGTTGACCAGTCAATTCCTTGGCCATCTGAAACCGATTTTTTTCTAGCTTCTAATATTTTGGTAATAGTTTTATGTACATTCAATTCTGAGGAAACAATGTTAATTTTTTCCGATATTTCTAAAAGTTTTTTTGTACTTGCTCCAGTTACACCTCTTTTATCTTTTCCCTTTTCAGGCTTATATGCAGACCAAGTACCTTCAAACCACTCAATTTTTGGCTTATAATTTTTTGCATTTTTATAATGATCATCAAGTAAATCCTTAAAATTTTTTATATTTTTATTCAAATTTTCATTTGAAATTATGTTTTCTTGTATCAATTTATTTCCATAAACTTTAATTGTTGAAGGATGTGATCTAATTTTTTTATACATAAGAGGTTGGGTAAAGGATGGTTCATCACCCTCATTATGTCCAAATCTTCTGTAACAAATTAAATCAATCACAACATCTCTATTGAATTTTAATCTAAATTCAATTGCAATTCTCGCAGCATAAACTACTGCTTCTGGATCATCTCCATTAACATGTAAAATAGGAGCGTCTACCATTTTTGAAATATCTGATGGATAAGGTGAAGATCTTGCAAATCTCGGACTTGTAGTAAATCCAATCTGATTATTAATAATAATATGGATAGTACCACCTGTGTTATGGCCTGGTAATCCTGACATAGCAAAACATTCAGCTACTACTCCTTGACCAGCAAAAGCGGCATCACCATGAATTAAGATTGGTATAACTTTTTTACGTTCTTTATCTTTATGAAAAAATTGTTTTGCTCTAGTTTGCCCTAAAACAACTGGATTAACTGCTTCCAAATGAGAAGGATTATCAGTTAAACTAACATGAACAGAATTTCCATCAAACTCTCTATTAGAAGATGCTCCTAAATGATATTTAACATCACCTGCTCCATCTTTTAGATTGGAATTAAACTCTCCTGCAAATTCGTTGAAAATTCTTTTATATGATTTTTGTAAAACATTTGCCAAAACATTTAATCTTCCTCTGTGAGACATTCCAATCTTAACTTCCTTAATTTTGGATTGACCACCTACTTTAATTATTTGTTCTAAGGCAGGAATTAAACTTTCACCACCATCTAAACCAAATCTTTTTGTTCCAACATATTTAGTATGTAAAAATTTTTCAAAACCCTCTGCTTGAATTAATTTGTTTAGAATTGCTTCTTTACCATTTTTTGTAAATTTAAAATCTTCTTGAGATTTTTCAACTCTATCTCTAAACCATTTTCTTTCTATTGGATTTGAAATATGCATATACTCATATCCGATAGTGCCACAATATATTTTTTTTAAAAAATCTAATATTTCTCTTATAGTTGAGTGTTCTTTATTAATTACACCACCTAAATATATCTTTTTTTTATAATCTTCTTTTTTAAATCCATAAGATTCTGGATGAAGTTCATCTAAATAATCTATTTTCATCAAATCTAGAGGATCAAGTTTGGCTATTAAATGTCCTCTTTGCCTATAAGATCTGATTAAAGATACTGCTTTAATTGAGTCACTATTTGATTTAATTAAATCTTTTTGATTGTTCTTCGAAATATCTTTTGACACTGAAGTCTTAGTCTCTCGTTTCTCAATTCTTTCTAAAACTATATCTAAATTTATTTTATCTTTTTTTGGGCCCCAAGAAGGACCATTGATATCCTTAGCAATAATATCTAGCTCTTCACCTATTCCCTCAAAATAATTTTTCCAACTTTCAGGTAAATCAGAGTCTTTATTAATAAATTTAAGGTACATCTGTTCAATAAATGCACTATTAGATTTATTAAGAAATGAAGTTTTTTCTAACTCAAGATTTTTTGAAGAAGACATCTATAATTTTAATATAGTGTTAGAAAAATTTTTTTCAATTAGACAATTTATTATATAGTGTTTTACCTATCTCAGATGGAGATTTTGCAATAGTTATGCCACATTCTTCCATTTTTTTTATTTTATCNTNTGCACCACCTTTTCCTCCAGAAATTATGGCTCCTGCATGTCCCATTCTTCTTCCTGGAGGTGCTGTTTTACCAGCAATAAACCCTACTATAGGTTTTTTTATTTTATGATTATTAACAAATTCTGCTGCTTCTTCCTCAGCTGTTCCTCCAATTTCACCTATCATTAAAATAGANTTAGTTTCATTATCATTTAAAAATAAATCTAGACAATCGATAAAGCTAGTGCCATTTATTGGATCTCCTCCAATACCAATACATGTTGATTGACCTAACCCATTCTCTGTGGTCTGAGCAACTGCTTCATAGGTCAAAGTTCCTGACCTTGATACAATGCCAACTGTACCTCTCTTATGAATGTTTCCAGGCATGATACCTATTTTACATTCTTCAGGAGTAATTATTCCTGGACAATTAGGTCCTATCAGTCTGCTTTTTGAGCCATATAATTTTTGTCTTACTTTAACCATATCTTGAATAGGTATACCCTCAGTAATACAAACTATAAGTTCAATAGATGCGTCTATTGCCTCTATAATTGCAGCGGCAGCAAATTTAGCTGGTACATAAATCATAGTTGCATCAGCACCAACTTCATTTTTAGCCTCTANGACACTGTTAAAAACTGGTCTATTTAGATGTTTTTGACCTCCTTTTTTAGGTGTAACACCACCAACTATATTAGTTCCATATTGAATAGCTTGTTCAGAATGAAAAGTACCATGTTCTCCTGTAAAACCCTGACAAATTACTTTTGTATTTTTGTTAACTAATACAGACATTTATTTTATTGCCTCAACTATTTTTTTAGCTGCATCATCTAAATTTTCTGCAGAAATTAATTTTAAACCAGAATTATCAAGTATCTCTTTTCCTTCTTTAAAATTGGTCCCCGCAAGTCTTACAACTAAAGGAATACTAATATTAATTTCTTTAGCAGCATCAACCACACCTTGTGCAAGTACATCACATCTCATTATTCCACCAAAAATATTAATTAAAATTCCTTTTACATTTTTATCTGAAAGAATTATTTTAAAAGCAGCTGAAACTTTTTCTTTTGACGCTCCACCTCCAACATCTAAAAAATTTGCAGGTTCTTTCCCATAAAGCTTAATTATATCCATGGTAGCCATTGCTAAACCAGCTCCATTNACCATACAACCAATACTACCATCAAGTTTTATGTAAGCAAGATCATGCTTACTAGCTTCTATTTCAGTAGGATCTTCTTCATTTAAATCTCTTAACTCCATAATTTCTGGATGTCTAAATAAAGCATTAGAGTCAAAATTAACTTTTGCATCTAAACAAATAATTTTATCTTCTTTAGTTAAAATTAAAGGATTAATTTCAACCATGTTTGCATCAGTGCTTACAAACATCTTATAAATCGATTTAATTAATGATATTGCTAGTTTTTTTGTGTTAGCATTTAAATTAAAAACATTAATTATTTTTTCACAATCATCGTCTGAAATTTTATCATTAATTTCGACTTTGGTAGTTATAATTTTTTCTGGGGTAGAACTTGCTACCTCTTCAATATCCATTCCACCTTGATCACTTGATATGAAAGCAATTTTTGAACTAGCTCTATCTATCAAGCAAGATAAATAAAACTCCTTATCTATATTTGAAGACTCTTCTACATATAATCTTTTAACTTTTCTTCCTTCAGGGCCAGTTTGATGAGTTATAAGAGTTTTGCCCAATAGTTCTTTGGCTGCATTGTGCAATTCTTCTATTGTATTTAAAATTTTAACTCCTCCTGCTTTTCCTCTGCCACCTGCATGTATTTGGGCTTTTAAAACATATTTGTCAGTTTTTAATGATTTCGCTTTTTCAACTAACTCATCAACGGTCAACCCAAAAATTCCCTCTGGAACTGCTGCACCATACTTTTTTAAAATTTGTTTTGCTTGATGTTCGTGAATATTCATTATTATTTGGAAAGATCAGGATCTATTTTAGATGCTGCTTCCCAAAGGGCTTTAACTGCATCAATAGAATTCATGAATTCCTTTTTTTCTTTCTCATCTAAGTCAATTTCTTCTATTTTTTCTACACCATCTTTTCCAATTATTACTGGGACACCAGCATAAACATTATTGACTCCATATTCTCCATTTAATTGAATAGCACATGGCAATAATTTTTTTTCATCCTTCAAATATGCTTCTGCCATCTGAACTCCAGATGCTGCAGGAGCATAAAATGCTGATCCCTTTTCAAGATATTTTACTATCTCAGCTCCACCATCTCTCGTTCTTTGATTTATTTCTTCTAATCTTTCTTGTGAAATTTTTCCGCCTTTTACTAAATCAAGCAAAGGTTTACCTGAAACTTTTGTAAATCTCGGCAATGGAACCATTGTGTCCCCATGACCTCCCATTACCATTGCATCTATTTCATTTACAGGAATATTTAACTCTAAGGATAAAAATAGTTTAAATCTCGAGCTATCTAAAATTCCAGCCATTCCCACTACTTTATTTGCTTGTAAACCAGAAAATTTTTGAAAAGCCATAACCATTACATCTAATGGATTGGTAATACATATTACAAATGCATTTGGTGCATTTTTTTTAACACCTTCAGCTACCTGCTTAATAATTTTTAAATTTATACCCAAAAGATCATCTCTGCTCATCCCTGGTTTTCTAGGAACGCCAGCAGTAATAATTATTACATCAGAATTTTTAATATCTTTATAATCATCTGTGCCAGAAAATTTTACATTAAATCCGTCTACAGAAGAAGATTGTGCTATATCCAAAGCTTTTCCCTTAGCAATCCCTCCTGCAATATCAAATAAAACTACTTCGTCGACTAGTTCTTTAGTACCAATTAGATGTGCAAGAGTTCCTCCAATTTGACCTGCGCCTATTAATGAAATTTTTTTTTTCATGAATGTCAGTATCTTTTATTGATAATTAAAGATTATTCAACAGAATTTTAAAGTTTAAACTACTTATCTTCAACAAGTTTTGAGCAGATTGACATATCATCAGATATATATGACCCTTTAAAATGTGATTTATTTTTTTCCCAATTTTTTTTACCATCTTTTATATAATTATTGAATAATAGTTTTCTATTATTCTCAGCTTCTCTTTGTGCATCTTCGAGTTTTTTTTCTTCGTCTATAACCATTAATTCTACAGATTTGAATAAAAGATTATTTGAAATTTCAATAAAATTCTTTGAAGAAACTGCATCAGTTTTTAAAATTACTGCTGAAGCATAGGCATAAATAGCACTACATCTTTTAAGAAGATTAATTTGTGTTGAACCCTTTTCAATATTTTCATTTTCTAAATATTGTTTTAAAGGAAGATTTAAATCACCTTTAGCATAATTAGTTGAAAAAATGAGACATAAAGTCATTATAAACAATTTTAACTTATTCATATAGAGTAATTTTTTAAGGCCCGTAGGCTACTTTAGGTAACCAAGTAACTATTTCGGGGAAATTGAATACTAGTGCAACTGCTATTACTTGAAGTATTACAAATGGAATTATTCCTTTATAAATATTTGTTATTGAAATACCTTGTGGTGCAACACCTTTCATATAAAATAAAGCAAATCCAACTGGTGGAGTTATAAATGAGGTTTGTAAAACTACCGCAAACATTACTATAAACCATACTAAGTCGACCCCTAGATCTACCATAACTGGTGCTAAAAATGGTAAAATAATTAAAGTAATCTCTATCCAATCTAAAAAGAATCCTAACAAAAAGGCAACAAACAAAACTACAATTACAACTCCATTTGTTCCAAAAGGTAAAGCTTTTAGAGCNCCTTCTATTAATTCATCACCACCTAAACCTCTTAAAATTAATGCAAACATTGTTGCACCAACAAAAAGTGCAAAAATATAAGCTGTAGTATGGGTTGTTTTTCTAATTACAATTTTTAAATCAGCAAATGACAACCTTCCTCTAATCATTGCTAATAAAGATGCACCTAAAGCTCCAACTCCAGATGCTTCAGTTGGTGTAGCAATACCCATAAATATACTTCCCAAGACAGCAACAATTAATAAAGCTGGTGGTATAATAGATTTTAAAACTCTTAAAACTATTTTAAAATCTACTGGTTCAGCATCTTTTGGTAAAGGGGCAGCTTTTGGATTCATATAAGCATAAACAACTATAAAAATTGTATAAAGCAACCCAAGTAACAACCCTGGAAATACTGCTCCCATAAATAAATCTCCAACTGATATTCGAACTTGGTCACCCATAATTACAAGCATAATGCTTGGGGGAATTAAAATTCCTAATGTACCAGTGGCACAAACTACTCCACATGCTAAATCCTTATTATAATTATTTTTTAACATAAGAGGTACTCCTAGAATTGTTAATAGCACAACGGCTGCACCAATAATTCCTGTAGAAGCAGCTAGTAATACTCCAATAAACACAATAGAAATTGCAAGCCCACCTCTTGTTTTTCCAAACAATTTAGAAAGATCAGTCATCAAATCCTCTGCAATACCTGATTTATCCATCATAATTCCCATAAAAATAAACATTGGTAATGCTACTAGAACCCAGTTTGCCATAACTCCATAAAGCCTATAAACAACCATTGATGCAAATCCAAAATCGACGCCATAAAAAGTGTCAAATAAATTATCAGAAATCATTGAAATAAATATAAACATAACTCCTAAACCACCCATAGTCCAAGCTACAGGAAATCCATAAAATATTAATGTAATAAAACTAAAAAAGAGGGCAATTGCTAAAAAATATTCTGTAACTAATGAAATCATTTTTTATCCTCTAGTCCAAATCGAAGTGTACTTATTATTCTTGTTATTCTCGATATTCCAGAAATCAATAACAAGAAAAAACTAATTACTAAAAAACCTTTTACAAACCATCTTGCTGGTAAACCATTTGCAGACGTTGATCTTTCGCTTGTATTCCATGATAATTCAAAAAAGGGAACTGCATAATAAAGAACAAGGATTACGAATGGTAAAAATAAAATTAAAATACCAAATAATTCAAACCATAATTTTTTTCTATAACTTAATCTTTCACTTAAAACATCTACTCTTACGTGAGAGTCAACTATATATGTTGAGGACAAACCAACTAACCAGCCAATACAATAAAGATGCCATTGCAGTTCTTCCAATTCAATCATTCCATTTTTAAAGACGTATCTTAAAACTACATTCAGTATGATAACTATTACCAGAAATACCCATAACCAATTAAAAACTTCACCAATCTTTAAAACAAAATTATCAATTTTTTTTGTGATAGGCGTATGTCTAAGCTTTAGCTTTTTATCAAGTGAACTTTCAACAGATGTAAAATCTTTAGACATAATTTTTTTTCCTTAAAAACAAAAGCAGCCGGTTAAACCGGCCGCTTTTATTATTATAGTCAACTTTTTAAGTATTAAATACTAAAAGTTTCGAGGTAAATATCCCCATTTTTGCCAAACATCGTACTCTTTCATAAATGCCTGTTGAGAAGCCCATACTCTAGCAAAGTCAGCGTCTTTAGCAGATTCTTCTTTCATTACTCTAGCACTTACTTTTTGTAGTTCTCTCAATACACTATCAGGCAATCTAGCAGCTGT
>NHFH02000017.1 GCA_002170275.2 Candidatus Pelagibacter sp. TMED106 | reverse complement strand
AATTTAAGCCTAGAGAAATGACATCTTTAATGACAGAACCCGGCTTATAGATTATCTGGCAATCTAAAAACCTTACCAAAAATGTTCTATTTTTGTACTGTTTTGTTAAAAAACTTAAATATTGACTATTTTATTAAAACCCATAATATCCCAAATAATCCCAAAACGGAGGGTGATTTGAAAAAGTTTATTAGACAAAAGGGTTTCAAAAACGATGTTTTTATCAAGTTACGAAAACAAATTAGACAAAAAAGGAAGGGTATCAGTGCCTGCTACTTTTAGATCTCATTTATCATCTATGGGCTATAATGGTTTTATAAGCTATCCTTCATTTAATCACTCAGCACTAGAAGCTTGTTCNCAAGATAGAATTGAAAAANTATCTAATACAATNGACTCANTAAATCCTTTTGANGAAAAAAGAGANTATTTTGCAACATCTGTNCTATCNGANAGTGTTAANTTGCAATTTGATACTGAAGGAAGAGTNTCNTTAACAGAAAAATTACTANATCATGCAAAAATTAAAAACNATATTTTGTTTGTNGGGNTNGGNAAAACNTTTCAAATCTGGGANCCAAAAATNTTNGAAAAATTNAAAGTNGTNGCAAGNAAAAAAGCNTANCAAAATAGATCTAATTTAAAATGGGAAAANAAACAAAAAGGGGAGGAAGTATGAGTATAAATATTGGTGGNGGAGAACTNAAAGAATTAAAACCTAGAATTTTAGTTNTAGGNATTGGAGGAGCNGGAGGAAATGCNATNAANGCNATGATAGANTCAGGNATGGANGGCGTAGAATTTGTTGCAATTAATACAGATGCTCAAGATTTAAAAATGAGNAAAGCNCATGCNAAAATTCAAATTGGNATGAATCTTACTAAAGGCTTAGGAGCAGGTGCAAAACATAATATTGGTCAGGCAGCTGCTGACGAGTCTATTGGAGAAATAGTAAATTACATTCAAGGGAGTAATATGGTTTTTATTGCAGCTGGAATGGGTGGCGGGACTGGAACAGGAGCTTCACATGTAATTGCTAAAGCAGCTAAGGAATTAAATATTTTAACTGTTGGTGTTACTACTTTACCTTTTACATATGAAGGATCAAAAAGAATGAGAAGAGCTTTAGAGGGCTTGGAGGCTTTAAAAAAACATTTAGATACAACTATAGTTGTACCTAATCAAAATCTTTTTAAAATTGCTAGTGAAACAACTACGTTTGAAGAGTCCTTTCACCTATCAAACAATGTCTTAAGACATGGAGTACAAAGTGTTACTGACTTAATGGTTAGACCGGGCATGATAAATTTAGACTTTGCAGATGTTGAGACTGTAATGAGCTCTATGGGCAAGGCAATGATGGGAACAGGAGAAGCGGAAGGTGAAAATAGAGCTATGGCAGCTACAGAGATGGCTTTAAACAATCCTTTAATAGATGAATATTCTTTAAAAGGGGCCAAGGGATTATTAATAAATATTACCGGTGGAAAAGATTTAACTTTATTTGAAGTTGATCAAACTGTTCAAAAAGTTAGAGCTGAAGTTGATCCTGAAGTAGAATTAATTTTTGGCGCTATTAAAGATGAAAATATGGAAGGCAAAATGAGAGTATCAATAGTTGCTACTGCTTTAGATGGTCATAAACCTCAAACAAATACTGTGTTAAACATGGTTTCCAGAATACAAAATAGAAACAATGGATACTCCGAAGGCTTGTTTCCAAATAATGCTAGTATAGAAAATAATACTTTAAATTCTATAGAAGGCGCTACCGCATTAAAATTAGATGAAAAGTTTGAATTTAATGAACAACAAAATCATCAGCCTATTGCTAATGATCTAGATGAAAATATTCATGATTCTAAAAATGAGATGAATATTGTTGATCAACAAGATGTGAATAGTATTCCTTCTGGCGTTTCAATGGAAAACGCATCTTATATGGATAGTAATAATGAAAGCTCTAACCCACAATTGGAAATAGATTCAAGTTCTAATATTGAAACAAATAATATTAATGAAGAAGAGCATACTCCACAACTTTTTTCAGATGAACACGAACCTCAAGNAGGAGATAATTTAGATGAGTTTAGCGATACTCAAACCGAAAAACTTTTTGATCAAGACTCTTCCGAGGAAGAAGATTTTGAAATTCCTGCATTCTTAAGAAAACAAAAGTTTTAATGATAAAACAATATCGTTATGATCCCTCAAACTTTATCACCGGAATTTTCCCATTTTCCGGTGATGTTGGACGAGGTAGTTAAAATTTGCTCTCCACATAAAGGCGGAATTTATATAGACTGTACTTTTGGTGGAGGAGGTTATTCTAAAAAATTACTTAATTTTTCTAAAACAAAAGTAATAGCTTTAGATCGAGATGAATTTATTTTAAATATAAGCAAAAAGATAAAAAAAAAAATATCCAAATAGATTTTCCTTTCATAAGTTAAAATTTAGTGAAGTTCATACTGTCGTAGGCAATAAACTAGTTGATACTGTAATATTTGATTTAGGATTATCTTCAATCCAATTGAATAATCTAGAAAGAGGTTTTTCTTTCAATTCTAAAGCATCACTAGATATGTCTATGGGTCTTTCTGCGACTTCTGCAGAAGAAGTGGTAAATAATTTTAGTGAACAGGATCTAAAGTCTATTATCAAAATTTTAGGAGAGGAAAAAGAAGCATCAAGAATAGCCAAAAATATAATTAAAACACGTTTGGCCCAAAAGATTACTAAAGTTGATCAATTAGTTGATATTATTAAAAAAAGTAAAAAAAAAAATTATAAAAATAAAATAAATCCAAGTACAAAAACATTCCAGGCTTTAAGAATTTTTGTAAACAAAGAAATAACCGAACTTATTACAGGTATTATTAATGCAACTAAAGTTTTAAAACCAGGTGGAAAAATATTAATTGTTAGCTTTCATTCTATAGAAGATAAAATTGTGAAATATTTTTTCAGCAATTTCTCTTCNAACCGATCTAACCCTTCTAGATATGTTCCAGTAGACAGACCCACAAATAATTCTTTATTTAATAGATATAGAAATAGAATATTTAGACCCTCTAATTTAGAAATTAATAAGAATCCCCCATCACGTTCAGCAAAACTTAGGTACGCCATTAGAAGTAAAAATAAATTTATTTATCCTAGTGAATTAACAAATAAATTTAAAAGATATTTAGATTTAGAAAGTTTAAATGTCTAAAATTAAGCTAATCATATCACTTTTAATATTCTCAATATTGTTGGGGTTTACATCTGTTATAAAAAATAAAACAGGCATTATTGAAAAAAAAATTTATAAAATTAATACAAGAATTTTAATCATTGAAAAAGATTTACATGAAACTGAGCTAGATTATTTTTACCTCTCTTCTCCAAAAAATTTATCGGTAAAAATAGAAGATCTATCCTCCATAGAATATCTTCCTATGGATTTTTCAAGAATATACTTCAATTATAAAAATTTTATAGACTCTCAAAAAAAAATNACAATTCTTAAAGCAGAAAATGAAAAGAAAACACAAAAGAAATAAAAATTTTAATATAAATCAAAAAAGTTTTTACTTTGAAGATTATTTAGAAACTAATCAAAAAAAAAATAAAATTAAAAACTCAAATATCACTCAAGACAGAGTCTATCTTCTTTTTTTTCTTTTCTTCTCTCTGATTACAATTTTCTCGATTAAGATTGTTTTCGTTTCTTTAAAAAGCATTGAAATTTATAATAAAAAGAATAACTCATTTTATCTCACTCCGCTAAGAAGAGATATTATTGATAGAAATGGAACTTTAGTATCTAGAAATGTAAAATCTTTTCATGCAGCCATTAATCCTAATCTAATAAAAAATAAGGAGAATTTTTTAATTAATATTAGATTAAATTTTCCAGATTTACCAATCGAACAAATTGAGAAGAAATTAAATGAGGGAAAATATTTTTATTTAAAAAGAAGACTTGATCAGAATGATAAAGAAAAATTATGGTCCCTTGGAGAAAAAGGAATAATTTTTGAACCTTTTCAGTCAAGAATTTATACGCATGCAAATTTGTATAGTCATATTTTAGGTCAAGTTGATTATGATAATTATGGAATTTCAGGAGTTGAAAAATATTTTGATAAAGAACTAAAAGATAAAAAATTATTAAATAGTCCATTACAATTAACTTTAGATACAAATATTCAGCATATAATTGATGATGAGCTTAATAGAGCCTTAAAAACTTTTAATGCAACGGGAGGAGGAGCTTTATTAATGGATGTAAATAACGGAGAAGTTTTATCTTTAGTGTCTTTACCTAATTTTAATATTAACAAGAGAGCAAACATAACAGATAAAAATTATACCAATAAAATAACGAAAGGAGTTTATGAATTAGGATCAATTTTTAAAACATTTACAATTGCCTTAGCTATTGAAAAAGGTTTAGTGTCACCTGAAACGATTATAAAAGATATACCTAGAAAAATTAAATGTTCTATTCATGAGATATCAGATATTAAACAATTCCCAAAAGATTTATCAGTAGAAGATATATTAATTAGATCCTCTAATATAGGGACCTTAATGTTAGCAAAAAAAATTGGTGAACAAGACTATAAAGATTTTATCAAAGAAACTAATTTATTAGATACCCCAGAGTTTGAGTTGGAAGAAATCGGGACTCCTCTTAATTTCAAATGGAATAAATGTAAGCTAGAAACTATTTCTTACGGACATGGAATAGCAGTGACTCCCCTACAAGCCTCAACAACATATGCTGCTTTAACTAATGGTGGCAATATTATAAAACCAACATTAATTAGGAAAAAAGAATATCAAGAAAACAAAAAAATAGTTTCTTTAGAAACTAGTAAAAAAATTAATACCATTCTTAGAAAAGTGGTAACCGAAAAAGAAGGAACGGCTAGTTTAGCAGATATTTATGGTTACGACGTAGGAGGAAAAACTGGAACTTCACAAAAGTATGGAAATAAGAATGAAAATTTGAACACTTTCATTTCAGTGTTTCCTTCCCAGGATCCAAAATATGTTTTACTTGTAATGCTTGAGAATCCCCAGGTTGCTTCTGATTTAATTTATAATTATCGAGGAATTAAGATTAAAGGAACTAGAAATGAAGCAGGCTGGAATTCCGTTTATATAGCTGGCAAAATTATAAAAAAAATTGGACCTATTTTAGCCATAAAGAACAAAGAGTTTTACAACAAACATGTTGCTAAAAAACTTAATTAAAAATTCTCCTAAAAGATTAAAAAACCTTAACATAAAAGGTTTAGCTTTAAATAGCGAAGAGGTTAAAAAGGGATTTATTTTTTTTGCGATAAAGGGATCCAAATTTAATGGTGAAAATTATATTGGTAAAGCAATTAAAAATGGAGCAATTATCATTATTTGCTCAAAGAGTTGTAAATTTAAAAGCTCAAAAGTTAATGTAATTAAATCAAAGAATGTAAGAAATTATTTAAGCAAAATCTCTTCAAAATTTTACAAATTAAAACCAAAGAATATTATTGCAGTAACAGGCACAAATGGAAAAACATCTGTAGCTGATTTTTTTTATCAAATATTACATCTGAATAATATTCCAGTCGCATCCATCGGTACTCTAGGAATAAGATACAGAGAGAATTTTATTAAGACTAATCTTACTTCTCCAGATGTAATAACGCTCCACAAAAATCTTCATGAATTAAAAAAAAATAAAATTNATAATGTTATAATAGAAGCTTCTAGTCATGGTTTAGATCAAAAAAGATTAGATAATTTAAATTTTAAAGCTGGAATTTTTACTAACTTTAGCCAAGATCATTTGGACTATCACAAAACAATGAAAGCTTATTTAAGAGCAAAATTAATCTTGTTTTCAAAGCTATTACCAAAAAGAAGTTACATTTTAGTTGATAAATTTATCAAAGAATATTCAATTTTAGAAAAGATTTCTAAAAATAGAAAACTAAGATTATNGGATANCAGCAAAACATTTAATGATATTAAAGATCTCNCTATACCTTTGTGTGGATCATTTCAGAGAAAGAACTTATCAATGGCAATTTTAGCAGCACGGTTATGTAATTTAAATTATACGCAAATTATCAGTTCATTGAAAAAGATTAAAAATGTTGATGGTAGGCTAGATTTAATTAAAAAGTTTCCAAACAATATAAGAGTATTTATTGATTACGCCCATACACCAGATGCATTAAAAGAAGTTTTAAAATCAATCAAAAATACTTTCAATAATAATATTTCATTAGTATTTGGATGTGGTGGAGAAAGAGATTTTAAAAAAAGATCTTTAATGGCAAAAATTGCAAAGTCTTTTTGTGAAAGGATTTATGTTACCGATGATAACCCCAGAAAAGAAAATCCAAAAAAAATTAGAGAAGAAATTATTAATCACCTTAAAGGGAGCAACTATTTTAATATAGGAAATAGATCACAAGCAATTAAAGAAGCTATATCAAAAGCAGAACCCAATGAAACAATTTTAATTGCTGGTAAGGGTCATGAAAACTACCAAGATTATGGAAATAAGATTATTAAAATTTCTGATAGAAAAATAATTAGAAAATTAAAGATTAATAAAAAAATAATAAGTGAAAAAAGACAAAATTATTTATTCAATTCTAAAATATTAAATAAAATTCTCAAAAATAAAAAAACTTACTCATTTGATGGACTTACAATAGACTCTAGAGATGTTAAAAAAGATAATTTATTTTTAGCCATTAAAGGTAAAAATAAAGATGGAAATCAATTTATTTCTAAAGCCATAAAAAAAGGTGCTCACTATATAGTTTCATCAAAAAGTAATAAAAAATACAAAAAGAATATAATCAAAGTTGATAACCCCATTAGTTTTCTCAATAAATTTGCTAGACTTAAGAGAGAAAATTGTAACGCAAAGATTTTAGCAATAACTGGCAGTGCAGGAAAAACTTCATTAAAAAATATCCTTAATATTTTACTTCAAAAATATAACAAAACTTACGCCTCACCTAGATCTTTCAATAATCATTATGGTGTTCCAATAAGTTTATCCAATCTAAATCCAAATCATAAATTTGGTTTATTTGAAGTAGGAATGAGTAAAGCAGGTGAGATAAATCAATTATCTAAAATCATAAAACCTGATTTAGCTATAATTACAAATATAGCAGAGGCACATATAGAAAACTTTAGAAATATTAAAGATATAGCAAAAGCAAAAAGTGAAATTATAAATAATATTAAAAATAATGGCACAGTTGTTTTGAATCGCGATGATAAATTTTTTAATTTTTTAAATACCAAAGCAAAATTAAAAAATATAAAAGTTATTACTTTTGGTAAATCTAAAAAATCAGATATTCGTTTAATTAAAACAACACAAAACAATTCGATAAAAAAAATTACAATAAGTTTAAAAGATAAAATTTTAAAATTGATAATAAAAGATATTAATGTTTATAATGTTCTAGCCTCCATAGCTGTTTTACAAGAATTAAATCTGAACCTTCAAAAATCTACTCAAGTATTTAAAAATTTTGAACCGTCTGAAGGTAGAGGTAAAATACATAAAATTAAGAGATATAAAAAGTTTTTTAGATTAATTGATGAGAGTTATAACGCGAATCCATTATCAGTCAAAAATGCATTAAATAATTTTTCTGAGATAAAGAAAAATAATTTTAAAAAATATTTATTGTTAGGAGATATGCTGGAACTAGGAAAAAAATCAGAAATTTATCATAGAGAATTATCACGACTTATTAACAGTTCAGATATTGATAAAGTTTTTATAAAAGGGGAAAAGACCCTTTTTACCTATAAAAATTTAAAGAAAGAGAAGCGTGGAAATATTTTCCAATCGAATCAAGATGTTGATTTTATTCTTAAAAATATAATCGCTAATAATGATTATTTGATGATAAAAGGATCTAACGCAACAGGATTGAATATTATTAGTAATGCAATGATAAAAGGAATTTAGATGTTATTTAATTTACTCACNTCTTTTATAGAGAATTATTCTTTCCTAAATGTATTTAAATATCTCACTTTTAGAACAGGACTTTCAGTAGTCACCTCCCTAGTTGTAGTCTTCATTATTGGAGGGCCACTTATTAGAATCTTTTCCAAAAATATGATTTCTGGCCCCATACGACAGGACGGACCGATAGATCACATTATCAAAAAATCAGGAACTCCTACAATGGGCGGGGTAATTATAATAATTGGGATGCTTACCAGTACTCTTTTATGGGCAGATTTAAACAATATTTACATTTGGACACTAATTTTTGTTTCCCTAAGTTTGGGTCTTTTGGGCTTTACGGATGATTTATTAAAAATCAAATTTAAAAATTCTAGAGGACTAAATTCAAAATTAAAATTCCTTGGTCAATTAATTATTGGTGCAGTAACTTTATTTATATTAATAAAATTTTCTGAACATGAATATTTGTATAATTTATACTTCCCTTTTTTCAAAAATTTAATATGGAATATGGGACTTTTTTTTATTCCTTTTGGATTGTTCGTAATAATTGGTTCATCTAATGCAGTGAATTTAACTGATGGACTAGATGGCCTGGCTACTGTTCCTGTAATGTTGGTTGCCCTTTCTTTTACATTAATTTCTTACGTTGTTGGAAATACAATTTTTTCTGAATACCTCCAGTTGCAGTATATTCCCGATGTAGGAGAGCTTTCAATATTTTGTGGTTCAATCGTTGGTTCTTGCCTAGGTTTTCTTTGGTACAATGCCCCCCCAGCCAAAATTTTCATGGGAGACACTGGTTCACTATCATTAGGGGGTTCATTAGCAGCTGTTGCAATAATTGCAAAACATGAAATTGTATTGGCTATCGTTGGAGGATTATTTGTTCTTGAAACTGTGTCTGTGATTATTCAAGTTATTTCCTTTAAATTAACAGGTAAGAGAATATTTAAGATGGCTCCAATCCACCACCATTTCGAACAAAAAGGCTGGGCTGAATCAACTATAGTAATTCGATTTTGGATTATTGCAATAATATTGGCTTTAGTTGGATTGGCGACATTAAAATTACGTTAGTGAATGTCTCATATATTAAATTTAGAAAAATTTTCATTTTTGGTTTACGGCTTAGGTTCAAGTGGACTTTCAGTAATTCAATATTTTAAAAAGAAAAAGATTAATAGTTATTATGTTTGGGATGATAATATTAAGTTAAGAAAAAAATTTTATAATAAAAATATTAAGAATGTAAAAAATTTAAAAAGTATCTGTAAAAAAGTAGATTATATTATTTTAAGCCCTGGCATAAGCTTAAAAAAAACGCCACATAAAAAAGAGTTAATAAAATTTAAAAAAAAAATAATAACAGATATAGATTTATTGTATTTATGTAATCCAAAGTTTAAATCTATTGTTGTCACTGGTTCTAATGGAAAATCAACCACTTGTAAAATTATTTATCATTTATTGAAAAAAAATAATTTTAACGTCCTTCTCGGTGGTAATATTGGAAAACCTGTTTTAAGTTTAAAGATTAAAAAAAATATGTTTTTAGTTATTGAAGCTTCCTCATTTCAACTCTCTCATTCAAAATTTATACATCCTAACTATGCAATTTTGTTAAATATTACTAACGATCATTTAGATTGGCATGGATCAATGAAAAAATATTTAGAGTCAAAGTTAAAAATTTTTTATTTACAAAAAAAAAGAGATTTTGCTTTTATTAACGAAAGTTTTAGAAATATTTTTCAAAAGAAAAAATATTTGAGTAAATTAGTTTCATTAAAATTTAAAGATTATAAAAAGATAAAATTTAGAATAAAAAACATATATTTAAGATCGGCCACAAATGATCAAAACATGAACTATATTTATACCTTGGCCAAGTTATTAAGAATAAGTGATACTTCTTTTATAAAATCAATGAGTTCTTTTGTAGGACTGCCTCATAGACATGAAATTTTTCTAAAAAAAGGGGGGATTACTTTTATTAATGATTCAAAAGCTACTAGTTTTCAGTCTTCAAGATTTGCTTTAGCAAGTAGTAAAAATATTTATTGGATAGTCGGTGGTTTGCCCAAAGAAAAAGATAAAATTGATTTTAAGAATATCAAAAATAATATTACCAAATCCTATATAATTGGAAAAAATATCTCTTTTTTTAAAAAACAATTAAACAATAAAGTAAAATTCACTATTAAAAAAACTTTAAGAAAAGCAATAATTAGTGCTTTGAAAGATATGAAACAATCCGACGAAATAAATAAAGTAATTTTATTAAGCCCTGGGGCAGCATCATTTGATCAATTTGAAAATTTTGAGAGAAGAGGAAATGAGTTTAAAAAATTAAGTAAGTTATATGCTAAAAAATTTATTTAAATTTGAATTTAATAATTATTGGAGAAATATTGATAAAAATATTTTTTTTGGTTTTTTATTACTATTTTTTTTGGGAGTTTTTTTTTCATTCTCATCTACTTCCTCGTTAGCGAGTGAGAGATTAAATAAAGCTTACTATTTCTATTTTTCTAAACATTTGATTTTTGCTATACTAGCCCTTTTTATAATGTTTATTATTTCAGCTGTTGAGACATCACTACTTAAAAAAACAGTCATTCCATTTTTTATACTTTCTTTTCTATTATTGATTTTAGTTCCTATTATTGGTGTAGAAGCAAAAGGAGCTAAAAGATGGTTGGACCTATATCTATTTAGGTTTCAACCTATAGAACTTTTAAAACCTTTTTTTATTCTAGCAACAGTTAGAATTTTAACTTTAGACAAACTAAGAAATTCTCAAATAAGATATTTATTTAGTTTTCTTTTGTTGGCCTCGGTAATCATCCTATTAATTGACCAACCAGATCTTGGCCAATCTATCTTACTTACTGGAAGTTGGGTAGCAACAGTATTTGTTTCTGGTGTAAGTCTTATATATATATTTAGTTTTTTTATTATCTTTATTATCTTAATAGGCGGTCTTTTATTTTTGATGCCTGATAAGTTTGGTTACATAATTAATCGTTTAGTTACATTCTTAGATCCCAGTAAAGGAGATACGTTTCAATCTTCGACAGCTTTAAATGCAATAAAGCAAGGAGGTCTTAAAGGCCAGGGAATGGGTGAAGGAATTTTAAAAGATAGTGTGCCAGAAGCTCATACAGATTACATTATAGCAGTTATAGCTGAAGAATATGGATCAATTATTTCAATCTTAATTGTAGTTATTTTTTTATATATAGCTTTTAGAATAATTAAGAATTGTATTTTAAAAAGTGATGAATTTTTAAAACTTTCTTTATGTGGACTTGCTTCACTTCTTATCTTTCAAACGTTCATTCATATTGGAGTAAACACTAGTTTATTACCAACAACAGGAATGACGTTGCCTTTTTTAAGTTATGGAGGCTCATCTTTAATTGGAAGTGCTGTTCTCGCTGGAATAATCTTAAATTATACAAAACTTAAATTGAGTATATATGAATAAAAAGCTCGAAAAGATAGTTATTGCCACAGGCGGAACTGGAGGACATGTTTTCCCCGCTTATAGTTTGGCTAAACATTTTATCAATAATAAAATACACGTTCAAATAATCTCTGATAAGCGAGGTTTAAGATATTTAAAAGAATATCAAGATATAAAAATTACTGAAATTTCTACTTCAACAATTTTAAAAAAAAATATATTTAAATTAGTATTTTCAATACTAGTAATTTTTTACTCTATATTGAGATCATTTATTTTTTTATTGACCAACAGACCAAATTTAATTTTTGGCATGGGCGGATATTCTTCTTTTCCTATTTGCATAGCTGCTAAAATACTTAGAATTCCATTTATTATCTACGAAAATAATTTATATATGGGAAAAGCTAATAAATATTTATTACCTCTTGCAAAAAAAATTTTTGTGTCCAATAAAGAAGTTGAGGGAATTTCAAAAAAATACTCCGAAAAAGTTTTTGAAATTGGTAATATAATTCGAAAAGAAATTCTTGATTTTCAAGTTAATTTTAATTCAATCGAAAAAAATGAAAAATTGAAGATATTGATCCTTGGAGGCAGCCAAGCAGCAAAAATCTTTGCTATAAAACTTACAGAAATTTTTAAGAAGTGTCATGAAGCTAAAATACCTTTTAAAATTTATCAACAATGTCTTCCAGAACAGAATGAATTTTTGACTTCTTTCTATAAGAATTTAAATATTGAGTTTGAAATTTTTAACTTCTCGAATAATATTTTAAATTATTTTTCCAAAACTAATTTGGCAATAACTCGCTCAGGGTCTTCAATGTTAGCTGAATTAATTAATGTAAAAGTACCTTTTATAGCAGTGCCTTTACCAACTTCTGCAGANGATCATCAATTAAAAAATGCAACTTTTTACGAAAAAAATGGTTATAGTTATCTAATAGAAGAAAAAGATTTAAATTTAAAATTATTTCCGTTAATTAAAAAACTTAGTGAGGACTCGTCATTATTAAGTCAAATGATTAGTAAACAAAGACAATATTCTGACAAATCAGTGTATAAAAATATAGATAAACAAATTAATGAGATGATAAAAAATGAAGAGCATTAGAATAGGTCAAAAAGAAATTATACATTTTTTGGGAATTGGAGGAATTGGTATGAGTGGTTTAGCTCAAGTAATGAAAAATATGGGTTTTAATATTCAAGGCAGCGATCAAAATCAAAATAAAAGCACATCAAATTGTTCGAGAGCAGGAATAAAAGTTTTTATTGGACATGCTAAAAGAAATATCAAAAATGCAACAATCATTGTTAAATCATCTGCAATAAAAAATAATAATGTTGAGATAAAACAAGGAAAAATTAAAAAAATTCCAATTTATTCAAGAGCGGAAGTTCTGGCAAATGTTGTTTCGTTAAAAAAAAATATAATTATTACTGGTTCTCATGGAAAGACTACTACGACTTCTTTAGTAGCAAAAATTTTATCTGATCAAAAATTAGACCCAACAATTATTAATGGGGGAGTAATTAACTCATTTAAAAATAATGCAAAGTTAGGAAAAGGGGAATGGGCTATTCTTGAGGCGGATGAGTCCGACGGAAGTTTTTTAAAGCTACCAATAAACTACTCTATTGTAACTAATATAGATTTTGAACACATAGATTATTATAAAAATTATAAAAATTTAGAAAATGCGTTTATAGAATTTATTAACAAAACTCCTCCAATTGGAAAATCTTTAATCTGTATCGATAATAAAAATATTAATAAAATTTTAACTAAAATAAAGAATATTAATATATTAACTTATGGATTTAACAAAAAATCTAATTATAGAATTAGCAATCCAAGATATTATACTGACTACTCTTTATTTGATTTACAATATAAAGATTTAAATGATCGAAAGAAGATAATAAAAAATATTAATTTAAGATTAATAGGAAGACATAATATTCTTAATGCAGCAGCAGCTGTAGCTGTTTGTATTAATCTAGGAGTTAATATTAATATAATTAAAAAAGCACTAAAGAATTTTTCAGGTGTGCAAAGAAGAATGACAAAAATATTTACAAAAAATAAAAATGAATTTTTTGATGATTATGCTCATCATCCAACTGAGATTTCTTCTATCTTAGATGGAATTAACAAAGCTTATAGTAAAAGAAAAATTATTACAGTTTTTGAACCACATCGGTATTCCAGAATAATATCATTAAAAAAAGCTTTTTCTAAATCATTTTTACAATCTGATTTAGTTTTAATTTGCCCGCTTTATGCTGCAGGAGAAAAGAAAAATTTAAATTTTAATCTATATAACTTCGCAAAATTAATAGCTAAGAACTCAAAGACCCAAGTAGTACTAGTAAAAAATCAAAAAGAATTATCAAACTATTTTAGAAAAAATTTGATTAGTAATGAAATTATAATTGGAATGGGAGCTGGTTCTATTTCTCAATGGATGAGAGAACTAAAGTTTAGTTTATGAATTTAAATATAGATATTTTACAAAAAAAATTTGGTAAGAACTTGGTAATTAGGGAAAATTTATCAAAATATAGTTGGTTTAATCTTGGAGGACCTGCTGATATCTTCTTTAGGCCTGAAAATAAAGATCAATTACTAAAATTTTTAAATGAAATCAGAAAAAATAACTCTGAAATACATATTTTAGGTGCGGGTTCAAACACACTTATTAGGGACTCAGGGGTAAAAGGAGTCGTAATTAAATTAGGTTCTAAATTTTCAAATATAAAATTATTAAAAAAAGATACCATTGAGGTAGGGGCGGCAATTTTAGATCGAAAGGTCGCACATTTTGCAAAAAATAATAATATTGGCAACATGGAGTTTCTTTCTTGCATTCCAGGCTCAATAGGTGGAGCAATTATAATGAATAGTGGATGCTATGGATCAGATATCTCCAAAATTTTAGTTTCTATAAAAGTAGTTGATAATTACGGAAACGAAAAAGAAATAAAAAGCGATAAAATTGAATTTTATTATAGAGGAACAAATCTTCCAAACAATTATATAATTTTATCTGCAACACTTAAAGGGACCGTATCTTCAAAAAAATTAATTGAAAAAAAACAAGAAGAATTAATTCAGAAAAAAAAGGATACGCAACCAAGTCAGATAAAAACTGGTGGTAGTACATTTAAAAATAATAACGAAAAAAAAGCGTGGATGTTAATAAAGGAGGCTGGTTGTGATAAACTCTATATAGGAGATGCTAAGATTTCTGATAAACACTGTAATTTTTTTGTAAATAATGGCAAAGCTAGGACATCAGATATAGAAAAATTGATAAATAAAGTTAGAGACGANGTAAAATCTAAAACAGGAGTAAAGCTTGATCTAGAGATTAAAATTATTGGCGATGAAAAATAAAAAAGTTTTAGTAGTATTAGGAGGCACATCTGGAGAGAGAAAAGTTAGTCTCGATAGTGGAAGAGCTTGTACAAANGCTTTAAAAAAGATGGGCTACAAAGTATCAACTTTAGATCCAAAAAAAAAATCTATAAGTTTAATTAANAAANAAAAAATNGANATTATTTTTAATGCTCTTCATGGTAAAGCGGGNGAAGATGGAGTTATTCAGAGCTATTTTGAATACTTAAGAATTCCTTACACTCACTCTGGAGTAGTAAGTTCTTATAACGCCATGAATAAAGTAATTTCAAAAGAAATTTTTAAAAAGAACAAGATTAAATCACCAGAATACTTTGTTATTAGAAAAAAAAATTTTAATATAATTGAACTAAATAAATTTACTAAAAAAAAAAAAATTAGTTTTCCAATAGTAGTAAAGCCTATTAATGAAGGATCTAGCTTAGGGGTGAGAATATGCAAAAATGTTCAAGATTTAAATAAAGCCTCAAAATTACTTCTTAAAAAATATGAAGAATTAATTTTTGAGCCCTATATCGGAGGTCAAGAGATTCAAGTAGCAGTTATAAATGGTAAATCTTTAGGAGCAATTGAACTTAAACCTAAGAGAAAGTTTTATGACTATAAAGCCAAGTATTCAAAAGCAGCTAAAACCAAACATATAATGCCAGCTAATTTAAAAAAACATAAATATCAAGAGGTGCTTCAGATTGCCGAAAAAGCCCATAATGCGGTAGGCTGCAAGGGTATAACTAGATCAGATTTTAAATTTTTTAATAANNAATTTTATCTTTTGGAGATNAATACNCANCCAGGGATGACTAACCTATCTTTAGTNCCCGAGATAGCTAATTACAAAGGAATTTCATTTAAAAATTTAGTNNAAAAAATATTATTTAATGCCAGNTTAAATAGATGAAAAAATCTCTTTTTGGACTGATTATACTTTTTNTTTTCTTAACTACATATACTCCAAAATCTAANTTTATTTTNAATTCAAACTTGTANATTAAAAAAATTGATATTGAAAATAACTCAGCTTTAANAACTGATGNAATTAAAAGCAAATTAAATTTTTTATATANAGANAATTTATTTTTNTTAAACATTAAAGACATAGAAGAAAATTTAAAAAATGAAACTTTAATAGAAAGTTTCAGNATAAAAAAAATTTATCCAAATACATTAAAATTAACAATTTTTGAAAAAAAACCTATAGCAGTTTTACAAAATAAAAAAAAAAAATTTTTTGTTTCTGATAAAGGAGATTTAATAGATTTTAAAAATTTAGAAATGTATAATGATTTGCCTATAGTCTTTGGCAATGGAGAAAATTTCTATTCTTTATATCAAGACCTTAAAAATATAAAGTTTCCAATAGAAATGATAAAAACTTTTTACTTTTTTGAATCTGGCAGATGGGACCTGGTAATGTATGATGATAAAATTATTAAATTACCAATTAAAAATTATATTTTTAGTTTAAAAAACTTTATGCTTTCAAAAGATAATAACAACTTTGAGAATTATAAAATATTTGATTATAGAATCAAAGATCAATTAATTCTAAATTAAATTATGCAAGAGAACACACCAACACTTTTTTTTGAAATAAACCATTTAAATTTTGTTTTTATAGTTGGTTTATATGACGATACCCAGGACTTAAAGATTATAGAAAAAATTATTACTGCCAAAGAAGGAATGGACGAGAATAAATTTCTAAATATTGAATTAATAGAAAATATAATAAAAAAAAATGTTAAAAAGATTGAAGATAAGCTTAACTGTGTTTTCAAAGATGTAACTATCATCTTAGATCATTCTTTCTATTCATGTACAAATATTTCAGGATTTAAAAAGCTTAATGGATCTCAAGTGTTAAAAGAAAATATTTCTTATATTTTGAATTCTCTTAAATTAGCTGTTACTGAAAATGAAAAAGATAAAGCTATCCTACATATTTTTAATTCTAAAAGTGTTTTAGATGGTAAACGAGTTGAAAATCTTCCTATAGGTTTATTTGGAGATTTTTATAGTCACGAACTAACATTTTTTTTGATTAAGAACAATGATTTAAAGAATATTAAATATCTATTTAATAAAAATGATTTAAATGTAAAGAAAATATTAATTAAAAATTTTATAGAGGGAGTTGAAATAGTTGAGAAAAATAATAATGCTCAGACTTTTTTTAGAATTAAGATTAATAAAGACAATTCTAACTTAAGTTTTTTTGATGAAAGTTCATTTAGATATGTTGAAAATTTTAATTTTGGNACAGGTATAATTTTAAAGGATATTGAGAAAGTTTGTTCTATAGATAATCACACTATAGAAAAAATCTTATCAGATAAACCTTATAAAGATAAAAATTTTCNGGATAATGAATTATTTGAAGAAAAATATTTCAATGATGGAAATTATAGAAAAATTAGAAAGAAATTAGTTATAGATATAGTAAGTGCTAGAATTGAGGAAATTAATAATATTATTTTTAATGAAAATATTAATATTAAATCATTAAAAAAAAATAATGTATTAATTTTTTTAACTATTGAAGACAAAAACATTTTTTATAATTTTGAAGATAATTTTAGATTTTTTTTTCAACATAACGAGACTCATTTTATCGAAGATTTTAATGCAGACAAATTAATTAGAAGTGCTGTCCACTTGTCACTTTATGGATGGAAAAAGGAGGCAATACCAATTACTCAAACAAAAAATTCCTTAATAACAAGGATTTTTAAGTCATTATTTGGGTAGTATATTGTTTTTTTTTGAAACATTTGTTGTTTTAATTTGAGCTGTTCTATTCTGTATAAAAATTNGAATGTCTTATAACAATCAGAAAACTATCAAAGACACCATTAATNTNTCTGGAGTTGGNTTACATAATGGTATCAAAGCNAATTTAACNGTAAAAACCGCGAGTGAAAATTTTGGAATTAAATTTTGNAGAACTGATNTGGGCAATNAAAATTTAATAGANGCAAATTATCAGAACGTNGTAGAGCCTATACTATGCACCAAGATAAAAAATGATAATGGAACCACTGTATCAACCGTAGAACATTTAATGGCCGCCTTTTTTGGTGAAGGAATAGATAATGCTTTAGTTGAAATAGATGCACCAGAAGTTCCAATTTTAGATGGATCTGCAAGTGAATTTGTTGAAGCTATAAGGTCAGTTGGAATAAAAGAGCAAAAAGAGTCAAGAAAATTTATAAAAGCATTAAAGAAAGTAGAAGTCCAAGAAGGAAAAAAATATATATCAATCGAGCCATTAGATAATGATTTAATAATAGATTTTGAGATTGTATATAGCAATCCATTAATAAGAACTAGAAGAAAAGAATTTAAGCTAAGCGATGGTGATTTAACTAACATTTATAACTCAAGAACTTTCTGTTTATATGAAGATATCGATTTTATAAAAAGCCAAGGATTGGCTAAAGGGGGATCGTTAGAAAATGCTATTGTTGTAAAGGGAAGCGAAATATTAAATGATGATGGCTTAAGGAACAGGCATGAATTTGTTTATCACAAAATTTTAGATTGTCTAGGAGATCTAATGTTATCTGGNCACAGAATGTTAGGTCATATAAAAACTTCTCAAGGAGGACATGCTTTAACAAATAAATTGCTNGTTAAATTTTTTTCAGACAAATCTAATTGGTCTTTAGAAAAAGGAAATATAGCAAAACAAAATAATCAAGTTGAAGAATCATCAAAAAAAACACTTTCAGCCNGTATTTAATAAAACAAAATTTTACCTANTATAAATTATTTGATATGTATAAAAAATGTATCAAAAACTAATTTTAACTTTTATAATAATTTTTTCTTTACTTTCNTGTTCTAAAAANAAAGACATTGAGTATGAAATCAACAAAANNAAAGTCGATCCTTACAAATTATATGAAGANGGATTGAACGCTTTTAATCAAGGAGATTATTTTTACGCAGAAAAAAAATTTTCTGAAGCAGAATTGAATTTTAAAATTGTTGAANTGGCTGCTAAATCTGCGGTGATGTCTAGTTATTCTCTTTATGGGATAAATTTTTATAATGAGTCTTTAGAAAATTTAGAGAGATACTTAAAAAAATATCCAGCAGATAAAAACGTAATGTATGCACATTATTTAATAGCCATAATACACTACGANCAAATGTCTGATGAAAAAAANGATCTNAAACCACTATTAGACGCNNATAAGAAAATTGATTTCTTTTTGAAAACATTTCCTAATTCAGATTATGCGATGGATTTAAAATTTAAAAAAGATTTAATACANAACCAACTTGCTGCAAAAGAATTGTATGTTGCTAAATATTATNTNTCTATACAAAAATGGGTTCCAGCTATGAACAGATTAANAAAAATAGTTGAAGAATANGAAAAAACAGTTTTTNTTGANGANGCTCTTCATAGGTTGGTCGAAATAAACTATTATCTTNGTTTAGAAAAAGAGGCCAAGAAATATGCNAAAATCTTAGGTTATAATTACAACTCTAGTGAATGGTTTGAACAATCTTATAAAGTTTTAAATAAAAATTATAAAATTAAAGAGAGAGTAAAAGCTAACGATAAGAAAGGGAGTAATTTTCTAAAAAAAATACTTAATAAAATTAAATAGCTTAATATTTTATGAATCAAAAATCAAAAATCATAGATATATATAAAAAAAAAATAAATCTTTTAAAGAAGCATAATAAATTATATTTTAATAATGATAGTCCTGCTGTAACTGACTCAGAATACGATAATTTAAAAAAAGAGATTTTTAATCTAGAAAAAAAAAATAATTTTCTTAATAAGTTAAATCTTAACAAAAAAATAATAGGCTCTCCACCATCAAACAAATTTAAAAAAGTAAAACATTTAAAGCCAATGCTTTCTCTATCGAATGCATTCGACAAAAAGGATATGAACGATTTTATTAGTAAAATAAATAATTTTTTAAATATAAAAAATGAGAAAATCGAATTTTCGTCTGAACCTAAAATAGATGGCATTTCAGCTACTTTAGTTTATGAAAATGGAGTTTTAAATAAAGGTCTTTCCAGGGGAGACGGAGCTATTGGTGAAGATATTTTAGAAAATCTTAAAACTATAAGAACAATTCCAAAAAAAATAAAAGATGGTAATGTACCTACTTTATTAGAAATTCGAGGCGAAATATATATTGGAAAAAAAGATTTCGATAAGATCAAAGCAAATTTTGCTAACCCAAGAAATGCAGCAGGAGGTTCTCTTAGACAAAAAAATCCAAAAGAAACATCTAAAATACCTTTAAAATATTTCGCATATGGATTTGGAGTAATAAAGCCAATGATATTTAATACCCAAACAGAATTTTTAGCAAAAATTAAAAAATGGGGATTTTCTATTAATCCGTTAAGTAAATTAGTAAAAAGTTCGGAAGAGATTGAGTCAAGACACCAATATATAGACTCTGTAAGATCCTCCCTAGATTATGATATAGATGGACTAGTTTACAAAGTTAATGATTTAAAATTGCAATCAAGATTAGGAAGCACATCTAATTCCCCGCGTTGGGCTATCGCATATAAATTTTCTGCTGAAAAGGCATTTACAAAAATTAAAGATATAGTTATTCAAGTCGGCAGGACTGGAGCAATAACACCCGTTGCAAAGGTAGAACCAGTAACTGTAGGTGGAGTTGTAGTTTCAAATGCTACATTACATAACGAAGATGAGATAAATAGAAAAGATATTAGAATAGGCGATACAGTTCAAATTCAAAGAGCAGGAGATGTAATCCCCCAAGTGGTTTCTGTAGATCAATCAAAAAGAGATCAAAACACTAAAAAATATATTTTTCCGGATAAATGTTTATGTGGTGGAACTACACAAAAAGAAATAAATAAATCTACTAAAAAAGAAGATGCAGTAAGAAGATGTTTAAAGGGCTATGATTGTGATTATATAGCCAAGGAAAAATTAAAGCATATAGTGTCAAAAGATGCATTTAATATTGATGGACTCGGAAAGAAAGTCATAGATCAATTTTGGGATCTAAAATTGATTAGAGAACCATCTGATATTTTTACAATCAATTATAATAAAGTTGAAAATCTTGAGGGATGGGGCAAACTATCAATTAGCAATCTTAAAAAAGCTATCGATAAATCAATAAATGTAGAACTTGATAGATTTATTTTTTCTGTAGGTATAAGACATATAGGTCAAGAAAATGCAAAAATTCTAGCAGGTTTTTTTCAATCCATTGATAAGTTCTCTAAACTTTTTTATGAGAAAAATAGAAAAATAATCTTAAGAAATCTTATAGATTTAGACGGAATTGGTGAAATCCAAATAAACTCAATAAATAATTTTTGTTCAAATAATAAAAATATAGAGATTTTAGAACGATTAATTAAAAAGTTAAAAATCAATAATTTTAGAACTCAAAACAAAAAAGGAAAATTTTCCAATAAGACTATTATGTTTACTGGAGGATTTGAAAAAATGAGCAGATCAGAAGCAAAATCAATAGTTGAAATTAATGGAGGAAAAGTTCTGGGGACTATTTCAAAAAAATTAGATATTTTAATAGTAGGCAATTCTAAACCAACGAAAAAAAAGGTTGAGCAAGCAAAAAAATTAAATATGAGAATAGTTAAAGAGAGTGAATGGTATAAGATTTTAGATCTTTGAACAAGCTAGTTGTAACTCGATCAACTCAGATCTACTCATAAATTTTTTTAGATTATTAAATACATCTTCGTGGTAATTATTTAACCAATTAATTTCATTTTTTTTTAAAATACTTTTATTTATTAAGGATTTGTCTATTGGTACCATAGTTAAATTATTAAATGAATAGCCCGTTTTATTTTTTTTTACATTAATAAGATTTTCGATTCTTATTCCAAATTTACCATTTTCATAATACCCTGGTTCATTGGAGACTATCATCCCTTCTTTAAAACTTATTTTATTATTTTTTGAAATCGCATGAGGTCCTTCATGAACATTTAAGAAATATCCGACTCCATGACCTGTTCCATGAGAATAATCCAAATTAATCTCTTTTAAAGGTTTTCTTGCTGCAATGTCAATTTGAGCGCCACAAGTATTATTTTTTAATTNTATANNTTGCTACTGCNATATGTCCCNTGTAANACTCTNGTAAAAATATCTTTTANTCTCTNGTTANNATTNTTTANNGANATNGTNCGAGTAACNTCTGTAGTACCAAAATTATATTGNCCTCCAGAGTCCACTAGATAAATATCACCTTTGCTTAATTTTCTATTACTTTTTCTGGAGGCTTTGTAATGAATAATTGCTCCATTCGGACCAGATCCAGATATGGTTGGAAAACTTGGAAATTTAAAACTTTTATTTTTCTTTCTGTATTTTAATAATTTTTCCTGAGCACTAATTTCATNNATNTTTTGNTTTTCGTAATTTTTTTTAAGCCANAATAAAAATTTTGTAAGAGCTGCACCATCAAAGATATGAGATTTNATTGTATTTTTAATTTCCCTTTTAGACTTCATAGATTTTAAAAAATAAATTGGATCAATNAATTCANTAATCTCATTATTTTTTTTTAATATATTTTCGTAATGAATTGAACAGGAAGAAGAATCTATTAAAATTTTTTTATTTTTAATTCTAGAAAGGAATAAATCAGTATACTTTATATCTACAAATCTAACATTTTTAAATTTTTGTTTAAAAGATCTTTTAACTTTATTTAAATTACAAAATAAATTAATTTTTTTNTTAGAATCAAGCGTTAAATAAGCATTTGGTATTGGTGCAAATCTTGAATCTTGACCTCTTATATTTAGAAGCCATGCAATGTTTTCACTTGAGGATATAAATTGTAATTCAATTTTTTTTTTTTTTTAATATATTGATTAATTTATTAATTTTTAGTTTATAATTATGGTCAACAGCTTGTCTAGGTAAAATATAAAATTGTTTCAATTTATTATTTACTTTTTTGACATATAATTTATCGATAAGATTTTGATTAATAGGCACTAATCTACAACTGGTCTTATTGAAAAATACCTTTAAATTTTTTTGAGTATGTAATTTAGGATCAAAGCCTATATTTAATTTTTGTTTTTTTAAGATGTCGAAAGGTAATTTCTTAGGAATGGTGATAATATCAAATGATCTTTCGCTTTGNATCTTNGCCTGTAAAGTATACCTTCCGTCAACAAATAGATAATTCTTATNTTTTAAGATAAGAGCAAANCCATAAGATCCAGAAAAGTTACTTATAAATTTTAATCTNTCTTTATNTTCTGGANTATATTCACTAAAAAATTCATCATTTTTTGGCACTATATATCCATCTAAATCATAATTTTTAAATAATTTTTTTAGCTTATTTATTTTTTCCATTTAAGAATTTTATTTTTTTTGTACCTGTTCCAACCNGGGCTTCTATANTCCGANTCAAACTCAATTGAATTGTCTTGATTAAATTCGAAATCATCAATTGTCTTATCAATATTTATCTCATTTTTTTCTACTCCATCCTCTGGAATTTCATTGATAAATCTAGATGGTAAGGCATCCATCCAGTCACCATGATAAGCTCTTTTCATAGCAAATGACAAATAAGCTTCTTTTTTAGCTCGGGTAATTCCAACATAGGCTAACCTTCTTTCTTCTTCTAATGCAAAATCACCTTTTTCCTCTAAAGATTTTTGATGAGGAAAAAGTCCTTCCTCCCAACCTGGTAAAAATACCACTTCAAACTCAAGACCTTTTGCAGCATGCATTGTCATTAAATTNACTTTAGCTCCATCCCATTCTTGGTCAANTGAGGTTGCTAGCGCTACATGCTCCAAAAAATTTTGTAAATTATCGTAATCTTGCATTGCTCTTAATAGCTCTTTTAAATTTTCTAACCTATTTTCGTTTTCTAAATCTTTTTTATTTTTTAACATAGCTGAATAGCCAGACTCATCTAATACTAATTTAAGAAGATCATAATGTTTCATATTTAACGAGTCTTTTCGCCATTTATGAATTATATTTANCAATTGTCTNAAAGCAGTTTTAATTTTAGGTTTAAACTCTCCNTTNTCTAAAATCTTTNTTATAGAGTCCTCCANACAAAGTTTATTTTGGTTACTAAAAAGATAAATTTGATTTAAAGTACTTTCACCGACNCCTCTTTTTGGTGAACTAATCACTCTTTCTAAAGCTAAATCATCATATTTTTGATTAATAATTCTTAAATAAGANACAGCATCTTTTATTTCAGCTCTTTCATAAAACTTAATTCCNCCTAANACCCTGTAGCCTACACCNACCTGAAGAAATCTTTCCTCAAATTCTCTAGTTTGGTAAATNGCTCTGACNAATATTGATACGTCATTAAGAGAATATTTTTTTTTCAAATTATGTTCTATTATGTCACTTATTCCTTGAGCCTCATCTTTGCCAGTTTTGTAGCAATTCAATTTTACAGGTTCACCTTGAATTGCTGAAGACCATAATTTTTTTCCNACTCNATTGGAATTATTAGAAATAAGTTGTGAGGCNGTTTCTAAAATATTTTTTGTTGATCTATAATTTTGNTCCAACTTAAAAACTTTACAATTTTTATAGATTTTATCAAAAGTTAAGAAATTTTTTATTTCTGCACCTCTCCAACTGTAAATAGATTGATCATCATCNCCAACACAACAAATATTTTGTTTTTCATTAACTAACAAATTTAACCATTTGTTTTGAATATAATTGGTATCNTGAAATTCATCGACTAAAATATATTTGAAGTTTTTTTGGTAGATTTCTCTAATATCNGAGTGTTCTTCAAAAAGTTTTACACAAAATAAAATCAAATCACCAAAGTCAAAAGCATTTAAATCTTTAACTTTTTTTTGATAAATATCATAAACTTTCAAAATCGATTTTACAATTGATCCAGATTTTTTTAATTCAACATCTTTTGGTAGAAGACCTTTGTTTTTCCATTGATCTATATGATACATAATTAATTGAGGGGAGAATTTTTTTGCATCTAAATTTTCTCCTTTAACAATGTTTCTGATCAATTTTTTTTGATCATCAGTATCTAAAATAGTAAAATTACTTTTATAGTCTAGTGCTTCTGCATGCCTCCTGAGAAATTTGACACTGATGGAGTGAAAAGTTCCCAACCAAGGAACTGCATTAGAACTACCCTTTAAGTGAGACATAACTCTACTCTGCATTTCTTTAGCGGCTTTGTTAGTGAAGGTTACACACAACACTTGATTTGGCCATGCTTTTTTTTGATTAATGATATGAATTAATCTTGTTGTTAACACTCTGGTTTTTCCAGATCCGGCACCGGCCACGATTAAGTTCGGTCCCTCAGTATTTAATACCGCTTCTTTTTGCTCTTTGTTTAAATTTTCAATTAATTTATCAATGCTATTCATTTTAGAAAAAATTCATTTATACACTAGTTNTAAAAATAAAAAAAATGATTAATAAAATNTATAAAACAATCAACAACAAATATTCTAAATTTTTCAAATTTNTTTTCTTTTTAAAGTATGTATTNGCNATNTTTTTAATTGCNANTTTGTTATTTCTTTCNATTCCAAAGTTTTTNNATTATGAAAAAAAACAAGAAATTTTAAAAGATTATTTAGTNANTTATTACNANCTAGAGCTNATTAATTATNNNTCNNTNGAATTTAAAGTTTTTCCTTTACCNAATTTATNTATTNANGAGTGCNAATTTAAAAGTNAAAANNAAACCTNTTTTTTTTAATACNANAAATCTTANNATNTTTNTAAATNTTGANAATATTTANNATTATGAAAANTTTAAAGCNANNAAAATATNATTAAATGANAATAAAANNANTTTAGACATAGATAAAACNNATGAANTGATNGNCTTATTTTGCAAATTTAAAANATAAANTNNATNTTNNAANNCTTAATCTAAATTTAAAAAAGAAAGAAAGTTCAATAATAGAAATTAAAAANATCTATTTCTCTAATCANGGATATCAAAAAAATAAAATNGAAGGAGAGGTNTTTGANAAAAAATTTCAAGCTTTCTTNGATAGNAATAATAAAAATTTNGATTTTAAAATTTTAAAAACAGGAATTAANGCAAAATTTAATTTTGAGAAAAAAAATCAAAAAAATTCATTATCGGGATCATCAAAATTGAATATTTTAAATAATTATTTAAAATTTAACTTTTTGATAATAAATGACAAATTGAAAATTTCAAAAGCTAGTTTAAGAAACAAAGATTTATNGATTTTTTTTGATGGTTTAATNAACATCAACCCTTTTTTTGAAATATATTCAAATATTCGAATTAACAAGATAGATAAAAAATTAATTGATAAAATTAGTTTAGATAAAATTTTAGCAAATAAAGAAATATTAAAGAAATTTAATAGCAATAACAAAGTTAGCTACAACAAAAAGAAAAAATGGTACAACAGTTTAATTGAAAACCATTTTTCTGAATTTAATTTAGCTTATGGAAATTTAGTTTTTTTAAGCAAAACATCAATCCCAGGAGGAGTGATAGACTGCAAAGGCGACAGCTTATTGATCGAAGAATACCCAAGGCTTAATTTTCAATGTTTTTTCAATATAAGAAATCAGGAAAAATTTTTAAAAAATTTTATTACATCAAAAAAATTAAGTAAAGATTCTTTTGATTTAAATGTTAGAGGATCACTTAATCTTTTAAATAAAAAAATAAACTTTGAAAAAATCGGTATTGACAACAAATATATTGCTAAAGAGGAAGATATAATTTTTTTTAAGGAAACCTTCGAGAGAGTTCTTTTTGATAAAAATTTTTTTGATATATTTAATATGAATAAAATAAAAGAATTTCTTCTTGAGGTAATCTAATATTATTTAGGCTTAGTCATTTTTATTGGACTCATTAAATTGTCATAATCTTTATTATTAATTAGTCCTGCTTTAATAACTTCTTCCTTTAGAGTTGTTCCATTTTTATGTGCAATTTTAGCAATTTGCGCTGCTCGATCGTAACCAATTTCTGGAGCCAAAGCAGTTACTAGCATAAGTGAGTTATCAAGAAGAGATTTAATTCTTTCTTTATCAGCTTTAATTCCTTTTACGCAGTGTGTGCCAAATGCTCTTGCGGAGTCACTCATAATGTTGATTGATTGTAAAATATTGTGAATGATTAAGGGCTTAAAAACATTTAATTCGAAATGACCGTGTGAACCAGCCATTGTAATACCATTATGGTTTCCTATAACTTTAACACATACCATTGTTACCGCTTCGGATTGCGTCGGATTAACTTTGCCGGGCATAATAGATGAACCAGGTTCATTTGAAGGTAAAATCAATTCCCCATATCCTGCTCTTGGGCCAGATCCTAAAAATCTTATATCATTAGCAATTTTCATTAAACAAACAGCAGTTGTATTTAATGTTCCAGAAAAATTAACAATTTCATCATGGGCAGCTAAAGCAGCAAATTTATTTGATGTTGGCTTAAATGGCAATTTAGTAATTTTACTTATTTCTTTTATAATTTTCTTATCAAAATTTTTTCTTGTGTTTAGCCCAGTTCCAACTGCAGTACCACCTTGAGCTAAATTGTATATTTCTTTTAGTGCATCTTCTATTCTTATAATACATTTTCTTAATTGAGATTGGTAACCAGAAAACTCTTGACCAAGTGTTAAAGGAGTGGCATCTTGTAAATGGGTTCTTCCAACCTTAACTATATTTTTAAACTCTTTTGTTTTTTTTGCCAACTCTTTTTCTAATAACCTCAGCGAAGGTATTAGCTTTTCTTTTGTTTGAATAGCAATAGAAATATGCATTGCAGTTGGAAAAACATCGTTAGTAGATTGAGATTTATTTACATGGTCATTTGGATGAACAGGTTTTTTTGAACCCATTTTTCCACCCATCATTTCTATAGCTCTATTGGCTATTACTTCATTTACATTCATATTTGTTTGAGTTCCTGACCCAGTTTGCCAAACTTTAAGAGGAAAGTGATCGTCGAGTTTTCCTTTTATAACCTCTTCCGCCGCTTTGATTATATATCTGCTTATTTTAGGTTCTAAATCTTTATTTTTAGCATTAACAATTGATGCAGCTTTTTTGATTACAGCAATTGAATGAATAACAATTGGTCTAACAAGAAAATCACCTATATTGAAATATTTTTTTGATCTTTCTGTTGAAGCGCCCCAATACTTATCACCAGGAACTTTAATTTTTCCAATACTATCAAATTCTATTCTATATTTCATTTGTGATTCTTTGATATAATACACTTATATAATAAAAATTATATGGAGAAAATATGACAAACTTTGAAAATGTAAAAAAATTCATGCAAACTTTTGGGCAAGAAGTAAGGACTAAAGCAAGCTTTCCAAACGATAAAATAACCAATTTAAGAATCAATCTTATTAGAGAGGAATTATTGGAATTAGAGGAAGCTATAGAAAAAAAAGACATAAAGGAAGTCGCTGATGCTTTAACTGATATACTTTATGTTACTTATGGAGCAGGCCATTCATTTGGGATAAATTTAGATAAATGTTTTCAAGAGGTACAAAATTCTAATATGAGTAAATTAGGAAAAGATGGAAAACCTATTACAAATGAGTATGGAAAAGTTATGAAAGGGCCAAATTATTTTAAACCAAATCTTAGTAAGTTTGTTGCTTAATGAAAGAAAATTATTATTGGATATTGATTGGAATTAGCATTGGTCTTCTTTTTTATCTAGCAGATAAGTATATTTTTTAAGTACCACAATAAGTCACATAATTTTTTTCTGGGAATGGAGTTGACTGATAAATAGAGGTATCGGCAACTCTCTCATATGGTCTTTGCAAAATTTTTAATAATTCATTAACTTTACTTAAATCATTCATTTCAGTAGCATATTTTAATGACTCCTCGACCAAATGATTCCTTGGAATAACCAAAGGATTAAATTTTTTCATAATCTTAAACGAATCTTCTTTTGAGCTGTTATTTAATTTAGTGCGATTTTCCCATTTTTTTTTCCATAATTTAAATTGTTTTTCATTATACATTTCATCTCTTTTTTCATACTCGCCCATTAAGTAACAAAACGTATTTGTATAATCAGCTTTGTTTTGATGCATCCAAGATAGTAATTCAATAATTAATTTTTCATCTTTAGGTTCATCCCCCAATAATCCTAATTTTTGCTTCATCATTCTCAACCAATTTTCTTTATATATATTTGGAAATTCTTTTAATACTTCAGTAGCAATCTCAATTGCTATTTTGTTGTCATCATTAATTAAAGGTAACAGACACTCTGCAAATCTTTCTAAGTTCCATTTTGCAATTCTGGGTTGGTTAAAATAAGAGTAACGTCCTTGATTGTCTATAGAACTGAATACAGTTTCTGGATCATACTTATCCATAAAAGCACAAGGTCCGTAGTCAATAGTCTCTCCTGAGATAGTCATATTATCAGTATTCATTACTCCATGAATAAATCCAATTCTCATCCAATCACAAATTAAATTAACCTGTTTTTTTAAAACAATTTTTAAAAGGTCTACTACAGAGGTTTCTGATTTTTTTAAATCAGGATAATGACGTTGAAGTGTGTAGTTAAATAAAGTTTGTAAATCGTTTTTATTTTTAGAAATCAAAGCATACTGAAATGTTCCAACTCTTATATGACTAGAAGCTACTCGAGTTAAAATTGCACCTTTTAAAATTGATTCTCGAATTACATTTTCCCCTGTTTCTATCACCGCTAAACTTCTTGTAGTTGGAATTCCTAAATGATGCATACTTTCACTAATAATATATTCTCTTAGCATCGGACCTAGAGCAGCTCTTCCATCAGCATTTCTAGAATAAGGAGTTTTTCCTGACCCTTTAAATTGAATATCATAACGATTATTATTTTTATCTACATGCTCTCCTATCATCAACGCCCTTCCATCTCCTAAAATTGTAAAATGTCCAAACTGATGACCCGCATATGCTTGAGCAATCGACTGTGATCCATCAGGCAATTGATTTCCTGAAAAAATTAAAGCTAATTCTTCATTATCTATCTGAGAAAAATCTAAATCTATTTCTTTTGATAAATAGTGATTAAACAAAACTAGTTTTGGAGTTTTTACAGGTGTAGGATTTATTTTTGAAAACATACTTTGAGATAAATTCAAGTATGTATTATCAAACCTCCATCCAATTTTATTTTTATACATATCATTTAGAAACGTTTTATTGATTAGAAAAAAAGCTTTAATTTAACAATTTTTTTTCTCCTTTAGTTTATTTAAATGAATAGCTCTATCTTTCGCTGCTACTAATGCATCTTCCACATTTTTCATAGTCATTCCATAACCAGGTAAATAAAATAATATAGCTCCAATATTATGAGGCTTACCTGTTTTTTTTGCCTCTTTAGCTTCATCAGCATATTTGTTTGCTAAAGCAATTTCTTTGCTCAATTCTTCACAATTAAGTTTATTATCATTAGGTCCAATTACATTTACTATGGTGGGGCTAGCACAAGATGTAATAAAAATTAATAAAACTAAAAATATTAAATTTTTTTTCATAATCATTAAGGGGCGTTCTGTTGCCAGGTGCCGTGAACCTTTTAACGTTATACAACAATTCTAGAGCATAAAAAACGGCTATTTCTTTGCTGGGTGAGTCAGTATTGTGTCCAACGATGTGAAAGGTTATGCTGTGTCAAAATATATTTGATTAAGAGGTTTTAAAAATGGCTACATACGAAGAAATTCTAGAAAAAGTTCCACAATCAGTTAAGGACAAATTCTTAATTAAAAAGAGAGAGAGGGCAATTGAGATAGTTAAAGATAAAATATCTAAATCAGCTAAAAACTTAACAGATTTTGACGATGATGAAATGGAAGGTATGATTGCAGACGAAGAACGGAAACTAAGTGGAGATCAATTAAAAACCATTTTAGTTACATTATTAACAATGGAAGGACTGACTTATTTAGCAGAACTTTAAAATGTTAAAAAAAGGTTTATTTGGAATTATAGCAACAAAAATTTTATTTTTATTTAAACCCGAATTAAGAATAGTTTTTAGAAATATCATTATATGTACAATTTTTGTAGCTTTAACATTATATGTGCATTCAGAATATATTAATTGGTCACAAGTTTCCGGAAACAGTCAAAATATTGCCTTATCATTTATTCTAAAAAATATCATAATTATACTTTCGTTAATCTTATTATTTTTTAGCATCAAAAGATCAAAAAATAAAAATGATGGATTTGATAAATTCAGAAATAAAAAATTAAAGTCAGAAGCTGAAAAAAAATTACAACCACAAGAAAACTCAGCTAAATCTATAATAGACGATGCTTATTTTGATAAATTTAGAAAAAAGAAAAAATTAAGATCAACGCAAGAAATTAAACTTGAAAAAAAATGAAAAAACTCAATGAGGTTGCAATATTTGAGTCTTTTAGAATTCAACCATCAAAAAATGAAAAAATTGAGGTGGAGAGATTAAAAAAACAATTTAAAGAGTCACCAATATCCACAACAGGATTGATGATTTTAGAAAGCATAGCTGCTCCCTTTGTATCTACAGGCGGTCAATATATTGATTTTTATAAAAAAACTTATTCAAATATTACAATAGTTTTTAAATCTTCTATTAGAGATGCTGCTATAAGTGATGTTAGCCAAAAATTAAGAAAAAGAAAAAAAAAAGCCTATGAAATTAAAAAAACAGATCTCGAGAAAATGATATTAAAAGAAGAGAAACGCATTAAAGAAAAGAGAGAAGACTCTCTATTTAAAAAAATACTTCTTGTTCATCTTGGAATACCTTTTTTATAATAGTGGACGTATACGGATAATACTTCTTGAAATTAATATTTCCCCCGCACACTAAAATTTCTTTTCTCACTGTGCCACCAGTGTGACCACTTTTTTAAAAATTATTGTTTAACGGGAGTTTTGAGTCTTTTGAGGGGGCGTTCTGTTGCCAGGTGCCCTTAACCTTTTAACATTATTCCTTATTATATGCCATTTTTAATCATATAAAATCTAAAACTTTGAGGGAAATTTCGGCAGAGGATCGGCAAAATTTGTGTTATAACATTTACATGAAAAAATTTTCAATAATCTTTATGCTAGTTTGTTTTTCAACAAATGTTTTTGCCGAAGTTATAATTATGAAGTGTAAGAGTTACAGGTACAAATATGTATCTGACGGCTCCGGCACTACTATTTATAGCGCAAATATTAAAAGAGATAAAAAAAACTTTCACAAATTTTGCCCATCAGAAGTAAATGATAGCAATAAACACTTTCTCAAATCAATAGAGGGTGTTGAGTTAATAGTTTCAGAGTACGTTGTAACCTGTAAAACAGCAAAGTCAGTTTTAAAACAAGGAATAGGAACTGACTCTGTTTCAATAACGGATTTTAAAAAACTTACTAGATCATCAAAGTTCAAGTGGAATGGAAGCCCACAATCACAAAAAGAGAAATGTAAGTTAGAAAAATCTTAAATTATTACGACCTAGCTACGACCTATCAGGTTGCATAAATCAAACTAGTACCATTAATTAAATAAATTTGTAAATTTGTAAGGGGCGTTCTGTTGCCAGGTGCCCCAAACCCCGTAACTTAATTAACAAAGTTAATTAAGCAGCAAGTGCGTAACTTTCGTTAGCATTTGTAAATTGGTCCGTTACGTCGGAACCATCTCGTACGAAAG
>NHFH02000005.1:38208-51112 GCA_002170275.2 Candidatus Pelagibacter sp. TMED106 | reverse complement strand
AACCAAAAGTTCTCTGTGTTACCTGGATGATCTTTAAATAACTTTCCAACAATAGGCTTTAGTTTTTTTGTATGANTAGTNTCNTTAATTTTAGGAAATTTTGGTATTGAAATATNTTTTGGTAATTTATTTCNATTATCCTCATCAAAGCTCCACTTTCCTCCAATNGGATTTCCATCAGCCCCCATCAATATTCCTGANTTTTTACGTATCTCTTTATAAAATGTAGCCATAAAAGGCTTTTTGGATTTTGNTAAATAATTTTTAAATTCATTTCTTGAATTTAAAAACATTGGTGTTTGAATAGTATTCCATTCAATCTTTTCCTTTTTTAAAAATTGGGAAATCTTTCTTTCAAAAAATTTATCCTCAATTTCAAAGCTAGAGATCTTTTTTATTTTTTTTTTAATAATTATTTTTTTTAATTTCTTTAAATAATCATCTTTAAATTGTTTATCTTCAATCTTTATATACTCTAATTTAAATTTATTTTTTTTTAGATTATCTGCATAAGAACGCATAGAGGACAAAAATAACAGTATTTTTTGTTTATGGTGCCTTTCATAAGTGCATAAACCCAAGTCTTCTGCCATAAAAAATAGGTGATCATTTTTGAAGCGGCTTAAGTAATTTGCTGGAAATAATTGATTTCCAAGTATAAAAAATAACTTCATAATTTAACTATAACTTAAAAATTATTTATGTCAGGAAAGTTTATAATATTTGGTGCCACAGGGTCAATTGGTTCAAGTTTAGCTGAACAATTAAATANTTCAGGTATGAAGAATGTTCATCTTGTAGCAAGAAATGAAACCGACGTTAAAGCTATATCTGATAAACTAGGCTTTACTTATACTGTTGCTGATGTTTTAGAANATGGGTTTATAGAAAAAATTAAAACTGAAATAAATGAAGTAATTGGTATTGCATACTGTGTGGGTTCAATAGATCTAAAACCAATAAGAATGGTAACTGAGGAAGACTTCAATAAATGTATGAAATTAAATCTTTACTCGGCAGTAGAAGTTATAAAGGGTTTTCAAGAAAGCTTAAAAAAAAATAAAGGTTCAGTTGTTCTTTTCTCAACAGTCGCTGCTCAAAGAGGATTTACTAACCATTCAATAATCGCTTCAGCAAAGGCTGCTGTAGAAGGACTAACAGTATCTCTTGCAGCTGAATTCGCACCACATATAAGAGTTAATTGTATAGCACCNAGCTTAACAAAATCTAAAATTGCTCAACCAATGTTAAAAAATTCTGCTCTTGCGGAAGGTATAGCAAAAGCTCATCCCCTAAAAAGATTGGGTGAAGGTAAAGACTCTGCGTCATTAGCAAAATTTTTAATTACAGAAGAAAGTTCTTGGATTACAGGTCAGATAATCGCTGTAGATGGTGGAAGATCAAAATTATCTTAACTAATTAATTTTGAAATCTTTTAAAACACTCTATAGTATTTTTTAACAAACAGGCTATTGTCATTGGTCCAACTCCACCTGGAACAGGTGTTAAAGCTTTCGCTACTTTTGAAACTTCATTAAATGCAACATCTCCCACAATGCCTTTTTCTGTTTTGTTAATTCCAACATCAATTACTATTGCATCTTTTTTTACCCAATCACCCCTTACAAGTTCCTTTATTCCTACAGCGGCAACAATTATATCTGCTACCAAACATTCTTCTTTTAAATTTTTAGTTTTCGAATGGGTAATAGTTACAGTGCAATCTTCTTGAAGAAGAAGCTGAGCCATTGCTTTTCCATTTAAGTTCGACCTTCCAATCATAACAGCTTTTTTTCCAGTTAAATTAGATTCAATCTTTTTTATTAATAAATAACATCCTAATGGAGTACATGGAATTGAACCTTGATATCCTGAAGAAAGATTTCCAACATTTATTGGGTGAAGTCCGTCGACATCCTTGTTTGGTGAAATAGTTTCAATAACTTTTTGTTTATCTATATGTTTTGGTAGTGGTAATTGAACTAAAATTCCTGAAACAGTATCATCGTTGTTTAATTCTTTAATTTTATCTAAAACTATTTTTTCTTCTACGCTCTCAGGATATTTTATAACTTCAGATTTTAAACCTATTTCGTTTGCTGATTTTTCTTTATTACGAACATAAATTTGACTTGGTGTCATTTCGCCAATTAATATTACTGTAAGACCTGGAACTTTTTTATATTTTAGTTTTAAAGCTGAAACTTCGTCTTTTAATTTTTTTCTAAGTTCTTCGGCTTCTTTTTTTCCATCTATTAAAATCATAAGGTATTTTCAAAAAATTATAGGTGCTATGTAAAGCTTCATACACATTTCTATAAACCAAATCAACAAAAGTAATATTATCGNAGAAATGTCTAATGACCCTAAATTAGGAAGAAAACTTCTTATTTTATTAAGAATTGGATCTGTTAATCGATATGTCATTTCTAAAATCGAATAAACAAATCTATTTTGAGTATTTAAAACATTAAAAGCTACAAGCCAACTAATAACTACATTTGCAATAACAACATAAGAATAAAGCTTTAATATTTGAAGTACCAAATAAAAGATAGCTATCATTTTTTTTCAACATAAATTGATTGGCTTGGGAAGGCAAATGAAGCTTTATTCTTTTCAACTATTTGTTTTATTGCAATAGCTAAATTTTCTTTTACTGCTAGCCATTCATTCCAACTATCAGTCTTAGTAAAACATCTTACATACATGTCTATCGAACTATCAGAAAATTTATCAACTCTAACCGCTATACCAACAGTAGGATTAAAATCTTTACCTTTGCTTATATATTCTTCAATTTCATTTCTTATAGTTTTTAATTGATCTACGGTTGTGTCGTATTGAAGAGTAATAATCCAACTAATTAACCAGTTAGATGTTTCGCTAACATTGATGACTGCATTTTCTGCAAACTGAAAATTAGGAATTATAGCCAAAGATTTATCAAATTTTCTAATAGTTGTTGATCTAAAACCAATTTTTTCAACTATACCCTCAATAATTCCTTCAACAAGAATCCAATCTCCAATCTTAAATCTTTTTTCAACTAAAACTAAAATTCCTGATATTAAATTTTTAAATAAATCTTGTGCACCTAAGGCAACAGCTACACCAAATAATCCTAATCCAGCAATAATTGGACCAATTTTGATTCCCCAAAGCTCAAGTACTGCAGCTAATCCTAAAATAAAAATTAAAATTTTTAAAGACTTTATAATCCAACCTATAAGTTCACGTGTTAATACTTTGTCAAGACCACTTAAAATATATGAGATCGGTTCAATGATTTGATGGATAACCCAAAAAATAAAAATTGTAATTAAAGTTCTATTTATTGTATCAACAATTTCTCTACTTTCTTCTGAAAACGACATATAATAACTTGCAATAAAAAAACCTAAAACAATTGGTAAGAATCTTGCGGGTCCCTCCATTGCACTAACAAAGGTATCATCAAGTTTATTAGTGGTTCTTTTTGCAACACTTTGTAGTCTCTTAATAATAAGTTTGCTAATTATTCCTCTAAATACTAAAAAAATTAGAAATATTCCTATTCCTATTAATATTTGAAAGATATCTACCCCAAGAATACCTTTTTCCCACACAGATAAAAATAGATCACTAAAATTATTAAATAATTCCATAATTAAATTTTATATAGCAAATATTCTTCCTCGCCAGGGTTAAAAAGAAAAATTTTTTTCCATTTAATTTCGTTCAAAATTGAAGAAGTTTTTTCACTAATACACATCAAATTAGTATTCATCCATAAGGATTCTAATTGATAATTCTTCAATATATTCAAGAAACTAAGGGCACTATTTTGAGAATAAATATAAACAATTTCAGGCATATTTAATTTTAATTTAGATATAAAATTTTGATTAAATTGAGTAATAGGACTCGCTCTGTAGTTAATAATTCGTTTAATTTTATAACCCTCATTAACTAGTTCTTGATCTAAATCACCGGTAATAAGTTCACCACTTACATAAAGTAACTTTCCCTCTTTATAGTTAAAATTTTGTAAAATCAGTTCTTTTAAATTATTTACATTTCCTTCAGCAGAATATGTTTTTTGAAAACCAACTTTTCTTGCTTTTTTTTCTGTAACATTTCCAACACAAAAACAATTTATTTTTTTATCCAAATTTTTAATATCTAAAAACTTTATTGCATTAGCACTACTAAAAATAATTCCTTTGAAATCAGAATAATTTAGTACATCATGTTTTAAGCTTTCTATACGTATTAAAGGTAAATGAGAAACAACATGACCAAGAGATTGAAACTTTATTATCATTTCCTTGCAGTCTTCCAAAGGTCTCGTTAACAAAATATGCATACTATCTTTTATATGAACTATTAGATTTTTTTTTTAATATTTTACCTACTTCAATACCTATCTCACCAGCCAAATTCAAACTTTTTGATAATTTAGAATAAAATCTTTGCTTACCATTTAATGAATAAAGCTCTGCTTCGAGACATATGTTTTCGTCCCTTATTTTTGCAAATATACCTACGGCAGTTTCACAATCTCCTTCTAAAATTTTTAAAACGTCCCTTTCTGCTGTGACACAAATGTTTGTGGGTTGATGATTAATTTTTTCTAAAAGACTAATTGATTTTTCATCATCTTTTCTACATTGCAAAGCAATAGTTCCTTGACCTGCACTTGGAATAATTTCGGAAACTGGAAAAATCTGAGAAACTTTATTTTTTAAACCTAGTAATTTTATTCCTGCATAAGATAAAATAATTGCATCATATAAATTATCATTTAATTTTTTCATACGCGTATCTACATTTCCTCTAATTAATTTACAGTTAAGATCTTTTCTTAAATTTTTTAATTGAAATTCTCTTCTAAAAGATGAGGTTCCTACAACTGCGCCGACTTTTAAATCTTTAATACATTTGTTTCCATTGCTGATTAATATTTCTCTAGGATTATTTCTCTCTAAAAAACAATTAGTCACCAATCCTTCTGTTTCACTTGTTGGCATGTCTTTAAGAGCATGAACCGCAATATCAATCTTCTCATCAAGTAATTCTCGCTCAATAGTTTTACAAAACATTCCTTTTCCACCACTATCTGATAATCTTACGTTCTTAATTGTATCGCCAGCTGTTTTTATACTTTTGATCTCAATATTTTGTATTTGAGAATTTTTTATTAACTCTTCTTTTGCTTTATTTGCATAAATAAGCGCTAGTTTACTTCCTCTAGATCCAATAATAATTTTGTTTTTCATTTAATACTTTATAATTCATAACTTATAATAAGATTGTATTATTAATAAAAACTTATTTTATGAAGAAAAAACCTATAATTTTGGGAATTGAATCAAGCTGTGATGAAACAGCAGCGTCTATAATCACAGAAAATGAACATGGTAATCCCATAATTTTATCAAATATCGTTTCTAGTCAAGTAGATGTTCATAAAGATTTTGGTGGAGTAGTTCCTGAACTAGCCGCTAGAGCTCATATAGAAAAAATTGATTTGATCACACAAAAAGCAATTGAAAAAAGTAAAGTTAAATTAGAAGATGTAGATGCGATAGCAGCAACTGCAGGTCCAGGTCTTGTTGTTTGCTTATCAGTAGGTCTTAGTTTCGCAAAAGCTTTAGCGTTATCCTTAAATAAACCTTTGATAGCAGTTAATCATTTAGAAGGGCATGCCTTAAGTCCAAGATTAAACTCAAAATTAAATTATCCATATCTTTTACTTTTAATTTCTGGAGGTCATACACAATTTTTAGATGTTCAAGAGCTAGGAGTATATAAAAGGCTAGGTACCACTATAGATGATGCTGTAGGTGAGGCATTTGATAAAACTGCAAAATTAATTGGTATTGAATTTCCTGGAGGACCAAAAATTGAAGAATATGCAAAAAAAGGTGATCCTAATAAATATAATCTTCCAAAACCAATTTTAAATAAAGGTGGATGCAATTTGTCTTTTGCAGGATTAAAAACTGCTGTACTTAAGATTAGTAAAGAAATTAAAACTGATCAAGAAAAGTTTGATCTTGCTGCTTCCTTTCAAAAAACTATAGAAGAAATTTTATTAAAAAAAAGCAAGATAGCTATTAAAGAATTCAGGAATAAGTATAATAAAAAAGAACATACATTTGTAATTGCTGGAGGTGTTGCTGCAAATAAAAAAATTAGAGAAGTTTTAATTAATCTTTGCAAAGAAGAAGATTTTATACCTATCTTTCCACCTATAAATCTATGCGGTGATAATGCCGCAATGATTGCTCTTGTTGGTTTAGAAAAATCTAAAATAAAAAAATTCGACAATTTAGATTATCCAGTAAAACCACGTTGGCCATTAGATAAAGATGCGGCTTTCCTAAAAGGTGCTGGAGTAATATTAAAATAACTAATACTAATTATAAAGTTAACATTTATTATTGTTTCTTTTAAAAAATTTAAGATATTAATAACAATATGAATTTAAATAAAAAAAGAATAACAATAATAGTAATTTTTATACTATTCGTAGGATATTATTTTGTATCAAATATTATAAATGCAGAACACCAAGGTTTCGCAAAATTTGTTAGAGATAATACTCCACAAAAGTTTAAGAACATTTTGAAAGAAACTGTATTTGTTATTCCAAATTTAAAAAAAAAAAATTCAATTATTGAAAGAGACATAAGTCAATTAAAAAGCAAGACATTTGAACAATCTTTAATAATTAATGCTCTGCAGAATAAACTGGACTCTTCTAAGTTAATTTTTGATGAAGAAATCCTTTCAGAAAAAAAAGAAAACTATAATTTAAAAAAAATATCTCTACCTTACTACGATTTAAAAGATCCATACAAAAATAAACTTCAGGGCTATTTGTCTATGATAAATGATGAATTATTTATATTTTTTTGGTCTGGAAAAATTTTAAAATTAAACATTCAAGAAATAAACAATTCAAATATATTAAATTTTAAAGAAGTTTTAAGTAATATTGATAATTTTATTAAGGATCATAAATTAAAATGGATAGGTATAAAAGATGCTTTGTATCATGATCAAAATATTTATTTAAGTTATACTAAAGAAAATAAAGATAATTGTTATAGTATTGCAATTTTAAAATCCCAAATTTCAGATAATTTAAATTTTGAAGAATTTTATAGTTTTGAGGAATGTGTTGGAAAAAAAAAAGAAAATGATTTTTCAGGCAAAAAATATATGGGTGGATATCAAGCAGGAGGCCGACTCGAAGTTTTTAAAAATAATTTAATCTTGACGATTGGTGATTACAACAATTGGGAACTTCCTCAAAATAGTCAAAGTAAATTTGGAAAAATAATTACTATTGATTTAGATAATAAAAATTCAAAAATTCTAAGCAAAGGCCATAGAAATCCCCAAGGTTTATTAGTATTCGATGAAAACTTTATTTTTTCTACAGAACATGGTCCTTCAGGTGGAGATGAAATAAATTTAATAAACACAAAAGATTTTGGAAAAGAATTAAATTTTGGTTGGCCAATTTCATCTTATGGAAATCATTACCCTGACGTTTCAAAAAATAAAAAAACAAAAAAATTTGCCCCACTTCATAAATCTCATAGTGACTATGGCTTTATAGAACCTGTAGAGGTTTTTACAGCTAAAAGATTAACTGAATTAAACGTTAAAACAAATAGTACAAGCTTATTAGGTCTGGGTATTAGTCAAATAATAAAAGATTACTACATTGAGTCTGGAGTGTTCATATCTAGTCTTAGAGCAAAGAAAATTTTAGAGTATTCTTTTAATATTGATAACAAAAAATTAGAATATAAAGATCAATTACAATTTAATGAAAGAATAAGAGATATAGATTACGACAAAAAAAATGATTTATATTATATTTTCTTTGAAGATACTCCTAGTTTAGGTATTTTAAAAAAAGTAAAAACTAATTAAAATAATTTACTAATGAAAAGACTCCTAAAAAAAATAATCTCTATTCCAAAATTAATTAAGAATGAAGGAATAGATGCCTTTTATTATAGAGTTTTAACTAATTTAGGTTTTAAACTTAAATATCGATCTACCATTGAAAAGAAAAAATATTTTCTAGATGAAAAAATAATCAATTTAAGTGAAAAAAAAGTAATGTCTGGACTCTACAAAAATTGTTACTTAGGCTGTCACTCTCATCAATACAAATATGGTGGTCATTCAAGCAGATTATTAGGAGTTTATGAGGAGCAAATTCAGATAGAAATAAATAAATTAAGTAAAGAAAATAACTTACTCAATATAGTATGCTTTGGTGCTGCAGACGGTTTTCATGCTTTAGGATCTCTAAAGAATGATACTTTTAAATTTGGGTATGCTTTTGAAATTAATAAAAAATCTTATGATCATTTACTTGACAATAGAAAACAAAACAATTTGGAAAAAAATTTAAAAATTTTTTGTGAAAAAGCAAATTTTAAAACTTTAGATCAATATCTAAAAGAAGAAAACTTAAATAAAACTCTTTTTTTAATTGATATCGAGGGTGATGAATATGAATTATTTGATGAAACTAATATTATAAAATTTAAAAAAAGTTTTTTTATAATAGAAGATCATTTCTTTTATGATAACAAAAATAAAAGAAATAATTTTTATAATTTAATTAAAAAAAATTTCAAAGTTTCTTTAGTTCACAACTCATCAAGAAATCCATTTAATTTTGATATTTTAAATGAATTAAGTGATGATGACAAATGGTTATTAATGGGAGAAGGAAGACCAAAATCTATGAATTGGATTGTTTTGACACCTTTGTAATTTTGTGATTATGATAATTTTATTAAAATAACACATACCAGCTATGTTACAAAACAGTTACATTTTAAGGATAATTTTAGGTAACATTCAACAAATAGAGTTGTTTATGACTAAAATAGCATGTCTTACACAAAGGCCCATACAAACATTAATATTAATGTATTTAATTGGAAAATATAATTTTAAGTTTGATTTAGTAATTTATTCACCTCTTAAAAAAATATCTAACAGTAAAGAAGATGAGGGTCCAGCTTCAATTGACTCCCTAGAGTACCAGTGCAGATTATTGAAAATACCTTTAGTAAAGACTAATTCTTTAAACTCACCTAAGATAGTTGGAATAATAAAAAAACATAACATAAGTGCAGCCTTAGGATTTATTGCAGACACAATAATTAATCAAAAAATATTAAATTGTTTTAAGAAAGGAGTTTATAGCACTCATGAAGGAATTTTGCCAAGATATCGAGGTCATGATGCAAATGAATGGGCATTTATGGATGGTAAAAAATTATTAGGAATAAGTATGATAAAATTAAATAAAGGGGTTGATACTGGTGATATAGTTTTTTTAAAAAGGATAAAAAGACAAAATAAAACAGTAAAGGAAATTAATAGAGAACTTTATTATAAATATAAAATTTATTTTTATGAAAAGATTTTTTTAAATTTAAAATTGAATAAAAAAAATAAAATTAAAAAACAAAAAAAAAAGTATCCGGCGCATCCTAGAAGAATAATCTTTTGAATTTGATGAAGTACTGGTTAATGAAAAAAATCATTCGTATTCACACACCTACCCCTACCGACCCACACTACTGATTTCATTATCTTTCTTGTCAAAGAGTATTGACTGACGCCAATTAAATATTATAAATATATATCACATCGCATAGTACGATCTAATTTTTTATGTTAAAAGAATGAATATGAAATTTTTATTAATTTTTCTATGGAGCTTATTTTTATGCTTAAATGCTTATGCAGGGAATAAAAACTTTTCTGGTTTTATATTGTTTGGTTCACCTAACACAAATAATTTAGAACCAATTTCTCAAAAATACAAAAGTGAAACCCCCAAAATAAATTTAGACAATGGTAGTGATTTAACAATAATTATATATTCACATGGAACCACTCGTCCTCAAAAAAAGGAAAATTGTACTAAATCTTATAATCAAATTCCAAAATCTTTAAAAATTTTGACAAAAGCTGAAAATACATATTTCTATTACTTATGCTCTACAGCAATTGATGGCGGAACGACGGGCTCTTATATTTACAAAAGAAAAAAGGAAATTAATAAAATTTTAGATCAATTAATTGAAAAAGGTGTTAATCCACAAAATATTTTTTTAACAGGCTTTTCAGCAGGTGGATGGACATCCCTTATGATGATGGATGAAGTGGAAAAAAAATTCAATTCAGCAATAGTTTTTGCACCTGCATTTGCTGGACGAAGAAGTGAAACAAATAAATACCCTCATTGGAGAAAAGTAGAACGTCCTAGACAGGTTAAAAAGATGACTGAGGTAAAAGCTGTAAAGGCACTAATATTTGCTTATGAAGATGATGCATTTAATCGACCTGAAGAACTAAATTTTTTAAAAGAAAAATATCCTGACACTGTAGACCTAGTAGGTTATAAATGTGGCAAGGGACATAATACAGCACATAATGACTGCAAGTTAAGTAAAACAAAAAAGATAATAGAAAATTATTTTCAAAACTCAAAATAAGTAAACACTGGAGAAACAATTAGATGCAATATTGGTTACTAAAATCTGAACCAAATGTGTGGTCAATCGATCAACAGAAAAAAGCTGGGTCTAAAGGAGCTACATGGGATGGAGTTAGAAATTACCAGGCATCAAATAATTTAAAAAGTATGAAAAAAGGAGATCTTTGTTTTTTTTACCACTCAAATATTGGAAAAGAAATTGTTGGTATCGTTGAGGTAACAAAAGAATCTTTTTTAGATAAAACAGATAAGAATAAAAAATTTGTAGCTATAATTGTAAAATTTAAAAAAAAGCTAAAAAAGAGCATCACTCTTGAAGATATTAAGAAAAATGGTGCCTTAAAACACTTGTCTCTTATAAAACAAAGTAGATTATCAGTTATGCCAATAGATTCTAAAAGCTGGAAAATTATAAATAAGATGGGTAATATTTAAGATAATTTGATGAAAAAAAAAAGAAGAAAAAAATCTAAAATTAAAAAAAGAACTAAAATCAAAAAAAAGATTTTTAGGAAATCTAGAACCAAAAAAAGAATCAAAAGAAAATCTAAATCTAGAAAAAAAATTTTAAGAAGAAAATCAAAAAAAAATAGAAAAAATCCAGAAAACAACTCAGAAAAAGAATTAATTTTTAAAACTAAACCTGAATGGGTAAAAAGCGGGCTTATAAATAAAACTCAATATCAAAAAAAATATTCTGACTCCATAAAAAATAACAATGAATTTTGGAAAAAAGAAGGAAAAAGAATAACTTGGATCAAACCTTATAAAAAAGTAAAAAATGTTAAGTATAGTAGTTCAGATGTAAAAATTAAATGGTATGAGGATGGTACATTAAATGCCAGTGCCAACTGTATTGATAGACATTTAAAAGATAAAAAAGATAAAACAGCAATAATTTGGGTTGGAGATGATCCTAAAGATACAAAAAAAATATCTTATAAACAATTACATCAAGAAGTTTCTTTGGCTGCTAATGGACTAAAAAAATTAGGAATTAAAAAAGGAGATAGAGTTACTATTTACCTTACAATGATTCCTGAATTAGCAATTACCATGTTAGCTTGTGCACGAATTGGAGCTATACACTCAATAATTTTTGGTGGTTTTTCTGCTGACTCTATTTCGGGAAGAGTTAACGACTGTAAGTCTGAGTATATTATTACTGCTGATGAGGGTATTAGAGGAGGAAAAAATATTCCACTTAAAGATATTACTGATGAAGCTTTAATGAAATGTCCAAATGTTAAAAAATGTATTGTTGTTAAAAGAACTGGAAATTATGTTAACTGGGTTAATGATAGAGATGTTTGGTATGATGAATTAATTAAAGATGTGTCAAACAAATGTGACCCTGAAGAAATGAATGCAGAGGATCCTTTATTTATTCTTTATACCTCAGGATCTACTGGAAAACCTAAAGGAGTTTTACACACTACAGGTGGCTACATGGTTTATGCTTCAATGACACATCAATATATTTTCAATTATAAACCTAAAGACATTTACTGGTGTACTGCAGACATAGGATGGGTAACGGGTCATAGTTATATAATTTATGGTCCTTTAGCTAATGGAGCAACAACAATTATGTTTGAGGGTGTTCCAACTTATCCTGATAGTTCTAGGTGGTGGCAAATAGTTGATAAGTATAAAGTTAACATATTTTATACAGCTCCTACTGCTATAAGAGCTTTAATGAGAGAAGGAGTCCAACCAGTCAAAAAAACTTCTAGAAGATCATTGAAATTATTAGGAACGGTTGGTGAACCAATTAATCCAGAAGCTTGGATGTGGTACTATAATACTGTTGGAAACTCTAAATGTCCTATTGTTGATACCTGGTGGCAAACTGAAACAGGAGGAATATTAATCAGCCCACAAACAGGTGCTATTAATTTAAAACCTGGGTCAGCAACAAAACCATTTTATGGAATTAAACCAGCAATACTTGATAAAAATGGTAAAGAAATTAAAGGTGCTGGAGAAGGTAGACTTTGCATTTCTCAATCTTGGCCAGGACAAATGAGAACTGTGTTCGGAGATCACCAAAGATTTATTGATACTTATTTTTCTCAGTTTGATGGAAAATATTTTACAGGTGATGGTGCTAGAAGGGACAAAGATGGGTACTATTGGATTACAGGACGTGTTGATGATGTAATAATTGTATCTGGACATAATTTGGGAACTGCTGAAATTGAAAGTGCTTTTGTTGCTCACCCTAAAGTAGCTGAAGCTGCAGTAGTTGGATATCCACATGATATTAAAGGTAATGGTTTATATTGTTATGTTACTTTAAATGNNGGNGAANAANCTNCANGNGANTTAGANAGAGATCTTAAANTTATGGGTNNGAAAACAAATAGG
>NHFH02000005.1:0-38203 GCA_002170275.2 Candidatus Pelagibacter sp. TMED106 | reverse complement strand
TAGCTACTCCAGATNTAATTCANTTTNCNCCNGGNNTNCCNAANACAAGATCTGGAAAAATTATGAGAAGAATTTTNAGAAAGATTGCTGCTAATGAACATGAACAATTAGGAGATACTACAACTTTAGCTGATCCAAGTGTAGTTCAAAGTTTAGTTGATAATAGAAAAAATATTTAAAAACTTATTAATTTAGAAAACTCATCTTTAATATTATCCCATTTCAAAATCATAGAATTTAAAACTATTTTTCTATCTAAAGTTTTCAATTCTTCAGCTATTGGTGCCCACTCGTATAAAGCTAGGGCACTTTCATTGAATGGCCATGAATTATAGTACGTTTCCCAATTAATTTTTTCTAATCTTTCATAAAATTTTTTTTTTGCATTTGAAATAATTTCCTCTGGCATTCCATTTTCAATTTCTTTATTCAAAATTTTCTCATAAATATCTGCTGCTTTATTTGTTTCATCGTTTTGAAAAAAAACTTTTGAATAAGACAATGTATAAAAGATGAGATCTTGAAGGGCTATAGAATAAATATTCCATTTGGCAGTATTGATTGATGATAAAAATTTTTCATCGTCAAAATGAAGAACCCACTTAGTTCCCATTCTTGTCTTTAGATAATTATAAAGAGTTACTTGAGATACCCAGGCAGATTTTTTTTGAATAAAAGAGGTTAGATCCTCAATGTTTTTTATTTTCTTCTTTGGTAGTATTGCTTTGAACAAAGCTAGTAGATAAATCTTAAAATCTTCCAAATTTATGTCTTTTAAATTAAATCTATATTTTAAGGCCATTTATCTACTCCTNGTTGATTTATATTACAAAAATGGCCCCATATCGAGACTTTTTAGGGGTTCCAATCTATCTGATTATGGGTATGGTTTCGGTTTTTAACCTATAGGGAGAGTAAAAAATGTCAAAACAAGAACAACACTGGGAAAAAACTAGGTCATTGCTATTTGTTACTTTAGCAATCTGGTTTGTATTCTCAATAGGCATCTTTTTCTTCGGGGCTGAAATGGAAGCGTCTAGCTTTAAACCTTTTGGATACCCATTGTCATATTATATGACGTGCCAAGGGTCTCTTGGAATCTTCGTAATACTAATTTTTTGGTTTGCGGGAAGACAAGAAAAGATAGACGAAGAGTTTGGCTTTACTGAAAGAGAGGATGACTAATGATTAAAGGTAAATTTATAGATAATTTGCCGAAAGTTTATGGAATATATACAGGGGGTTTCCTTGTATTCATAATCTTAATGGCAATAGCAGAACAAGCAGGAATGACGGCAAAAACAATCGGTATTTGTTTTGTTGCATTCACAGTTGCTATCTATGCGATAATTGGTTATTTATCACGTACACTTCAAGTAGATGCTTATTACGTAGCAGGAAGACAAGTTCCAACTGTATTTAACGGAATGGCTACTGCGGCAGACTGGATGTCTGGTGCATCATTCGTTGCAATGGCAGGTGGTATTTACTTCAAAGGCTATGGTTATATGGCATTATTAGTTGGATGGACTGGTGGATATGTTTTAGTTGCTTCGTTACTAGCACCTTATTTAAGAAAATTTGGCTGTTATACAGTTCCAGATTTTATAGGTACTAGATATGGAGGTAACTTAGCAAGATTATCTGCTGTTTTAGTCTTAACTGTAGCATCATTCACTTACGTGACTGCACAAATTAATGCAACTGGAACAATTGCTTCAGTAGCATTAGATATTCCTTTTGGAATAGCAGTATACGTTGGTTTAGCAAGTATTTTACTTTGTTCTATGCTTGGTGGAATGAGAGCAGTTACGTGGACGCAGGTTGCACAATATATCGTGTTAATCATAGCGTACTTACTTCCTGTGTTCTGGATCAGTAATAAAATGGGTGCTGGATTCTTCCCTCATTTAATGTTGGCAGATGAAGTTGCTCGAATTGGTGAACTAGAAGGACAGTTTGGTTTTGTAAAAAACTCAGCAGCTGATTTAAAATCAGTACCAAAAGGTTTAGCTGGAATTACAAAAGCTCATGCTGAAGTTAACACTACACCTTGGAAATTTATTTCATTAGCAGTTTGTATGATGGCTGGTACAGCTTCATTACCTCACGTTATGATGAGATACTTTACTACTCCAAGTGTAAAATCAGCTAGAAGATCTGTAGGATGGTCATTATTCTTCATATTCCTACTATACTCTTCTGCGCCAATGTTAGCTACACTATCGAAACTATCTTTGATGGATCCAAACCTGGCAACAGGAATTATTGGAAAATCAATAGCTGACGTTCAAGCTATAGACTGGTACCAAAACTGGAATCAAGCCAACTTGATGTACATAAATGACTTTAACGGTGATGGAANTCTTCAATTAAATGAGTTTTTCATGGCTGGTAAAGCGGTTGTTTTAGCAACTCCAGAGATTGCTGGATTGCCTTATGTAATTTCAGGATTAGTTGCTGCTGGAGGTATGGCTGCTGCCATGTCTACTGCTGATGGTTTAGTTTTAGCGATTGCAAATGCTTTATCTCATGACTTGTACTACAAGATCATTGATCCNAAAGCAGAAACTGCAAAANGACTNNTTGTTGCAAGGGTATTACTTGTAATAATTGGTTTTGCTGGAGCAACTATTGCAGCTCTTGAAATTCAAGGTATCTTAGGTTCAGTTATCTGGGCTTTTGACTTTGCAATGTCAGGATTGTTCTTCCCACTTGTACTTGGTGTATGGTGGAAAAGAGCTAATGCACAAGGTGCTGTTGCAGGAATGCTTCTAGGTCTAGCTACAGGAACAGCGTATCTAGTTTGGGTACGTACTGGTGGAGCAGGATTCTGGGGTGTTACACAACTAACATTCGGTATTGTTGGATCANTAGTGAGTTTAGTTTCAATGGTAATAGTAAGTTTAATTACTAAAGCGCCAGATGCAGCTACTCAGAGAATGGTAGACGAAGTTCGTATTCCAAGTGGTAAAACAGTACTTGGAAAACAACACTAACAAATCTTAATTTTAAGGGGCGATATATTTCGCCCCTTTTAATATTCAATCTAATTACTTTCTTATGTCTGCAAACTTTCATCCTTTAGTTTATTTGATAGATTACATTTTAGGCGTCATAATGTGGACATTAATTGGAAGAGTGGCAATGAATATTTTTCAAAGAGAGGACTCTGGTTTTTTTTTCATGAAAGTATTTGTCAAACTAACTGATCCTCTAATAAACTTATTTAAACCCTTAACTCCATCATTTATAATAAAACCTATAATTCCGCTATACGTGGCTTGGTTTTTTTATATGTTCAGATTTTACCTAATGCCATATCTATTGGGATATTCTGTTATGGGAATGCTATCTTTTCCTTTAGAAAGTGAAATTGCCAGAGAAATTTATCAAATTTTCGGTAAAAAATAATTCAAATTAAAAAGTAAAATTGATACTACTATTCTAGTAATCAATGAAAAAAATACAAATTTCACCTTCAATTTTATCTGCTGATTTTAGCCAATTAGGAAATGAAATAAAAAGATTAGAAGAAGGAGGTGCGGACATGATTCATGTGGATGTAATGGATGGCCACTTTGTTCCAAATTTAACTATAGGGCCTCCAATTATAAAAGATCTCAGAAAACATACAAAATTACCTTTCGATGTACACTTGATGATTTCGCCTGTTCATAAATATATTAAAGATTATGCNGAAGCTGGAGCTGATATTATTACTATTCACCCTGAAGCAACTGAAAATTTAGAAGAGTCTATTAAACTCATTAAAAAACTTAAAAAGAAAGTTGGTGTATCACTTAACCCAGAGTCAAAAATAAATTTAATAAAAAACTTTTTAAATGAAATAGATTTAATTTTAATTATGAGTGTAAATCCTGGTTTTGGAGGTCAAAAATTTATGCCTCAAGTATTAGATAAAATAAAAGAACTGAGAAAAATAGAAATTCAGAAAAAAATCAATTTTGATATCGAAATAGATGGAGGAATAAATTTTGATAATTATAAATTAGCTATAGAGGCTGGAGCTAATATATTGGTATCAGGAACAACAATATTTAAAAACAATCAAGGAAATATAGAAAAAAATATTAATCTTTTAAAGTCAATTTAGAATAATGTTTTTTAAAAATTTTTATTTGTTTTTTAAAAAAAAAACTCGTTCGTTATATTTAAATTCGAATATATATAATAAAAAAATATCTTTATATAATGATAGTTCATTAGAATATAAGCCAAGTCCAAGTTTATTAGATTGTATAGTAAAGTATAAAAAAAAAAAAATTAATATAGAAAATTATTATATTAATAAAATCTGGAACAACAAAGAATTAAAAAAAAAAGAAAATAACAGTCTTAACAGTTTTTTTTGGTTGTTTAGTTTAGATTTAAAATCCTCAAAAAAAGATACTCAAAATATAATTTTACAATGGATTGAAAAGAATAATAGATACAATAATGAAAATTGGCAAATAGATATAAGTGCAAAAAGAATTATTGCTTGGATTTCTAATTCAAAACTTACTTACGAAGATAGCGACGCTGCATATAAAAACAAATTTAACGGAGTTATAAAAAAACAAATTAACCATATAATAAATGAGATAAAAAATTCTGAATGGGTTGATGATAAAATGATTTGCTGTGCTGCAATAATTTTAGTTGGCCTATCTTATCGTGATAAAGATGGTTATTTAAATTATGGATTTTCTTTATTAAAGAAAATAATAAAGTTTTCTTTTGATAATGATGGATTTCCTAAATCAAGAAATATTAGGCAGTTAAATTTTTATTTAAAATACTTTGTTCTTATACGAGAATGGCTTAAAGAATCTCAAAATGAAATTCCAGAATATATTGATGAAACCATTTATTATCTTGGCAAGGCATATATTTTTATTTCACAAAATTGTAAAAAAAATATTCTCTTCAATGGTAATCATGAGTCTGATAATTCTGAACTTGATAATTATCTAAAAAGATTGGGTTATAACTTTAAAAATCAAGAAAATGAATCTGGTGGTTATACAATCCTAAACAATAAAAAAATTTCTCTAATAATGGATGTTGGCTCTAGTCCAGAAAAAAAATTTTCTGATAATTATCAATCAGGATCATTATCATTTGAAATTTTTTCTAATAATAAAAAATTAATTTGTAATTCAGGATATTTTCAAAATTTCAAACATAAATTTAATGAATTATCAAAATCCTCTGCAATTCATAATACCTTAATATTAGATGATAGATCATCATGTAAATTTACCAAAAATTCCCAATCAGGTTCTAAAATTTTACAAGGAGTTAAAATTATTAGGAAAAATATTATTTTTGAAAAAAATTATTGGAAAGTTTCTGCTTCACACGATGGTTATTTAAAAGAGTATGGAGCTATTCATAATAGAGAAATAGAATTTTATCCCGATCAGATGAAATTTGTTGGTTATGATAATTTAACTTTCAAAAATAAAGTTAAAAATCTAAAATTTGAAATACGNTTTCATTTAGAGCCCAATGTCAAAGTAATGAAAACTCAAAATAATAAATCAATATTAATTGAACTAGACAATGAGGGTTGGAGGTTCAACTCGGACAATAATATCATAAATATTGATAATGGTTTATATTTTGGTAAAAAAAATTCTTTTACAGATAATCAAAATATATTTATTTCGGGAATGACTAATTTGAAGAATCAAACTATAAAATGGGAAATTACTAAACTAAAATGAAAAAAATTAAAAAAGCTNTAATTTCAATATCTGATAAAAAAGATTTGAAAAAACTTTTAAAAAATTTAACTAAACATAAAATTGAAATAATAAGTTCTGGTGGAACTTATAAAGAAATTAAAAAACTCAAGTATAAATGTATAGAAGTGTCAGAATACACTAATTCTCCAGAAATTCTTGACGGTAGAGTAAAAACACTTCACCCTAAAATACATGCTGGAATTTTAAGTAAAAGAAACAAAAGATCTCACAAAAAAGATTTAATAAATAATAATTTTAAAGAAATTGATTTAGTTGTTGTAAATTTCTATCCATTTGAGAAAACTTTAGAAATAACTAATAATCATTCAAAGATTATCGAAAATATTGATATTGGTGGACCAGCAATGGTTAGGGCAGCTGCAAAAAACTATAAAGACGTTACGGTAATTACTTCTTCTTCTCAGTATGATGAATTAATAAGCGAAATTGAAAAAAATAAAGGATCTACTTCTTTAAAATTTAGAGAAAAAATGTCTTTAGAGGCTTTTTCAGAAACAGCATATTATGATGCTGCAATATCAAATTATTTTAACAAAATTAATAATATCAGTTTTCCTAAAAAAAAAATTATTTATGGTAATTTAATTGAAAAATTAAGATATGGTGAAAACCCGCATCAAGAAAGTGCGATTTATTCAAAAACAAAAAATATTAATATAAATCAAATTCATGGGAAGCAACTTAGTTATAATAATTACAATGATATATTTTCAGCGTTAACTATCTCTAAATCTTTACCACATAATACAGGAACTGTAATAATTAAACACTCAAATCCATGCGGTGTCTCCATACACAAAAATAAACTTAAAAGTTATCAATTAGCTCTCAGTTGCGATCCGATAAGTGCTTTCGGTGGAATAGTTTCATTGAATTTTAAGATAAATAAAACTCTAGCTATCGAATTAAATAAAATTTTTTTAGAAGTTATTGTTGCTAACGGATTTGACAATGAAGCTCTAAAAATTTTAAAAAATAAGAAAAATCTGAGAATTATTGATGCTTCAAAATTGAAATTAAAAGATATAATTAAATTTAACTCATCAAATGAATTCATTTTAACTCAAACTGAAGATTTAAAAAGATTTACCCCCAAAGATTTTAAAATCGTTTCGAAAAAAAAACCTAATAAAACTCAATTTAGAAGTTTAATTTTTGCCTTTAATGTTTGTAGATATGTAAAATCAAATGCAATTGTTTTAGTGAGCCATGATACAACAGTTGGGATCGGTTCTGGTCAACCAAGTAGATTAGATAGCTGTCAAATTGCAATAAATAAAATGAATAAGTTTCGAAATTTCAATGAAAATATTGTTGCAGCNTCAGATGCCTTTTTTCCATTTGTTGATGGAATAGAAAAACTAGTTCAATCAGGAGTTTCAGCAGTTATTCAACCGTCAGGATCTATTAGAGATAAAGAANTAATAAAATTTGCCGACAAAACAAAAACTATTTTAATTTTTTCTAAAACAAGACATTTTAGACATTAAATATTTGATCAATTTTTGCAGCTAAAATGAAATCGTTTTCAGATAAACCTTCAATAGCATGAGTTGTAATTACTATTTTTGCATATCCCCATCCAAAAGTAATATCNGGATGGTGACCTTCTTTTTCTGAAATATCACCAACTTTATTTACAAAATTTTGGCTTTCTAAAAAATTTTTGAAACTATGGTTTTTTTCTAGATAGTATACCTTTTTACTATTCGATTTTACTTCCCAACCATCAACTTTTTTTTGATATTTATGTATCTCTGATATATCAAATGGAATCGCACCACCTTCACAAGGAACNCATTTTTTTTTTAATAAATCATTCATAAAATCAAGTTGGAGCGGGCAAAGGGGGTCGAACCCTCGACCTTCTCGTTGGCAACGAGACGCTCTACCACTGAGCTATACCCGCTTGATAAAAAATGATTATAAATAGCGATTTTTTGAATTGCAAGCAATACTTAAAATATTAAAATTGAATCTAAAATAAAGTATTATAAAAAGTATTAGATTTAAAAAGATACATATGAATAAAAAAATTGATTTGCCAAAAAAAGTTCCAGTATTTCCTTTAAGTAATTTTATTATTTTTCCTCATACTACAGTTCCTTTAAATATATTTGAACCACGTTATATNGAAATGATTAATGATAGTATGAAAACTAATAAAATGATTGGTATGATCCAACCCAAACAAAATAAAGATACCTTAATTCCTAGCTTATACAATGTTGGATGTTTAGGAAAAATAACAAGTTTTAAAGAAACTTCTGATGGAAAGTATTTAATCGATCTTAGTGGAATTAGTAGATTTAAAATTATAAAAGAGTTAGACAATAAAAAATCTTATAGAGAATGTGAAATTAATTTTGAAGAATACAAAGAAGATATAGAAATAAATGAAGAACAAATAAAATTTTCAGATCTTGAGTTAATATTTAAAGATTTAAAATCTTTATTTGAAAAAAAAGGTTATATAATAAATTGGAAATCTTTAGAAAAACAAAGTCTTAATGAAACAATAAACGCCCTTGCTATGGCCTCCCCTTTTTCTTTAGAAGAAAAACAAGTTTTACTAGAAAGCCAAAATCTAGATACAAGAAAAAATAAAATCTCAGAAATTTTAAAGACTTATAGTTTTGATAATTTTAATAATACAACTATTCAATAGATATTAAATTTTTATACCTTTATCTGCATATTTAATTAAATAATCATTTAATATTTTTTTATTTCCAAAAAATTTCAATAATTTATTTAAATTTTCATTTTCAATTTTTTTATCAAAATTAAAAAATTCGTATATAAAATCTATTCCATTAGAAAAAATAAAATTAATGTGCTTTGTTTTTTTTTCAAATTCATCAAGAACTATAGAATCTAATTGTAAACCAAGATCCATTTTATCTTTAATAATATTTGAAAAAATTTTGATATCCCTTATTGTCATATTGAATCCTTGTCCAGCTAAAGGATGAATTGTATGNAGACAATCACCAAATGCAGTTATATTTTTATAATAATAGTTTCTAAGNGTAGATGANTTTAACTCGAATTGACTTAAATTTGCAATTTTTTTAATATTATATTTCGGATTATAATTTTTAATTAACTCTATTATTTTTTTTTCACTATACCTTTTTTTACTTACATCAAATGAATATACAACAGAAGTTTTTAAATTAGATATTGGTAAGAAAGCAATCGGTCCATGTTTAGTAAAAATTTGAACTGCAGTATTATTTCTAATTTTTTCGTGATTTAAAATTGTTGTATAAGCAATATTATTATATCTTTTTTTTACTTTTTTTAAAAAAAATTTTTTAGCTATAATATTTTTTGAATCACAATTAATAATTAAATCATATTTATTTTTTTTTAACAAATTATCATAAAAATTATTATGTTTAATAATTTTTTTTTTAAAGAACTTATCTTTAGATAACTTTTTTGATAATAACTTATATAAACTATCGTTTTTAAAAATATAAAATAAATCATCTTTACTTCTTTCAAAATTTATAATTTTATCTTTATGAAGTTTTTCTGTGAAAATTTCTATTTTATTAATATTCCACAATTTATTTTTAGGTATATTTACAATTTCTTTTTTGAAAAATTCAAAATTATCTTTAGAAATTCCTAAAGTTCGTGTTGTTAATATATTATCACTAATTTTTTTTTGGTAATTATGAACTTTGATTTTTTTCTTAATAAGAACTTTAGCTAATGATAGACTAGTTAAACCACCCCCTATTATACAAACATTCATAATTAATTTTTAATTTTAACAATAAAAATTAGATGATACAAAGTGATAAATTTGATTCATTAATTTATGGAAATAAAAAAATTAGCTAAAAATGCAATTAATTTCGGAATTAACAGATTTATTGAAATTATAGGAATTTCTATTGTTCTATTGGGGATATTATTATTAATTTCACTTCTTAGTTACTCTCCAGATGACCCTAATTTTATTTTTCCAGAAAATGTTAATATTAATAATCTACTAGGTTTTCGAGGTAGTTTTATTTCAGATCTTTTTTTTCAAGCTTTTGGGTTTATATCATTATTAATTCCTTTTAGTTTTATCTTCACTGGAATTAATATTTTTTTTAAAAAAGAAGTACTTATATTAATTGAAAGTTTATTTTATACTAGTCTTTATTGTTTAGTGGGTTCAATATTTTTTTCAATTTTTTATTTAAATGCATTCAAACTTTACATAAATGGTAATGGTGGATTTGTAGGAAAATATTTACAAAAAAGTTTTTTGGGAGACTTAATTAATTTAAATACTTATTTTTCTTATTATATATTAATAGTTTTATTTATTATTCCTTTTTTAATCTCAATTCAATTTAAAATTAATCCTTTTTTTAAATTTATAAAAAAAATTTCTAAAAATATTTTTTCTAAAAATAAAAAAAATTACACAAATGAAAATGAAGTAATTAATGAATTTATTCCGCAAGATGAAATAAAGAATCTTATACAAGAAGATTTGCCATTTATAAAAAATAAATCAAAAGAAAATAATATAAAATTCAAATTACCTACAATAGATTTATTAAAGATTCCTACTGAAAGTGAAAAATCTAAGTTACGCCAAGAAGATTATGTAGATAAAGAATTTTTAGAAAAAATTCTTTTAGATTTTGGGGTAAATGGCAGTATTAAAAAAGTAAGCCATGGCCCTGTTGTAACCTTAAATGAATTTGAGCCTGCCGCGGGTATTAAGGTCTCTAAAATTATAAATTTGTCTGACGATATTGCTAGGAATACAAGTTCTGAATCCGCAAGAATTTCAACGATACCAGGAAGAAATACAATTGGAATTGAATTACCAAATTCTTCAAGAGAAAATGTTTATTTAAGTGAAATACTTTCTAATACAAATTTTTTAAAAAAAGATATCAAACTTCCTATAGCCTTAGGAAAAAATATTTCAGGAATACCTATAATAAGTGATTTAACATCAATGCCTCATCTTTTAATCGCAGGTACGACCGGGTCTGGTAAATCAGTTTGTATTAATACAATCATTCTATCTCTACTTTACCGTCACTCTCCAGATAAATGTAAATTTATTTTAATCGATCCAAAAATGTTGGAACTATCAACCTACGAAGGTATTCCACATCTTTTATGCCCAGTAATTACTGAAGCAAAAAAAGCTGCATCTGTTTTGGGGTGGGTGGTTAAAGAAATGGAAAATAGATACAGACTAATGACAAAAGAAGGTGTTAAAAATATAGATGGGTATAATCTGAAGCATAAACTTTCTATGCCTTATATTGTTGTTGTTGTTGACGAAATGTCTGATTTGATGTTAGTTGCTGGTAAAGAAATCGAAAATTATATCCAAAAGTTGTCTCAAATGGCAAGAGCAGCAGGAATCCATATAATAATGGCAACTCAAAGGCCTAGCGTAGATGTAATTACTGGAACAATTAAAGCAAATTTCCCAACAAGAATATCATTTCAAGTTACATCTAAAATAGACAGTAGGACTATTCTAGGTGAACAGGGTGCAGAACAATTACTTGGAAAGGGAGATATGCTTTATATGTCATCAGCAAATAAAATGATTAGAATTCATGCTCCTTTTGTCTCTGAAAATGAAATTGAAAAAGTAAACAATCATTTGAGAAATCAATCTGAACCAGATTATGTAGATGAAATTCTAAATTTTGCAGATGAAAAAGAAACTGAGGGAAACTCCAACAATTTAGAAGACAAAGATGATTTATATCAAACTGCAGTGGACATTATAAAATCAGAAGGCAAAGCTTCTACTTCATTTCTGCAGAGAAAGCTTCAAATTGGATACAATAGAGCTGCAAGAATTATAGATATGATGGAAAGTGAAGGAATTGTTAGTAAGGCTAACCATGTTGGTAAAAGAGATGTTTTATGATTCAAAAAATTTTAATTTTTTTTTTAATTTTAAATTTTTATAACACTCTATCAGCTTCTACAAAAGANAATATAATCTCTAATCTAAAAAAAACTGAGGACTTTAGTTTTAACTTCCAACAAAGCATAAACGATAAAAACGAAAATGGAAAATGTATAATAAAATACCAAAAAAAAATTTATTGTGAATATAATAATATAAATAAGAAAATAATTGTTTCTAATGGAAAATCATTAGTAATTAAAAACAGAAATAGTGGTACATATTATATTTATCCTTTACAAAAAACACCCTTGTTTTATCTTTTAGATAAAGATTATCTCATTAAAAAAATAAATNTCTTAGAGTCNAGAAATATTGAAAATAAATATTTAAATTTTAGACTTTTAGAAAATAATAATGAAATAAACATATTTTTTGATAAAAAAACATATGATCTAGTAGGTTGGCAAACAGAAGATATTTATCAAAATCTTACTATAACATTTATTTCAGCTATCAAAAAAAATCTAAATATTAATGAAAAAATTTTTAAGTTACCTAGTAGAGAATAATTCTATTAAATAGTAANATTTTCTTTTTTATAAACATTCATCCCACGTGAAAGATAATTATTTAATGCATTTTTATGATCTAGAGAACAAGTGTGTANAAATACTCTTTTTGGTTTAGCTAAAAAAGATTTTTTAATAGCAGAAGATAACAGATATGAACCTAATTTTTTATTATGATATTCCTGTAACAAACCTAAATAAGCTATTTCAACTTCATTTTTATCTTCATGATAAATAAGTTCAAAATAACCAGCTAAATCTTTTTTAGCTTTTAAGATATANGTTGATGCTTTTTTATCAGTTGTATATTTAATCCACTGATTCTCCGTCCATACTAAACGGTCCNTCCATTGATGGTTTTTTCCAACATTTTTATAAAAAAATTTATTAATATGAAAATTTGGTGGATCTAGTTTTATAATTGAATATTCTTTGGAAGGATGGTGTGTCTCATTNAAATCCTTTAAAGAGTTTATTTCTAAATAATTTCTATCAATATTTTTAGTCACTCTACCATCTTACCAATTTTTTCTCCTCCGAATAAATGAAAATGTAAATGAGGAACTTCTTGACCTCCGTTTTCGCTTATATTAGCTAAAGCTCTATATCCCTTTCCNGTATCTACTGAAATTCCAAGTTTCTTTGCTACAATATTAATTCCTTTTAACAGTCCTACCATTTCATCTGATGAAGCATTCAAACTAAAATCATCAAGATCGATATATCTTCCTTTTGGAATNACCAAAGCATGAATCTTTTTTTGAGGATTGATGTCATGAAAAGAAAGAATAAATTTATCTTCATAAATTTTTTTACAAGGAATTTCACCTCTTAAAATTTTTGCAAAAATATTATTATCATCGTAAATCATTTTTTTCTTTTTTCTAACTCTACCATTATATCTTCAATTTTAATATTATTTGCCTCAAGATACATTACTAGATGATAAAAAACATCTGCAGCCTCATGTGTCTTGTTTGAATNTTTTTCTACAGCTTCGATTAATTCATTTATTTCTTCCAAAACNTTTTCTTTACTCAATGANTTATTACTTAANAATTTATTAGTATAAGATCCAACTAATGGTTTTTTTTTTCTCTCACGAGCAAGATTAAATAAATTTTCCAATGNATTAAACATATTAAATTCTAACAGGAATTCCTTTTGAGTCCAAATATTCCTTGGCTTCTCTTACTGAATATTTTCCATAGTGAAATATTGANGCCGCTAATACTGCGCTAGCATTCCCTAATTTTATTCCTTCAACAAAATGATCTAAATTGCCCACGCCTCCTGATGCAATTACTGGAATATTTACTATGAAAGAAATTTTTGACATTAGTTCGATATCGTAACCAACTTGGGTTCCATCTCTATCCATAGAAGTAACTAACAACTCGCCCGCTCCACTATCTTCCATTTTTTTTGCAAATTCCAAAACGTCAATCCCAGTGTTATTTCTTCCACCGTGAGTAAATACTTCCCATTTATCTCCATTCAATTTAGCATCGATTGCAACAACAATACATTGAGATCCAAATTTTTTTGAACTATCAAGAACTACTTTTNAATTTTCAACTGCTGTAGTATTTATCGAAACTTTATCTGCTCCACAATTAAGTAATTTACTTATATCATCTACACTTCTNATGCCACCACCTACAGTTAAAGGTACAAAACATTTCTTTGATGTTTTTTCTACAACATCATAAATTATATCTCTATTTTCATTTGATGCTGTGATGTCTAAGAAACAAATCTCATCTGCTCCACCATCACTATAGATTTTAGCTTGTTCAACAGGATCTCCTGCATCCTTTAAATCAACAAAATTTATGCCTTTAACAACACGACCATTTTTAACATCTAAACATGGAATAATTCTTTTTTTAAGCATCTTCTTTTACTAATTCCTCTAATTTAATATCCCCATCATAAATTGCTTTACCGACTATTATACCCTCAATATTTTTTAAACTTTTAGCTTTTTTAATATCATCTATTGATGAAACTCCACCAGATATAATCACGGGACAATTTGATATGTCAGCAACTTTTGATGTTTCTTNAAAATTTGGGCTAAGTTTCATACCATCTCGATTTATATCTGTATAAATCAATCTACTAACACCGTAATCATTAACTTCTTTTAAATAATCTAAGGTTGATTGATTAGAATTTTCCTTCCAACCAGATACAGACAAACATCCATCTTTTGCATCTAATGCCAAAGCGATTTTATTTGGAAATTTCTTACATGCTTCTTTTAAAAAATTTTTATCTTTTATAGCTATACTTCCTAAAATTACTTTCTCTACTCCAAAATCAATATATTTTTGAACACTTTTAAAGTTTCTGATACCGCCACCTATCTCAATATTAAGTTCAGATTTACTAATTATATCTTGAATAATATCTAAATTTACTGTTTCACCAGTTAAAGCTCCATCTAAATCAACGATGTGTAAATTTTTAAAACCATAATCTTTATATTTACTAGCTTGATCAATTGGAGACATTTCATATTCAGTTTTATTTTCAAANTNNCCCTTGATTAACCTCACACATTTCTTGTCTTTAATATCTATTGCTGGAAATATTTTCATTATTTAAGACTTATAAAATTCTCAATTATTTTTAATCCNGTTTTATCACTTTTTTCAGGGTGAAATTGTGTTCCAAATAAATTCTCTTTCTCAACAGAACAAACAATTTTCGATGAATAATCTGTTGTAGCTGAAATAACTGATTTATCTTCAGGAATAAATTCGTAACTGTGTACAAAGTACATATGAGATTTATTTTTTATATCTTTAAAAATTTTACTTTTTTTTTTTATTTCAATTTCATTCCAGCCAATGTGTGGTAGTTTAAATTTTCCATTTTGGTTATCAATTTTAGAAACTTTTCCTGAAATCCAGCCNAGTCCACTAGTTTCAGATTCTTCAAAACCGATATCAGCAAACATTTGTAAACCAACACAAATTCCAAGAAGTGGTTTTTTTTTTATTGTTATCAATTCGTTTAAAGTATCCACAAGACCATTGATCTTATTTAAAGCATCTATACAACTCTTAAAGGAGCCCTGACCTGGTAAAACCAACTTATCACTAGATTTGATCTTATCTAAATTTGAAGTCACTTCGATATTTACTTTATCTTTGGCAGCTTCCTTAAAAGAGTTTATTACCGAGCTTATATTACCCGAATTATAATCAACAATTGTAACATTCATTAAACTTACAAAGAACCTTTTGTAGAAGGAATTGATTTTTTATTCCTTGGGTCCATTTCCAATGCAGCTCTTAAAGATCTAGCTAATCCTTTAAAACAAGACTCAATAATGTGGTGACTATTATCACCATAAATATTTTCAATGTGTAAAGTAACTCCTGCTGCTTGTGAAAAAGCTTGAAACCATTCTTTAAATAATTCAGTATCCATTTCACCAAGTTTTTCTACCTTCAATTTTACTTTCCAAATTAAGTAGGGTCTGTTTGATACATCTATTGCAACCCTAGTTAAAGTTTCATCCATTGGAATTATTGCATGAGCATATCTTTTTATTCCTACAAATTTTTTTGATGCTTTTTTTAAAGCTTCCCCAATTGCAATTCCTGTATCTTCAGTTGTGTGGTGAAGATCAATATGGGTATCTCCTTTGGCTTTAATTTTCATGTCAATAGANGAGTGTTTGGACAATTGTTCAAGCATATGATTGAGAAAACCTATTCCTGTATCTATTTTATGCTTTCCCTTGCCATCTATATTCAAATCAGCACTTATACTGGTCTCTTTTGTTTTTCTAGTAATTTTGCCTATACGCTTCATAATTTAAAACAGGTATACATATATTATCCAATTATGGCAATAATACTAAACCTGGGCTTGAACTATTCAATTTAATATCCATTTATAAGCTATGACAACAATAGTATTAGTGAGAAAAAACAATGAAGTAGTAGTGGCTGGTGATGGCCAGGTTAGTATGGGCAATACAGTTGTTAAAAAGACTGCTGCAAAAGTAAGAAAAATTGAAAAAAGAGATGTAGTAGCTGGATTTGCTGGTTCTACAGCAGATGCTTTAACTTTGTTTGAAAGACTAGAGGCAAAAATTGAAAAACATGCTGGAAATCTCTCAAGAGCAGCTGTTGAATTAGCTAAAGATTGGAGAACTGATAAATATCTAAGAAGACTTGAAGCGTTAATGGCAATAGGTGATAAAGAAAAAAGTTATATAATATCTGGAACAGGGGACGTGTTGGAACCTGAAGGTGACATTATAGGTATTGGATCTGGAGGAAATTATGCTCTTGCTGCTGGGAAGGTTCTGATAGAATCAAACTTGAGTGCTGAAGAAATTGCAAAAAAAGCTATAAAAGTTGCTTCAGAAATTTGTGTATTTACTAATGATAATATTAAAATAGAAAAGATATAATGGAAAAGTCTAATGTTACAACCCTTGTTCCTAAAGATAAAAATTCTGATCAAAAAGAATCATTTGTAAGCTCATTATCTCCAAGAGAAATAGTTTCAGAACTTGATAGATATGTAGTTGGACAAAATAAAGCCAAAAAAGCAGTTGCTATTGCATTAAGAAATAGATGGAGAAGACAGGCTCTTAAAGGTGAAATGAAAAATGAAATTCTACCCAAAAATATTTTAATGATAGGACCGACTGGGGTTGGTAAAACTGAAATTTCAAGAAGACTGTCAAAACTTGCTGAAGCACCTTTTGTTAAAGTAGAAGCAACTAGATTCACTGAAGTTGGTTATGTTGGTAGAGATGTCGAACAAATTATAAGAGATCTACTAGAAATTGCAATTGCAATGGAAAAAGTAAAAAAAAGAAAAGAAGTTTATACAAAGGCTCAAAAACTTGCAGAAGAAAAGGTTCTAGATGCTTTAGTAGGAAGCAAAGCAAGTCTTGCAACAAGAGAAAGTTTTAGAAAAAGACTAAGAGATGGTGATTTAGATGATAATGAAATTGAAATTGCAGTTAATGATAATAATTCTGCAGCATCGTTTGAAATACCGGGGATGCCAGGTGCAAATATTGGTATGATTAACATAGGAGAAATGATTGGTAAATCTGTTGGAAATAAACAAAAAAAGAAAAAAATGACAGTTAAAGAATCTCATGAAATTTTAATAAACGATGAATCAGACAAATTAATTGAAGAAGATAAAATAATTAAATCTGCTAAAAATTCTACAGAAAATAATGGAATAGTTTTTTTAGATGAAATTGATAAAATTTCTGGAAGAACTGACAGGGTTGGAGGAGATGTTTCTAGAGAAGGTGTACAAAGAGACTTACTTCCACTTATAGAAGGAACTACTGTTAGTACAAAATATGGTCCAATTAAAACAGATCATATATTATTTATAGCATCTGGAGCATTTCAACTTGCAAAACCATCTGATTTATTACCAGAACTTCAAGGTAGATTGCCTATCAGAGTTGAACTTGAAGCGTTAACCAGTGATGATTTCAAAAGAATTTTAAAAGAACCAGATTTTAGTTTAATTAAACAATACATTGCTCTTTTAAAAACTGAAAATGTTAATTTAGAATTTTCTGATGATGGTATAGAGGCCATAGCTAACATAGCTTCAGAAGTTAATGCCTCAGTTGAAAATATTGGTGCAAGAAGACTTCATACAATTATTGAAAGAATTTTAGATGATATAAGTTTTACAGCGACAGATCGATCGGGTGAAAAAATTATAATTAATGAAAAATATGTCAAAGATAATTTAGATAATTTAATTAAAGATACTGATTTATCAAAATTTATTCTTTAATCTATTTTTCAAAAAAATATAAAAAGCACCACCACCACCATCTTCAATTTTAGCATCAGAAATTTTTATAATCTTTTTCATTAAATCTTGATCTGATTTGATAAATTCTGGAACAGAGTGTTTAAGAATGCCAAGTTCTTTTGAGATATAAGGGTCCGAAATATTTTTAGATCTTAAGCCTTTTCCAGTAACTACTATAATCTTTGTAACATCTTCATTAAAACATTTATTTATAAAATTACTAATAGTTACATTTGATTCCTGAAGAGTATTTCCGTGTAAATCTATTTTTTTTATTTTTTCTCTTCTTATATTGTTTCTTAAAAAATTTTCTTTATTTGGAATCTTTTCATCTTTAGATATAAAATTTTCCCAATCTTTTTTATCTTTATCTGAAATTTTTTTTATCAATTATGTATTTGTATCAATTAATAGCCAATTTAGATTTGAGGTTTTGAGATCTTTAGAAAAAACCCATGTATCGTAAACTGTTTTAATTTTTTCATCATCACCTGAAATTATTTTTTTATTTTTGTCTTTTATACTGGTTATAATTTCACTTACAAAATCTACTGTAACCTCTAAAGTATCTTGAACTTTTTGATGATTTTTTATTGTAGCAGATTTAATTCCAATAAAAGTTATTTCTGCAAAATGGCCTTTGCTACTTCTATCTTTTAAAGCTTCTGAAAATTGATTATAAATTTTTTTACTTAAAAGAGGCTTACTATCAATTAATTTATTATCGCTGTCACTAAAATCTGTGATGATCGTTTCATAAGCAATTTTTGCTCCTTTTAAAAAATCATTTTGAGCATCTTGATCAAAAATTTCATTTTTAACTTTCTCTTTTATTCCAAATTTTTTAAACTCTTTTTCAAATTGTGTGGGTATTTTACCTTCAAAACCAGTTTTTTTGCCCAATATTCCTCTTAATCTAAGAAAGATAAATCCAGCAATCATTGCTAAAAGTATTATATCAATGTATTCAAAACTATTATTCATACCTAATAATATTTAGTATGTTGATTAATTACAACTAGCAATTTAGATTAAGGACAAATGAACACATTATTGTTGCTAATTATAGGAATACCAATGATTGAGATCTACTTATTTATCAAAATAGGATCTCAAATAGGAGCCTTTAATACAATTTCCCTTATTTTTCTAACTGCTTTTTTAGGAATAATTTATGCAAGATATGAGGGCTTTAACACTTTAAAATCCGGAATGTCTCAAATTGTAAAAAATGAGGTTCCTGTTTATGAAATAATTTCTGGAGCAGCATTAGCTTTTGCAGCTTTACTATTAATTTTACCAGGATTTGCAACAGATGTGATTGGTTTATTACTTATTTTTCCTCCGACAAGAAAATTTTTTTTAAAAAAAATATCAAACAAAAAAAATACAGATTATAAAAAACAAGACTATATAAATGGTGAGTTCGAAGATATAGATGACCAAGATGACAGAAAACTTTAAAATAGTTACAGAATTTATAAAAGATATGTCAAGTGAAACACCGGATGTACAGAGTTATTTATTTGTTAAAGAAAATATTTCTAAATATAACTTAGATATCGATATTAGTTCTAAAGCTTTAAAAAATAAACTTGTTGAAGTTAATACGTCGTTAAAATTTCATGATAAAGAGTTAAATGAAAAAAGGTCCCATTTTGAAATCGTTTATGCTTCAATAGTAAAAATAGATGAAAAGATTAACAACAAAAAAGAGTTACAGAAGATTATTCTTTGTGATGTCCAAAATAAAATTTATCCAAATTTAGAAAAGGCTTTTTTAAACTTATTAAATAATTCTGGTTTTCCAGGGGTAAAGTTAGAAAAAAAAATCGATTTCAATAAACTTTATAATGAAAAATTTAATTGAAGAAATTCTTTTTCAAATTTTTTTTTAAATAATCTTTATGAAGATCAATCTCTGAGGGGGTTGGTTTAATTATCTTTTTAAAATATAAATTGTCATTTTTATCTCTTTTTAAATTTTCATTTTCTTGATTTTGGAAATTTAAAGTTGGCTCCTTTTGATCTAAAAGATTAATATAAACTTTTGATAATAATTCACAGTCAATTAATGCCGTATGATGTGTTCTTTTTGAATTATCAATTCTATATCTTTTACAAAGGGCATCTAAATTTATTGATGAACCTGGAAATTTTTCTCTAGCTAATACAAGTGTATCAACAACATTTTCAGAGCTTATTTTTTTTTTACCTATTAATGTCAATTCATTATTTAAATGACTTAAATCGAATTCAGCGTTATGAATGACCAGTCTTTTATCTTTTATAAAATTTAAAAAATCATCCACTACATCCAAAAATTTTTTTTGTTTAGAAAGAAATTCATCAGTATATCCATGAACCTCGAATGCTTTTTCTGAAACTTTTCTTTCAGGGTTTAAATAAGTGTGAAAAGTTTTTGTGGTAATATTAAGGTTATCTAGTTCTATACATCCAATTTCAACTATTCTATGACCTTCTCTTACTGATAGTCCTGTAGTTTCAGTATCTAGTATGATTTCTTTCATTTATAAAATTTTTTTTAAAATTAATTTTACCCCTACTTTAACCGATTTATTAGTAAAATTATTTTTAATTATAAATTGTGATTTTTTTTTTTTATATTCGAGCGAAAGTTGAAGATTTTTAAATTTTTTCAACAATTTAGAATTAAAATTTTTTCTTTTTTTTAATTTTTTATAAATTTCTTTTTTTTTTGCTTGAACAAATACTATAATATCATTTTTTTTATTAAGCTTATTTTCTAAAAACAAAGGAATATCCAAAACAATAAAGTTTTTTTTTTCATTTTTCTTAATAAAAATTTTCATTTTTTTTTTAACTGATGGATGAATAATATTAACTATTTTTTTTAAGTTTGATTTATTTGCTAGTATTGATTGTGATATTTCATTCTTATTGATTGGAAAGGTTTTAACATAGTTAGATAAAGATTTTTTAAGTTTATTAAAAATACTTTTATCTTTTTTATAAATTTTATTTACTTCCTCGTCAGCATTAAAAACTGGAAAACCAAAATTTTTAGCCACGTAACTTTTGCCAGAACCTATGTCTCCAACTACTGCTATTCTTTTCATTTAATTAACAAATCAATTGTTTCATTTTCTATTTTAGGTAATATATTATGCCAGGTCTTAAAAGCTAATTGCGCTTGATAAATAAACATCATTTTTCCATCTTTTATTTCATTACCTAATTTTTTACCATGTTTAAGAAAATTAGTAATATTTTGATTATAAATCACATCATAAAACAATTTATTATTACCAACGTTTTCAAAGTTTAATTTTATTTCATCATTATTTTTTAATCCCAAACTTGTTGCATTAATAATAATATCAAATTCTGGGATTTTTCCCCAATCAACAATATTAAGTTTTGGATTTATATCTTTTATTTTTTCAGCCTTTTTCCTTGTTCTATTACTTAACGTAATTTGTCCCGCTTCTAAATTTTCGAGCGCTAAAATTATTGAGCCTACTACTCCTCCTGATCCTAATATAAATATTTTTTTATTCTTAACTTTATAATTTGTTTCTATTAAACTTCTTTCAAATCCACCAACATCTGTATTATGGCCTATTATTTTATTATCTTTTTTATATATCGTATTTACAGATTTAGTTTTTTCTACAACACTCGTAACATCATCTAAAAAAGGAATCGTAGAATTTTTAAATGGAACTGTAACGTTTAAACCATGTATTTTTTCTTGTTTTAAATCTAAAATTACATTTTTAATATCTTCTTCATTAATTTTTTTTTTATCATAAGTTGCTTTTATATTATTTTTTTTTATCCAATAGTTGTGCAAAATTGGAGATAATGAGTGTTCAATAGGATTCCCTATTACTAAATATTTTTTCATATTTTGTTTTTAAAACGATTAACTAAAAATAAAACAATTGCACTCAGTAAAGCAAATAATTCAAGTGCATGACCTGAGTCACCTAATAAAGAATTAACTACTGCAAAAACAATACAAAGTGCAAACCATATAAATATTAACATTAAATTGTTCCTAAGTATTCTTTAATTTCTTTAATAGGCAAACCCATAATTGTATTTTCATCTCCATCTATTTTAGAAAATAAAGTCCTTCCCTCACCCTCTATCTGATAAACATTGTATGAATATAAATCTTCATCTTTAATTTTTGCTAAATATATTTTTAATTCTTTTGAGGTCATATTTTTCATTGTAAGAGCTGCTTTATCTGTATAATTCCATATCATTGAACCATTTTGAGAAATACAAACGGAACTTATTAAATAATGAGTTTCTCCATTCAGGTCTGTAAGAATTTTTAATGCTTCTTCTCTATCCTTTGGCTTTGAAATTATTTTTCCATTTAGATCAATAACACTATCAGCGCCTAAAACTAATTTATCTTTGTTTTTTAAACTTATCTTGTTTGCTTTCAGTTCAGCAAGGTTTTTTGAAATTATTTCTGGTGAAGCCTTTTCTTTTAGTAAACTTTTTTTAACTTCATCTTCATCAATATTAGATGGTTCTACATAGCATTTAAGTTTATTTTCCTCTAAAATTTTTTTTCTTACTTTGCTTTTTGAAGCTAATATTATCTCATTAATCATTACTTTTATAAATTTCATGTATTTTTATAATTGATGCAGCAGTTTCTTCTACAGATTTTCTAGTAACATCAACCACCGGCCAACCATATTTTTTAAAAGTTTTTCTTGCTTCGTCTACTTCTTTCTTAATTTTTTCAATATTTGTATAATTAGTACTTTCTTTTTCTTTTAAAGAATTTAGTCTATTTTTTCTAATATCTGCAAGTCTTTCTGGCTCAGAAGTTAAACCTATCACGCACGATAATTTTGGTTTTTGTTTTAATATAATTGGTATCGAATTTTCATTTACTAGAGGAATGTTAGAAGTTTTAAAGCCTTTGTTAGCTAAATAAATAGAAGTTGGAGTCTTACTTGTTCTACTTACTCCTAATAAAATCAAATCTGCTTTATCAATCTCATTAATTAAATTTCCATCATCATGATTCATTGAAAATTGAATTGCTTCTATTCTGTCATAATATTCATCATTTAATGTATATTGTCCACTAGGTACATGTGATGCTTGTTGATTAAGTAGTTTGGAAAAACTTAAAATTAAATTTCCTAATACTCCAAAACAAGGTATTTTTTTTTCTGCACTTCCATTTGCTAAAAATTTTGCAAGATTATTATCTACTATAGTATATAAAATTATAGAATTTTTTTGTTTTTTTGCCTCATCTAATATTTTGATAATTTGGCTTTCAGTTCTTGTAAAAAAATAAGATTTAATATCATATTCAATATTTTTAAATTGAGCTTTAATGGCTAAAAAAACTCTATCTAAAGTTTCCCCCGTTGAGTCTGAAATTAAGTAAACTTTATATGTATCGTTCATGAATAAAATGTTTATAATTAAGTATAATTTTAATCATTTTTTATTACTTTAAAATTTTTATTATTTCTTTGTAAAACAGGGGTTTTTTTCACAAAAATAAACATGTTAATTTTTAATATACATTTAATCTAAAAAACTAAATATAGCTTCAATTTTAACACTATACTTAATCTTTATTAGCCATTAATTGTTAATAATTACTTTATAAACTGTTAAAAACAAATAATTAACGTTATTCACAGTTTATATAACTAATACTATAATTAATATTTCATTATTATGACTATTATTCAAAACACTATAAAAGATAAACAAACAAGTACTAAACCTATATGGTTAATGAGGCAGGCAGGAAGATATCTTCCAGAATTTAGAGATATTAGAAAATCAAATCCTGATTTTATTAATTTATGTTTAGATTATAGTTTATCTTCAAAAATTACTTTACAGCCACTTGAAAGATTTAATTTAGATGCTGCAATTATTTTTTCAGATATTTTAATGGTTCCTTATGGTTTAAGACAAAAAGTTGAATTTAAAGAAAATTTTGGTCCAAAATTAGATGAATTAAATTTAAAAGAAATTCTTAGAGTTGATGAGATAGATTTTATTAAGAGATTATTTCCTATTTATAAGTCTATCAAAGAAGTAAGTAATAATAAGTTAACCAAAGGAAAAGATATAATTGGTTTTGTTGGGGCACCCTGGACACTTTTGGTTTATATGATTAACAAAAAATCACCAAAAGATGATTTAATTAAAGGATTTTTTAAAGATGATTTTCTAATAAATAGAATTTTGAATGTATTAGAAAAATTTTTAAAGATTCACATTGAACATCAAATTAATAGTGGAGCGACTATAATTCAAATTTTTGATAGCTGGGCTGGATTGTTAAAAGAAAAAGATTTACCAAATTACGTCTATATACCAACTTTAAATTTAGTTAACTTTGTGAAATCTTTAAATATTCCTGTTATATGTTTTCCTAAAGGAATTAAAGATTATAAAAAATTTTGCGAAATAGTTAATCCTAGTGCTATAAATATTGATTACACAGTTGATCCATCGTTAATTTTAAAGGAAATTAAAATTCCTGTTCAAGGTGGATTGGACCCTAAAATTTTACTAACTGATAAAGAAAATATTAAGAAAGAAACTTTAAAATATCTCAATATATTTAAAGATCATCCTTATATATTTAACTTAGGTCACGGTGTTATGCCACAAACAAATCCTGATATGGTTGAATATTTAATAAAAACAGTTAAAGAAAGTTAAATGAGAAAAGCGGTAATATTATTTAACCTAGGAGGCCCGGACAAATTAGAAAATGTAGAGCCATTTCTTTTTAATTTATTTAATGATCCAGCAATTTTAAATTTACCAAGTTTTTTAAGGTATCCATTGGCAAAATTAATATCTAACAGAAGAGCCCCAATAGCAAAAAAAATTTATCAAGAAATTGGAGGTTCATCGCCTATCTTAAAATTAACAGAAGAACAATCATCTAAACTTGAAAAGAAACTTAATGATAGCCAATCATTAGATGAGTTTAAGTTATTTGTTGTTATGAGATGTTGGAATCCTAGAGCTAAAGACGTTATAAAAAATGTAAAACTTTATAATCCTAAAGAAATAATTTTACTACCATTGTACCCCCAGTACTCTGCAGCAACATCAGGCTCATCAATTAAAGAATGGAAAGAAATTTCTATAAAAGAAAATTTTAATGTAAAAACTATTTCAATATGCTGTTATCCGACTGATAAAAATTTTATAAAAGCTCATACTAAAGAAATTATTAAAATAATTAAAAATTTAAGTAACTTCAAACTTATTTTTTCTGCTCACGGTTTACCAGAAAAGAACATTAAAAAAGGTGACCCTTATCAGTGGCAAGTGGAGCAATCAGTGAAAAAAATTGTTGAAAGTTTGGGTATTAAAAACTTGGATTGGATTTTAAGCTACCAAAGCCGAGTTGGTCCTCTAAAGTGGATAGGACCATCTACAGACGAAGTGATTATTGAAAATTCAAAAATTAAAAAGCATATTGTATTAGTGCCTATAGCATTTGTTTCAGAACACTCAGAAACATTAGTAGAATTAGATATTGAATACAAAAAACTGGCTGAAGAAAATGGATGTGAACAATATACAAGAGTGCCTGCCCTTGGTATAAATGAGGACTTTATAAATGCATTGTCTGAATTAATTTTGAACAAAAATGAAAACGAATTTAATGAGTATATTAGTTCTCCTAAAATTAAATGTCCCAGTAATTTTAAAAAATGTCCATGTTTGATTTATGAATAGTTATTTGTTATTTAAAAGTCTACATTTAATAGCCGTGATTTCTTGGATGGCCGGACTACTCTATTTACCCAGGATATTTGTTTATCATGCTGAAAATCCAAATGATTTAAATGTTTCAAGGATATTTCAAATCATGGAAAGAAAATTATATTTTTATATTATGATGCCAGCAATGTTTTTAAGTTGGCTATTTGGCTTAATCTTAATTTCTTTATTAGGTTTTTCTATTTTAGCTACTTTATGGATGAAACTTAAATTGATTTTAGTTGTTTTTTTGACCTTTTATCACTTTTATTTATTTAGTTGTCTTAAAAATTTTGAATTAGGAAAAAATGATAAATCTTCTAAATTTTTTAGAATAATTAATGAAGTACCAACAATATTGCTGATTTTTATAGTATTTATTGTTATTTTTAAGCCTATATAGGCTTGAAATAAATTAAAGACTATATATATTAATAGCTCTAACAAATCTCAAACACACCCCCTTTAATGAACATTCAAGAATTAAAACTCAAATCATCCGAACAGCTAATTGCCCAGGCCGAGGAACTTGGAATAGAAAATGCGAGCACTTTAAGAAAACAAGAAATCTTATTTGCAATTTTAAAAAAAGTAGCTGAAAAAGAAGAAATAACAGGAGCTGGTGTTTTACAATTACTCCAAGATGGTTTTGGTTTTTTAAGAGCAATGGAGTCAAATTATCTTCCAGGACCTGACGATATTTATGTAAGTCCAAGTCAGATAAGAAAATTTGGGCTAAGAACAGGTGATACTGTAGAAGGTCCAGTTAGATCACCTAAAGAAGGCGAGAGATATTTTGCTTTGCTCCAAGTAAGTAAAATCAATTTTGAAGAACCAGAAAAAGCTAGACATAAAATAGCTTTTGATAATTTAACACCTCTATATCCTGATAAACAATTGATAATGGAGGTAGAAACAACAAAAATTGAAAAAAAACCTGATTTAACTCCAAGGCTTATAGACTTAGTAAGTCCAATCGGAAAAGGTCAAAGATCTATAATTATTTCACCGCCCAAAGCTGGAAAAACAATGATCCTTCAAAGTATAGCTAATTCTATAGCCGCTAATTATCCTGAATGTTATTTAATGGTTTTATTAATTGACGAAAGACCTGAGGAAGTTACTGATATGCAGAGAACTGTTAAAGGAGAAGTTATCAGTTCAACTTTTGATGAACCGGCATCAAGACACGTAGCGGTCGCAGAAATGGTTATAGAAAAAGCAAAAAGGCTAACAGAACATAAAAAGGATGTGGTAATTTTACTTGATTCAATAACAAGATTGGGAAGAGCATATAATGCTGTGATACCAAGTTCAGGAAAAGTTTTAACAGGAGGAGTTGATGCAAATGCTTTGCAAAGACCTAAAAGATTTTTTGGTGCTGCGAGAAATATCGAAGAAGGTGGATCTTTAACAATTATTTCAACTGCTTTAATAGATACTGGAAGTAGAATGGATGAAGTTATTTTTGAAGAGTTCAAAGGAACAGGGAATAGTGAAACTGTCTTAGATAGAAAAATTGCTGATAAAAGAATTTATCCTGCAATTGATATAACTAAATCTGGAACTAGAAGAGAAGAATTGCTTTTTGAAAAGGATGATTTGCAAAAAATGAATGTTCTTAGAAGAATTATTGCTCCAATGGGAACTATGGATGCAATAGAATTTATAAATTCAAAATTAAAAGTTACAAAAAATAATGCTGAATTTTTTAATTCTATGAATAAGCCAGCTTAATTTATAAATAATTCAGTTCTTCCATTTCACTTTTAAAATTTTGTTCTAATTCTTTTTGAATACTTTTTTCAAGAATATTTTCCCAAGTATTTTTGGGACCTAGATTAAAAAATTTAACTACTTGATTTTTTGTTTTATTAAACGCTGCCCCATTAAACTTACCCTCACTTTCTAACTTTTCAAGGTTTTCAAAAGATGTACTTTTAATGATATTTTTATTTTTGAAATCATTTGTATTTATATCGATGAATTTTTTGAGAAAAAAAATAATATTGTTTAGTTCTTTTGTTGTATTATTAACTAAATCTTCATATTTTAAAATCAATAAATTTCTCCTATTTGCAGTCCAGGATCTATAATTATCTTTCCAAGTCCCTAATAGGGATCTCGCTTCTCTTTCTGAAGGATTCCAGAAGCTACGTCCTAACATTCTAGGAGTTAATAAATAATTTTTTGATTCATTTATTGGAAGACTAAAATAATTTGACACAGAACTAACAACATTTCGAGGATCTCTGACGACATAAATGGTAGCTAAAGTATTTTCATTATTAGTAAAATTGTAATTTTCAATTCTACAATTCATATGGTGTGTTTTAAAAAAATTAGTTTCGTTGCCAAGGTTTATTCTCTCTTGGGAAGCCAACCAGTATTTTTTAATTTCATGTAAATCATCATATTTTTCTGTAAAATTTTCAAAATATCTTTTATCTGGATACCTAGGAATTTTAGACAATTGATTAAATTTAAAAACTCCATCTTCGCTGTATAGCAAAGCTGCAATCATTGCTCGTACCCATGTATTCCCACTTTTAGGATAGGAAGCTATCCAAATGATCATAAATTATAAATAACCCAACTCTTTCATTTCTTTACTAAAAGAGTTTTCAATTAATTTTATTAAATCAGGTGATAGTTTTTGTTTCCATTCATTTATTTCACCTTTACGAAAAAAATTAACCTTTCCTCTCTTTTCATGGAAACCAATTTTATCTTCTAGTTTAGATAAATTCTTAAATGAACACAAATCAATTGTTTTTTTTATTTTTGGATCACTGATTTCAATTTTGGTAAATTTGTTCAAAAAAACTAAAATAGATTTGAAATATTTCAAAGGGTTTTCTAGTAAATCTTCATACTTAATTAAAAGCGTTGGAATAGAACTATGGAACCAGGAATAAACATGAATATTCCATGATAATCTTGCCTCTGGATAAAATTGTTGATTTAGGGAAATTCTATATTGGTCTAATAATAGCTCAACAGATTCTTTAAAAGATATATTAGCATGATAAGCATAAGAAACGGCTATAGATCTAGGGTCGCGTACGATATAAACAGATCCACAACTATTATTTTTATCAGTAAATTCAGAGCCTCTGATAGCACCACCAAAATTATGAGTTTTAAAGATATTTAATTTATTATCTTCGTTTATTTTTTTTTGAGCAAGAATAAAGTATTTAAATAGTTCCATATAATCTTTTTTTAGGATTTCTTCATCAACAATATCTTTAAAATGTTTTTTATTAGGAAAAGTTTTAATATTTTCAATTTTTTCAAACACATTTTCAGGATTACCAGTTAAATAGTTGGTAAGAAAAGCTCTAACCCAAGTATTTCCACTTTTTGGGTATGATGAAATCCAGAAAATCATAAATTAGATATTTAAAGATTTTTATAATTTTAATTATAAAACAAATATACAATTACATAAAAAAATTTATAATTCAATTATGACAATTTATGCTTTATCAACTGGACCTGGAGTATCAGGAGTTGCAATCATTAGAATTTCAGGCAAAGAAACAAAAAAAGCAATAAATTTACTAACAGGCAAACCTTTACCCACGGCTAGAGTGGCTAGTCTTAGAAAAATCAACTATATCAACACTTCTGAGCTTATTGATGAAGGCATTATATTATGGTTTCCTGGGCCTGAGAGCTATACAGGAGAAGATATGGCCGAATTACATGTCCATGCCAGCAAGGCAGTTCTTGAGAGCATACTTAGCTCTTTGTCAAAGATTGAAAATTGCCGGTTAGCAGAGCCAGGAGAGTTTACTAGAATTGCTTTTGAAAATGGAAAAATAAATTTAATAAAAGCCGAAAGTATTATCGATTTAATCTCTGCTGAAACCGAGATTCAAAGAAAACAAGCAATTAAAATAATGAGTGGCATTTCATCAAATAAATTTAATGGCATGCGAGAAAAACTTCTAAAAATTTTAGCAAATTTAGAAGCTAAAATAGACTTTCCAGATGAAGATTTACCAAAAGATATATTAAAAAATATTAAAAAAATTTCAGAAGAAATTATACATGATATTAAAAAAATACTAGACGATCAAAGGGTTGGTGAAAGAATAAGAGAAGGTTTTAAAATTGCCATTGTTGGACCAACCAATGCAGGAAAATCTAGCTTATTAAATTATCTTTCGAAAAGAGATGTAGCAATAGTCTCAGAAGTTTCTGGAACAACAAGAGATGTAATTGAAGCCCATTTAAATATAGATGGGTTTCCAGTAATATTATCAGATACAGCTGGAATTAGAGAATCAAAAAATGAAATAGAAAAAAAAGGAATAAAATTAGCATTAAATAGAGCTGAAGAAGCAGATTTGAAGCTGATAGTTCTAGAAGCTAAAAATATTGATTTTAAAGGAGTTTTGAAGGATTTAATGGATGATGATGCAATTTTAGTGATTAATAAGTCAGATCTTTTAGGACCAAATCAATTTTTGAATCTTAAAGAATTTGAGCACGTCCTTGTGTCAATTAAAGAAAATATAAATCTAAAAAATTTAATTTTAAAAATTAAAAGTAAGTTAAAAAATAAATTTATTTCAAGTGGCGATATTTTAATTACAAGAGAAAGACACCGACAAAATCTTAAGGAATGTTTGGTCCATTTAAAAAATTTTAACAAAAAAAATAGTGAAGGAGATTTTGATAAAGCAGCAGAAGATATAAGACTTGCTACTAGAAATTTAGGCAAAATTGTCGGTGAAGTGGATGTAGAAGAGATATTAGGTAGTATTTTCAACGATTTTTGTATTGGGAAATAAACTAATATTTAAAGGCTTTTTCATCAATTTTAATCATATTTTGTTGATAAATATAGCTTATTTAACAGTAAATTTGTTAATCTTGTAAAAATCTTAATCAGTTATAAGTTTACATTATGAAAAATGATTTATCATTTCATGTAGTTGTAATAGGTGGTGGACACGCAGGCTGTGAGGCAGCCGCAGCATCAGCGAGGTTAGGGGTTAATACTGCTCTTTTCACACACAATTTTAAGACAATCGGAGAGATGTCTTGTAACCCAGCAGTTGGTGGATTAGGTAAAGGACACCTCGTTAGGGAAATCGATGCATTAGATGGTTTAATGGCTGATGTAGCAGATAAATCAGGAATACAATTCAGATTGCTAAATAGGAGCAGAGGACCNGCAGTAAGGGGACCAAGAACTCAGTCTGATAGATTNTTATATCGTAANTATATGCAAGAAAAACTTGTAAACTACTGTAATTTAACGATTTTTTCAGATCCTGTAATAAAGTTTATTTTTGATAAAAATTGCATAAATGGGTTTATAACACAAAATGGAAAAAAGATTACTTGCCACAAGGTAATACTGACAACAGGAACATTTTTGAATGGTTTGATACATGTAGGTGATAAAAAAACTCCNGCAGGTAGATACGATGAGAAACCNTCAACTGGATTAAGCGAACAACTTAAAAAATATGACTTCAAGATTGGAAGACTCAAGACAGGTACCCCACCAAGACTTGATGCCAAAACAATAAATTTTTCTAATCTAGAAGAACAGTTTGCTGATGATGATCCTTACTTTTTTTCTTTCTTAACTAAAAAAAACATTAATAGACAAATTTCATGTCGTATGACTTATACAAATGAAAAGGTCCATAATATTGTTAAAAAAAATTTATTGAAGAGCGCTATGTATTCAGGGAGTATAAAAGGTGTTGGTCCAAGATATTGTCCCTCNATTGAGGATAANATTGTNAAATTTTCAGAAAAAGAAAGACATCAAATATTTTTAGAACCAGAAGGCNTAAGTAGTGATGTTATTTATCCAAATGGGATATCTACNTCACTCCCGTATNACGTGCAANAAGAAATATGTAACAATATCAANGGTTTAGANAATGTTTCGATATTACAGCCAGGATATGCTATAGAATANGACTATATAGACCCCAGGGAGCTATTTATAACTNTAGAAACAAAGAAAATNAATAATTTATATCTTGCAGGACAAATTAATGGTACCACAGGTTATGAAGAGGCTGCCGCCCAAGGTCTTATTGCAGGTATAAATGCTGCACAGTCACATAAAAAAGCTGAACCTTTTATACTAGACAGATCTGAAGGCTATATTGGAGTCATGATTGATGATCTAGTGACTAAAGGTGTTGCAGAACCTTATAGAATGTTTACTTCTAGAGCAGAATATAGATTAAGTCTAAGAGCGGATAACGCCGATCAAAGATTAACATCAAAAGGAATCGAGATTGGTCTTATTTCTAATGAGAGGAAATCAATCTATAATGATAAGTATTATAAAATTAATGATATCACTAAAAAAATGGATAATTTATATATAAGTCCAACAAAAATATCTCAATTTAGCATTAAAATAGCTAAAGATGGAATAAGACGATCTTCAAGTCAAATTTTATCAAGAAAAGGTGTAAATATGAAGAAAATTCGAAAAATATGGCCTGATATCCCTTATTATGATGAATTAATAGATGAACAATTAGAAATTAATGCTCATTATAAAGGGTATTTAAAAAAGCAAAATGCTGATATTTTAGCCTTTAAAAGAGATGAAAATCTAATCATTCCTGATAAAGTTGACTATGATTTATTGTCTGGGCTTTCAAATGAGGTAAAAGCTAAATTTAAGAGAATTCAACCAAAAACTATGGGTCAGGCGTTAAGAATAGACGGAATTACTCCTGCAGCTGTATATATTTTGTTGTCACACGTCAAAAGAAAGTCTATTAAGCAAATAGCTTAATGGATGAAATTTTAGACAAATATAACATAATTAATCATCTAAATGTTTCACGTGAAACGTGTTTAGACTTTGAGCGTTATATAAGCATGATTCAAGAGAAAAATCATGAAATAAATATAATAAGTAAAAAAACCTCTAAAAATAACATTATTAGAGATCGACATATAATAGATTCTGCGCAAATAGTTGATTTTATTGACTTAAATACTAATACAACCTGTGATTTAGGAGCAGGAGCCGGTTTTCCTGGCATAGTATTAGCGATTATGATTAAAAATCTAAATAAAAAAATGAAAATTAAATTATTTGAAAAAAGCTACCACAAAAGCGTATTTTTAGAGGAAGTTTCTGAAAAACTTAATTTAAATACTGAAGTTCTACAAAAAGATATTTTTGAAATTAAAAAACTTAAATCTGAAAACATAATATCAAGAGCATTTAAACCGCTACCCATAATCTTAAAATTAGTTCATGAAAATTTTAATCATTATGAAAATTTAATTTTATTTATGGGAAAGAGTGGAAAAAAAATTTTAAAAGATGTCTTACAAGAATGGGAGTTTGATTACAGAGAAAAAAAAAGTTTAACTAATGAGGATTCTTTTTTAATAAAGATAAAAAATATTCGAAAAAAAATAAATTAAATGCAGATAATCTCAGTCATAAATCAAAAGGGTGGAGTAGGAAAAACAACCACTGTAATAAATCTTGCAGCAGGTTTATGTCAGCAAGAAAAAAAAATTTTAGTAATTGACCTAGATCCGCAAGGAAATGCAACTACCGGACTAGGATTATCAAATACGGATGATTCAAGTAAAACAATTTATGGAGTTTTAAATGGAACGAAAAATATTTCTGAAGTAATAAAAAAAACTACTTTTAAAAATTTAGAAATAATAACATCTAATGTAGATTTATCAGGACTAGAGGTTGAAACAGCTAGTGATAACAATAGAGCATTCATGTTAAAGTCTAAATTAGGCCTGTTTTTAAACGATTCTAGACCAGACTATGACTATATTCTTATAGATTGTCCTCCATCTTTAAGTCTTTTGACCGTGATGGCTCTGGTTACATCTAACTCATTAATTGTACCACTGCAAACAGAATTCTTTGCATTAGAAGGTCTAACTCAACTTATGAAAACTATTGAAAGAATTAAAGTAAATTTAAACCCTGAACTAAACATAAGAGGAATCCTTTTAACTATGTATGATAAAAGAAATAAACTTTCTTCTCAAGTAGAAAAAGAGGCAAGAGATTATTTTAATGAAAAAGTCTATACAACTGTAATACCAAGAAATGTAAGATTATCCGAAGCTCCTTCCCATGGTGTTCCAGTCCTAATATACGATAAGTCATGTCCTGGTAGTAAATCATATTTCAACTTTACAGATGAATTTATCAATCAAGAAAAAACATTTGGGAGTGCAGCATAATGGATTCTAATAAAATAAAAAAAGGCTTGGGTAGGGGACTTTCATCTTTAATTGGAGAGTCAAAAGTTGAAACAAATATAAATAAACTATCAATAAGCGAGTTAAGTCCAAATAAATATCAACCGAGAAAAATATTTGATGAAGAAAATATGAATGAACTTACAAATTCTATTAAAGAAAGAGGAATTATACAGCCAATTATTGTTAGACACTCTAATGATGAAAGATCTAAATTTGAAATAATAGCAGGTGAGAGAAGGTGGTTAGCTGCCCAAAAAGCAGGATTACATGAAGTACCTGTTGTAGTTACTGAAGCTGATGATTTAAAATCATTAGAGTTTGCTATAGTAGAAAATGTTCAAAGAAACGATTTAAATGCTTTAGAGGAAGCTCAAGGATATCAAAGATTAATAAATGATTTTTCTTATGATCAAGAAAAAGTGGCAAAATTTATAGGAAAAAGTAGGAGTCATATTACTAATAGTATTCGTCTATTATCATTACCAAGCGAAGTTTTAAGCTTAATAGAGGGTAAAAAATTATCAGCGGGGCATGCAAAAATATTAGTAGGATTAGAAAATGCAGCATTTGTAGCTAATAAAATAATAGAAAAGAATCTTTCAGTTAGACAATCGGAAAAATTCGTAAAAATTTTCAAATTAAAAAAACAATCTTATAAAAAATCTAAAGACATAAATTTACAATCATTAGAAGAATCAATTACAAATAAAATTGGATTAAATGTATCTATTAATAATAAAAAAAACAATTCTGGAAAAATTATTTTTGAATATAAAGATATAGATCAATTAAATAAGATTATAGAAATAATTAAAACTAATTATTAGTTACTGATGATTGTTCAATAATAAAGTCAGATAGAATATTTACAGAATTATAAGAATTTTTTTTTATTATTAATTCAATTTCATTAATTTTATATATTAAATTTTCTGTACTTTTGTAGTTCCAAATATGCATTTGTTGTTTAACTATTTCTTTGTCTTTCCAGAATATTGGTGGTTTGAAAGATGAGATAACAGTATCAGCGCTATTTTTATCAGTCAATTCTTTACATAATTTTAATAATCTTTTAGATTTAATTAAAAAGGTTCTAGTTATAAGTATACAATCCTCTAAAGAAAAATTATTTTCATTTAAGATATTTATTGTTTTCTTTTTATTTTTGCATAAACAGCTATCAATTAGTTCAGAAACATTATAATTTTCAGCTAAATTTGTTAGTTTAAGTAGATCTTCGATTTCAATTTTTTTTTTATCTTTTATGAAATTTTTTATTTTTTCAAGTTCATTTTTTAGATTTTGTCTATCTCCTCTACATCTTTCTACAATAATATTTATTGCTTGAGGTGAAATTGGCAGTTTGTTTTCTTTAAAAAATTTGCTGGCTAAACTTTGAAGGGTTTGATTATTATCTTCATAAAAAGGAACACAAATTGTTTCTTTATTTTTTTCAAAAAAAGATCTTAGTTTTGATTTTTTTTCTAAATTATTTGCATTGACTATTAAAAGTAAGTCTTCAATTTTTTTTTCAATTATTTCTACAGCTATACTTTCAAATTTATCTGTTGCTCTATTAATTATAATAAGTTTTTCATTTTCAAAAAAAGATTTCGTCAAAATATTTTCAAAGAAAACTTCTTTATTATTTAAAATTTCATTTTCTTCATAATTAAATACTTTTCCTGGATATTGAGTTTTAAATTTTTTTTCTATTATTTCGTTCTTAAGGCCTTGATTCTCTCCATAAAATAAGAAAAAGTTTTTTATTTTAATATTTTTTTTTTCGAGTTCAAATGTTTTTAAAATCATCTTTTTATTTCATAAGAAATTTGTCGATATCTAAAATAATTTTATTAGTTAAGTTATCTTGAATAGTATTTTCATAATTTTTTAATTCAAATTTATTAGATTTTGTTTGGTATGAAAAACTTCGTTTAAATTCTTTTTCGGTATTTATATTATTTTCAGTAATTATTATTATTACACTAATTATTAAATCAAAAGTTTTCGCATTTCCTTTTTGATCTTTTGAAGTTATTTTTATATCCCTGTTGCTTGCAATTTCAATATCTATAGCTCTTGGTTTTTTTGATAAATTGACATACTTATTTAAACTATTTTTGATTTTGTATGATATTTGATTTTTATTTTCTAATTTAATTTCATTAATTGCAAAATTAACCTGATTATTTAAAAAAATAGGGTTGTAGCCACATGAAGTTAAAAAAAGAAGTAAAGTAAGAATTATATTTTTCATTATACTATTAAGTTTATGAGTTTATCCTTTACATAAATATTTTTTTTTATTTTTTTATTGTCTAGATATTTTTTAACAACTTCATCATTTTTAGTAATTGTTAAAATTTCATTTTCATCTAAACCCGTTTTTACATTAATTAGTGATCTTTTTTTTCCATTTATTTGAATTACAATAGTTATTTCATCATTCTTTAGAAACTTTTCATCTATTATAGGCCAAATTAATTCTTTTTCGTAACAATTTAAATCTTCCAAACATTGAGAGGAAAAATGAGGAACTACTGGTGTCATGATTTTTATAATCTTTAAATAATTATCTTTTAAAATATCAGAGCTCATTTCTTTTTTAATCGCTTTACTTATAAAATTATAAGTTTCATAAAAATTCGCAATTATGACATTATATTGAAAATTACTTAAATTTTTTTCAATTTTTTTAAGTGTTTGATTAATAAATTTTGAAAAGTTTTCATCATTTACTCCAGTTACATTTTTATTTTCTTTTATTTTTTTTATAATTTCTAAATGTAAAGTCCAAAATTTTTGCAAAAACTTATATGAAGAAATCATTCCTTGCTCAGACCATTGCACGTCTTTTTCAGGTGGGCTATCAGATAAAATGAATAATCTTACAGCATCTGCACCATAATTATTAATTATTTTAGCTGGATCAATTGTATTTTTTTTTGATTTTGACATAGATTCTGAAGGTCCAACTGTTACTTTTAAATTTGGATTATTTTTTATGAAAAAATTTTTACCATCATTACTTTCAACATCATCAGGATTTATCCATTCATTTTTATCATTTTTAAAAGTTTGATGACAGACCATACCCTGAGTAAATAATCCTTTAAAAGGTTCGTTATGAATAAATTTTGAATTTTGAAATCCTATAGCTTTCATAAAAAACCTTGAATATAATAAGTGTAAAATTGCATGTTCTACACCTCCAATGTATTGATCTACGGGCATCCAATAATTAATTTCATCATAATCAAATCCATAATAATTATTTTTAGGTGAACAAAATCTTAAGAAATACCATGAAGAGTCTACAAAAGTATCAAGAGTGTCTGTTTCTAAGGTACATTCTTCACCATTAATCTTAATTTTTTTCCAATCATTTTGATGGTCTAGAGGGTTACCTGATACGTTTAAATTAATTTGTTCGGGCAATTTTATGGGTAAATTTTCTTTTGGAACTTTTATAATTTCTCCATTTTTGTTATATGCAATAGGGATTGGGCAGCCCCAATATCTTTGACGAGAAATGCCCCAATCTTTTAACCTAAAGTTTATTTTTTTTTTTCCTAATTTTTTTTTTTCTAAAATTTTTATAGTTTCATCGATAGACTCATTTGGAACTTTTAAGCCATTTAGGAATTCAGAATTGAATATTATACCTGGTCCTGTATAAGCTTCCTTTTTAATTTGAAAATTATCATTTTTATCTTTTGGCTTGACTACAGGTATAACTTTTAATTTATATTTAATAGCAAAATCTAAATCTCTTTGGTCATGTGCTGGGCATCCATAAATAGCACCGGTTCCATAATCCATTAATATAAAGTTAGCTACGTAAATTGGTAAAAAGGTATCTTCTTTAAGAGGATGTTTGATAAAATGATTTGTAAAAACACCTTCTTTATCTTCTTTGGCTAATGTTTCTTCACTAAAACCTTTCTTCTGGCATTCTGTAATAAAATCCTTAATTGATTTATTGTTTTGAGATAGAGATTCTGCAAATGGATGATTAGGTGAAATTGCACAAAAAGTTGCACCAAAAATAGTGTCTTGCCTAGTTGTAAAAATTTCTAATTTTTCATTAG
>NHFH02000019.1 GCA_002170275.2 Candidatus Pelagibacter sp. TMED106 | reverse complement strand
ATCAAAATCCATTAAGTTAAATATTTGATCATCAAAAAAATCTTTATTTGTTTCAATCTCAATACCTGAAAAATGTTGCCATAATTCATTTATATTTAATAGCATTCCATCAAAAGAAAATTATCAAGCAAATCTTTGGCAACACTTTAAAGGTATAGAAATTGAAACACAAAAAGATATTTTTGATGATGAAATTTTTAACTTAATGGATTTTGATTGTGATCAAAGAGATAATGTACACTTTTTTTATACTTTACCTTTTGCAAAAAATAAGGCTTTAATTGAAACAACTTGGCTCTCAAAAATGGATGGTAAATCTTTAAATGATTATGATATTCAATTAGAAATATATATCAAAGAAACTCTTAAAATAGAAAATTACAAAATTAATTATCAAGAAGAAGGAGCAATACCTTTGTTTTATCCAGAGAATAAAACAGATAAAAATAAAATAAATATTGGATCTGCTGGAGGCATGACCCGTTTAAGCACTGGTTATACTTTTCTTAATATTCAGGATCATAGCAAATATATAACTAATAATATTGAAAAAATTCAAAATACAAAAGTTTACCATATTGGGAAAAAGTATGAATTCCTTGATTATATATTTTTAAATGTTTTGAAAAATAATCCAGATAAAATGACAAAAATATTTTTAAATATGTTTAAAGCATCTTCTAAAACAGTTATAAAATTTCTATCAAATAAAAGTAATTTTTTTGAGGATTTGGGAATAATTTTAAAAATGCCTAAATGGATATTTATTAAAAATATTTTTTAAATTAGATGAATAAAATAAATTATTATCATTCATTAATTTTTTTTAATTTATGTATATTATTATCAGCATTTGAATTTTTAAGGGATAATAGTTTAGTTATTTTGTCTTTGTTTCTTATACTAAGTTTAGGAATTTCTCATGGAGCGTTGGATCATATAAAAGGAAAAAAATTATTAAAACTTCTAAATTATAAATCTACCTCAACATTTTATATTTTATATGTTTTAGTTGGATTAAGTATAATTCTATTATGGCTATTATTTTCTAAAATTTTATTATTAATTTTTTTAATAGTTGCATCATATCATTTTGGCAAAGAAGACGCAGAATTTATAAACAGTAAATCTAATCTTGAATTAGTTTACTTTTTTAAAGGATCTCTGGTGATAACAGCCCCATTGTTATTTCATAAAACTGAAACTCTAAATATTTTTAATAATTTAAATTTTGATATTTCACAAAGTTTATTTATATCGAATGAATTTTTATATGTATTAATAGCACTTAGTTTTTTTGCAAATATTATTATTTCTTTAAATAAACAAATTGATATTAAATCACTACTACTAATGGATTTTATATCNATNCTNCTACTTAANTATTTTTTNANNCCAATTTTAGCNTTTACAATTTATTTTTGTTTTTTNCANTCTANTAGACATTCATTTAAATTATCTAATGAGCTNAANAAAAAAAATTTTATTAAAGGNTTTAANGANTTTTTANTAAAAGCAATNCCATTAACTATTTTAACTGCTNTTTTATTCTTAATTTCNCTATTTTTTTTAAATAANTATTACTTTTTAGATAATGCTATATCAAAAGTAATATTTATTGGTTTGGCGTCTTTAACCTTTCCACATATATTGCTGGAATATCTTTTAGAAAAAAATGAAAAATAAAGAAATTAAAATTTTATTAGCAGCACCTCGTGGCTTTTGTGCAGGAGTTGAAAGAGCTATAGAAATTGTTAAAAAAAGTATAAGTAAGTATGGTGCTCCAGTATATGTAAGACATGAAATAGTTCACAATAAACATGTGGTAGATAGTCTTAAAAAAATTGGAGCTATATTTGTTGAAGAACTCAATGAAATAAAAGATAAATCTAGACCAGTAATTTTTTCAGCTCATGGTGTACCTAAATCTGTTTCGGTTGAAGCAGAAGGTTTTAAAATGGAATATATAGATGCTACTTGTCCCCTTGTATCTAAAGTGCATAGGGAAGCAGAAAATTTGCACAAGGCTGGCTATCAAATAACTTTAATAGGTCACCTTAATCATCCTGAAGTAATTGGAACTATGGGACAGTTACCCAAAGGGTCAATTGATTTAATTCAAAACGAAAAAGATGTGAAAAATTATAATTTAGAGCCTGGAAAAAAANTCGCTTATGTAACTCAAACCACTTTATCTGTAGATGATACTAAAAATATTATANCAGCATTGAAAAAAAAATTTCCCAATATAAAAGAACCTTTCAAAGAAGATATTTGTTATGCAACTACAAATCGTCAATCTGCTGTTAAAAAAATTGCAGAAAGATGTGATATGTTTTTTGTACTAGGAAGCAGAAATTCCTCTAATTCTGTTCGATTAGTAGAAGTTGCTCAANAATCAGGTTGTNTAAATTCTGAATTAATACACTCAGAAAGCATAGTTCCTATTGATAAAATTAAAGATTGCAAAATTATTGGTATCTCTTCAGGAGCTTCAGCTCCAGAAATTTTGGTTGAAAATTTTATTGATCAAATAAAAACAAAGTTTAATGTAAAAATTGAAGAAGTTGAAATTGTAAAAGAAAATATCATTTTTAAAGTTCCAGGTAAATTGAATTAAATGGCTGTATATACAAAAATAAATAATGAAGATGTCTTGTTATTATCAAAAAAATTTAATCTAGGTAAAGTAATAAAATTTCAGGGTATTAAACAAGGTATAGAAAATACTAATTATTTAATAAAAACTCAAAATAGTAAATTTATATTAACTATCTTTGAAAAAAGAGTTCAAAAAAAAGATTTACCTTTTTTTATGAAACTAATGGATAAACTTAATCATCAAAANATTAATTGCCCTAAACCTTTAAAAGATAAAAAAGGGAAATATCTGACATTTATAAAAAATAAATCTGCATGTCTTGTTACTTTTCTNAATGGAAAAGATAAAAGAATTTTAAGTTACAAAAATTGTTATGATGCTGGTAAAAATATTGCAAAACTTCATAGAGTGTCGAATAAAATTAAACTTTATAGAAAAAATTCAATGTCTATAAATAATTTAGAAAAGATATTAAAAAGTATAAAATTTAAATCTAAAAATAAGTCCCAAAATCTTAAAGCTATATTAAAAATAAATTTAAATAAGATTAAAAAAAAATGGCCTAAAAAGTTACCAAAAGGTATTATTCATGGTGACCTATTTATTGATAATATCTTTTATGAAAAAAATAACTTTTCAGGTTTTATTGATTTTTATTTTTCATCAAATGATTATCTTATGTATGAAATTGCAATATGTATTAACGCTTTGTGTTTTGATAATAGAAACTCNAAATTTGTTCTTAATAATCAAAAAGTTAAAAGTTTGATAAACGGTTACCAAAAAATTAGAAAAATTTCTCAAAAAGAAAAAGATTCTTTAAATGTNCTTTGTAGAGGAGCAGCTCTGAGATATTTATTAACTCGAATTTATGATTATTTTAATACTCCAAAATCTGCACTAATTAAAATTAAAGATCCAGGAGAATATTTTCAAAAACTCATTATACATAATAATTTGAATAAATATAAAGACTACTACAAATAATGATTAAGATTTATACTGATGGCTCTTGCATAAATAACCCTGGCAATGGAGGATGGGCAGCTATTATAAATGATAATGGTGAAATTTTAAGAATAAGTGGAAGCGAAAAAAATACGACAAATAATAAAATGGAATTAATGGCTCCAATTTGTGCTCTTAAAAAAATAAATAAAAATAAAAAAGTTGAAATATATACAGACTCTAAATATGTAAAGCTAGGAATTACAGAATGGATTCATAATTGGACAAAAAATAATTGGCAAACTTCTAAAAAAGAAAATGTTAAAAATAAAGATTTATGGATCGAGCTTTATGAATTAAGTAAATCTTATGAAATAAATTGGAAATGGGTTAAAGCACACTCAGGTAATACTCTTAACGAAGAAGTTGATTTACTCGCAAAAAAAGCTGCTGAATCAAACTAACTTNAAAAAATTTTCTGCCGCAGATAATTCACAAGATCCAGTATTTTTTTCCTCTTGTAATTTTATAATCTTAAAATTTTCAATTAACATAGTATATCTATTCGATCTAATCCCAAGGCCTCTCGCAGTTTTGTCAACATCAGCACCAATAGATTTTGTAAACTGTAAAAAGGGATCACCGACCATTAAAATTCTATCTTTTNTATTATGACTTTTACCCCAAGCATCCATCACAAAAGGATCATTAACTGATAAACATATTATCTTATCAACTCCTTTAGACTTGTACTTGTCATAAGTGTTTATATANCCAGGTAAATGTTTTGCAGAACAAACNGAAGTATAAGCTCCTGGCAAACCAAACAGAACTATTTTTTTATCTTTAATTATTTCTTTAATATCTTTTTTTTTCGGCTCACCATCTTCAAGAACAAAAACTTCTGCACTTGTAATAATATCATTTTCTTTTATTTTCATAATATCTTGCTTATAATAAATTGTTTTATTTTATCAAGGTTATTAGAAATTATATCATAATTTTCTTTTTCATCTAAAATATTTTTCAATTCACTTGGAAGGTCAGGTTTCAAATTAATTGATTTATGTATTGCATCAGGAAATTTACTTGGATGTGCAGTTGCTAATACAATGTTGTTNCCTTCNGGTTTTAATTTTTTCAAAACACCAAATCCTATTGCACTATGAGGATCTAATATAATTTTATGTTTNTCATAAACTTCTTTAATAACATCCAATATTTCCTTTTCATTCATTTTATCCGAAACAAAATCTTTTTTTATTCTTTTAANTTTTTCTTCTGAAATAATATATTTATTTTCTTTTTTTATTCTTAGCATTATTTCTTTAGTCTCTACATCATTACAATTATTTAAATCATAAATTAATCTTTCAAAATTACTTGCAATTTGAATGTCCATACTAGGTGANATTGTTTCAAAAACTTTTTGTGTCTCATACTTTCCGTTAGAAATTGCTCTATGAAGAATATCATTTTGGTTAGTTGCCACTATAAGTTTGCTTATAGGAAGTCCCATTTTTTTTGATAAATAGCCAGCGTATACNTCACCAAAATTTCCTGTTGGTACAGAATAATTTATTGGTTTTTCACTTTTTAAAAAAAAATAAGAATAAAAATAATATACTGTTTGTGCAATAATTCTTGCCCAATTAATTGAATTTACACCTGACATATTAATTGAATTAGAAAAATCTTTATCAGAAAACATTGCTTTAACTAGATTTTGACAATCATCAAAATTTCCCTCTACAGCTATATTAAAAACATTCTTTTCATTAACTGTAGACATCAATTTTCTTTGTATTATTGAAATTTTATTATGAGGATGTAAGACAAAAACATTCATATTATCTTTACCCTTTATTGCATTTATCGCTGCAGCTCCTGTATCCCCTGAAGTTGCAACGATCACATTGATTTTTTTATTTTTTTCTTTTAAATAAAAATCATAAAAATTTCCCAATAGTTGCATCGCTATATCCTTAAAAGCTAAAGTAGGGCCATGAAATAATTCTAAAATTTTTATATCACCAACTCTCAAAATATCGACNGTATTTTCTTTTCTGAAAACTGAATATGACTTATCGATAATATCTGACAGTTGACTTTCAGACATAAAATTTCCAATAAAAGGAAATATGATTTTTTTGGCTAGATCCTGGTAACTTAAACTACTAATTGCTTTTAATTCATCTTTAGAAAATTTTTTTATGGATTTGGGTATAAATAAACCCCCATCATCAGCTAGTCCTTTTATAAAAACCTGCTCAAAACTAAACTCTTTTGAATTATTTCTTGTGCTTATATATTTCATCTATGATCTAAAATACTCTAACGAAATTTTTTTCTGTAGCAATATTTAAATTAGATTATCTACTAAAAATAACACAAAGATCAAAAATAAATATAAAATGGAGTAACCAAAGACTTTTTTTGCTTTTTTTAAATCAAATTTATTTTTTTTGTGTTTATACAAATCGTAACAAGTAAAATTATAGTATAATGTTAATATTAATGCTGGTATCAAGTAGAATAAACCAGAAAAATTAATGGCATACGGAAATATTATAACTGGCAACATTAATAAGGAATAAATAAAAATATATATTTTAGTTTTTTCAATTCCATCTGTTAAAGGCAACATAGGAATCTTAGCTTTTTTATAATCATTAGCCTTATACAAGCTTAGAGCCCAAAAGTGAGAAGGTGTCCAAAAAAAAATTATTAGGAAGAAGGTTAATGGTTCCAAAGAAATAGAATTGGTTGCAATAGTCCATCCTATCACAGGAGGTAAAGCACCAGCTGCACCACCAATAACAATATTTTGAGGTGTTTTTCTTTTTAACCATATTGTATAAACAAACAAATAAAATAATATTGTTAATAATAACAACGATGCCGATAAAGTATTAGAAAAATAATTTAAAGCTCCTACTGAAGTTAATGAAAGTAATACACCAAAAATTAAAGCTTGTTTTCTATTTATCTTTCCCGTTGGAATAGGCCTTAAACATGTTCTTGTCATTAAAGCATCTAAATCTGACTCGTACCACATATTTAAACATCCAGCCGCTCCAGCACCGAGAGCTACTAAAGCTATACCTATAATAGCATCTAATATATTTGAATTTGAGTTAGAAGTTAAAAATCCAACAGCACAAGTAAATATNACAAGAGACATCACCCTTGGTTTCATTAATAAATATAAAGATTTTAAGTAATTTATTAAATCTATTGGAACAGTTCTTTTTCTAATTGTAAAAGACAAGATTAATCTGCATTTATTATAACAAATATTACAGACAAAATCATTCCAACAATAAGGATATGGTTGCCCAAATCAAACATTCCTAATTGTTTATTTTTTTTATCAATAATTTTTCTACCAATTGGTAAATTGTCATATGGATTAATTTTAATATTAGGACTTTCATTTTTTTCTTTTTCAATCTTAATTGAAGTTCCGAACCAAGTTATATAAATAAAAAGTCCAAAAAAAGCTAGGGCTCCATAAAGTACTGTATAACCATCCATTAAAAGACACCTCCTGTAAAAAAATAAAATAATCTTGAAAAAACTGTATACTTTCCTTCTGCTACCATTAGCGCAACGAAACAAGCTATAGCTGTCATCGGCCATAATAATACATTTACAAGAGCATATCGTTCCCAAAATAAATGCATAAAAAATGCCATTATTAGTCCAGCTTTAAGAAACATAAAAAATAAAATTAAACTCCATCTTAATAAGCCTTGAAATTGATACCAGTCAACTAGGTAAGAAAAAAAACTTAGTACAAATAACAAGCCCCAAATCCAAAGATATATCCCAATTTTGTGTGTAGTTTCAGTTTCAGCTGTTTGTTTTTTTTGTGTTTCTTCCATAATCTAGCTTACCATAAATAAAAAAAAGCGAATATAAATACCCATACTAAATCTACAAAGTGCCAATATAATCCAAGAATTTCAATTTCTACATAGCCACCTTTCATTTTAGTGAACCATCCTCTTTTTTCTTGATCGAAATGTCCTGCAAAAGTTTTATATGCATAAATAAATAAGAAAATCACTCCTATTGATACATGGAATCCATGAAATCCAGTTATCATAAAAAAGTATGAACCAAACTGCTTAGCGCCAAATGGGTTTGCCCAAGGTCTAACTCCTTCGTGTATTAATTTTGACCATTCAAATACTTGCATTCCTACAAATGTTAATCCACCTATTGCAGTGGCTAGTATTAACCATGCACACATCTTTCTATTTTTTTCATAACCATATTTCACTGCTAAAGCCATTGTTCCACTGCTTGTAATCAAAACAAATGTCATAATAGCAATTAATAATAAAGGAACTGGTACACTTCCTACATGTAATGAAAAAACTTCACTTGTATTAGGCCAATCTACCACGGTAGAAGCCCTGCCTTTCATGTATGAAATTAAAAAACAACTAAAAACAAAAGTATCACTAAGTAAAAAAATCCACATCATGACCTTACCCCACTGAACACCCTTAAACATTGTTTGGTCTGAGCCAGTGTCTTCAGCCATTCCTTTAAAGCCTGGTTTTAAATCAAATCCATCTATTTTTAGATCAGATGCCATATATTAGTTTTAAGTTTTTTGTACTTCTGTATTTATAACTTCACTTGGAGGGGTAGTTTGTGTTAAATGATCATCTTTAGCTCCAGGAACATTGTAATCATAAGGCCATCTATGTATTACTGGCAATTTATCTCCGAAGTTTCCATGAGCTGGAGGTACTTCAGGAGTTAACCATTCTAAAGAGTTTGCTTTCCAAGGATTTTTTCCAGCTGGTTTTCCTATTCTTAAACTTGTTACAATGTTATAAATAAAAATAAATTGAGATGCCCCAACAATCAAGGCTGCTATAGTTATAAACTCATTCATACCTACTGCTGATGTTACGTAAGGACTATCATACATTTCAAAATATCTTCTTGGCACCCCAATAAAACCCAAGTAATGCATTGGAAAATATATTGAATAAGCACCTAAAAAAGTAAACCAAAAATGCCATTTACCTAATTTTTCACTTAACATTCGTCCTGTTACTAAAGGAAACCAATGATATACTGCTCCCATAATTACCATCAGTGGAGCAATACCCATTACCATGTGGAAGTGAGCAATTACAAAATAAGTATCAGATAAAGGAATATCTACTGCAACATTTCCTAAAAATATTCCAGTAATTCCTCCATTTACGAATGTAACTATAAAACCTAAGCAGAAAAGCATTACAGTGTTCATTCTTACGTTAGCTTTAAATAAAGTTATAATCCAATTATAAACTTTTAAAGCTGTGGGTACTGCAATAATTAGTGTAGTTGTCGCAAAGAAAAAACCAAACCAAGGGTTCATACCACTTACATACATGTGGTGTGCCCAAACAAAGAAACTTAGTGCTCCGATACCAACAATCGCCCAAACCATCATACGATATCCAAAAATATTTTTTCTAGCATGAACAGATATTAGATCTGAAACTATTCCAAAAGCAGGAAGAGCTACTATATAAACCTCAGGATGACCAAAAAACCAAAATAAATGTTGGAAAAGAACAGGACTTCCTCCACCATAATCTAATACCTCTCCAGCTTGAATAATTGCAGGCATAAAAAAACTAGTTTCAAGCACTTTGTCTAATGTCATCATTATGCAGCTCACTAATAATGCAGGAAATGCTAACATAGCTAAAGCAGTTGCGGTAAATATTCCCCAAATAGTCAACGGCATTCTCATTAATGTCATTCCCCTTGTTCTAGCTTGTAAAATAGTAATTAAGTAATTTAATCCACCCATAGTAAATCCAATTACAAATAAAGATAAGGACACAAGCATTAAAATAATACCCATACCCGCACCTGGACTACCAGGTAAAATTGCTTGAGGAGGATAAAGCGTCCATCCTGCCCCTGTAGGTCCTCCAGGAACAAAAAAACTAGCCATAAGAACTGCAACAGCAATAAAAAACATCCAAAAACTTAGCATGTTAACGTAGGGAAATACCATATCTCTTGCACCAACCATTAATGGGATTAAATAATTTCCAAATCCTCCCAAAAATAAAGCAGTTAAAAAATAAACAACCATTATCATTCCATGCATAGTTACAAATTGATAATAATGCTCAGCAGTAATGAATGGAACTAATTCCGGATAACCTAGTTGCAAACGCATTAACCAAGAAAGGATAAGACCAACTATACCGGTAAATACTGCAGTTAAAAAATATTGCACTCCAATAACTTTTGCATCCTGACAAAAAATCCACTTACTAATAAAACTATGCCCATGATAAAGGTCTTGCTCAGGAATTTCGGCAGGTCTTACATAATCAATGTCAGAGGATGATCCAGAGGAAGATCCCGTCATTGTTTCTGAAGACTGAGCTTCAATAGGTGTGTTTTTTTGGTTATATTCGTCTGACATATTTTCCTTTTTTCCCTATACTATTTTAATTATTATTTTTTGCAATTATTCTTGTGTTAAGTTTATTATTATTTTGTTTAGCTAATAAATCACTAAAAGTTTCTTGCTCTTGAAGCCAGTCTTCATAATTCTCACTATTTTGCACTATTACTTTAGCTCTCATTGCGTAATGTCCTACCCCACAATACTCTGCACATAATACTTCATATTCACCAACTTTATTTGGTTCAAACCAATAATAAGAAATGATTCCTGGAACAGCGTCCATTTTTGCTCTAAATTGAGGAACATAAAAATTGTGAAGCACATCAAGAGATCTTAATAAAATTTTTACAGGTCTATCAGTTTTTAAATGAAGAACATCACTTTGAATTAGAATATCATCTTTTCCATTTGGATCATCTAAATTCATTNCAAAAGGATTTTCATCAGTAATTTTTACTACTTGGGCAGTTCCCAAAATTCCGTCGTCTCCTGGTAATCTATATTGCCATCCCCATTGCCAAGCATTAACTTCAACTTGTAAAGCATTTTTTGGGGTATCGATATAATTATTATATACTACAAGTCCCGGTGCTAGTAGAGCAATAACACCTACAGTGGTTAATACAGTTAATATTTTTTCTAACTTATGATCTTCAGGTTTGTATTCTACTTTACGCCCTTCCTTATATGAAAATTTTAAAACACAATAAACCATGAACAAACAAACTAAAATAAATACTCCTCCACCAATCCAGAAAGTTAAATTGATTGTATCATCCATAGCTCCCCAGTTTGATGCAATATCTGTCCACCACCATGGAGTAAAAATATGAAATAATACTGATCCTATTATAACTGCTAAAAAAATAAATCCTGCGTGCATAGTTTCGATGTTATAGAATAAATTAGCATATAATCTAGAGACAAAATGTCTTTATATATGTAAAAATAAGCCTGTATAATCAGCAAAATATGCTAGGAAAATTTGGAATATTTTTTGTTATATTAATTTTAGTCTTCTTGTTCTTTATCGTAATTTCATTTGGTGCAGGATTCTTTAAAAAAGGTGAAAAAAATCCTGAAATTAAAAAATACTTAAGATCTGTAAATATTTTATTAATTTTAATAATTATAGTTGGAGCTATTCTTATGATGTTTATGTAAAAACTTAACCTAGTAAAGACCTACAAAATTCTATTACTGCATCATTAAAAACATACATAATTAAAAAAAATATGAACCAAACTATAAGTAAAAAAGTCCAATATAAAGATAACGCTTCAATACTTCTTTTTTCATTTATAATTTCTTTTTGTTCAAGTTTATTAATTTTAGAATAAACCTTTCCCCAAAAAAATAAACCTCCTAAAAGATGTAATCCATGAAGGGTTGTAAAAATATAAAAAGATGAAAAATAATTATTTGTAGATACATAATTTCCACTTTCCATTAACTGTAACCAAAAAAATATTTGTCCAAATAAAAAAGCATAGCTTAAAAAACCAATTATAAGTAAATTTATTTTAACTCTTTCACAAACTTCTTTTTTTAAATCTTTTGTGACTTTATGAAAAAAAAATGTCACTGAGAGTAGAATTAAAGTATTTATCCATAACAAATTTGGTTTCAATAAGTATTGAGTATCTTGTTCGGCGGGTATACTATAAAGATAACCAGTGACTATTAAGGAAAACAATACTGTACTTACACCAAAGATTACAATAACCGCTGAAGTTTGATTTGAAAGATTAAATGCTTTTCCTTGATGATAATTATCATTTATCATTTGCTCTTTTTCCCAAGGCTTTTCAGATAGTGCGCCAAAAATGTTTTTAAAAAATTTAGACATAATTTTTATTTGTTATATATAGTGATTAAATTATGAAATTAAAGACTTCAATTACTGTATTAGTAGGCTGTCTAATNATTTTCTTATTTATTTTATTGCCAGTTATACTTTCAATACAAGAAAAAAAAGAAGATATTGTCGCATCTTATGTTGGATCAACATTTACTTTAAAAGATGTCAATAATGATCCAATAACTGAAAAATCTTTTCAGGGACCGTTAACAGCTGTTTTTTTTGGTTTTACAAATTGCCCGGATGTATGTCCGATGACATTAACAAATGTAGATCAAGTTTTAGAAAAATTGAATGAGGATGAAAAAAAAAAATTAAAAGTTTTTTTTGTTAGTATTGACCCTTCAAGAGATAGTCCTGAAGTAATCAAAGATTATTTAGATTCATTTAAAAATAAGATTTATGGAATAACTGGTGATCCAGAAAAAATATTTTTACTTTCAAAATCTTGGGGNGTNTTAAGTGAAAANATTTTNAANGAAGATGGNAGCTANTTAATTAATCATAGNTCNTCAATACTTCTNCTNGATAATGGAAAATANATTGATCGTATNAGTCACCANGNAANTTTTGATAANATTTTNAAANTATTTAAAAAATACNTATANANNTAAATAATAATTNATNATNGANATTGNAGANATTGCNGCNGTTTCNGNCCTTAAAATATTNTNATTTATTTTAATTGACTGAACTGTTTTGCAAGAAAGTATTTGATCTCTTTCTGCCTCAGAAAAATCACCCTCTGGACCAATAATAACACAAATTGGATTATGATTTAATTTTTTTAAATCTAGTTTTTTATTTTTAGTGTTAAGATCAGCAAATATAAAGTTTATTTCGTTACTCAAAAGACTCTTTAAATTTTGGGGGTCTCCAATTATTGGAACATTTATTTGATTAGATTGTTCTGCTGCCTCTATAATTACTTTTTGTATTCTTTCTTTATTAATTTTTCTTACAATTGTCCTATCAAAAATAATTGGTAAAAATTTTGTTATTCCTAACTCTGTAGCTTTTTGAATCATAAAGTTAAAATAATTAGATTTAATTGGAGAAAAAGCTAACCATAGCTCTTTTTTAATATTTTCTTTTTGTCTCAATTGCTTTGTGATATTAAACTCGACTGAAGTTTTTGATATACTTATTATTTTTGCTTCCCATTCACCTGTGCTATTAAATAAAGAAAAAACTTCATTTAATTTAACTCTCATTACCTTACCTATGTAATGAGATTGTGATTTATCAAGCTTACCCTTTAAATTAATAGATAAACTTTTAGGAAAAAATAATCTAATATTGCTCATATCTGTTAAGTTAAATTATGAAAAATATTAAAGCAATAATTTTTGATGCATATGGTACTTTATTTGATGTCAATTCTGCAGCAGAAAAATGTAAAGATAAAATTGGTGATAAGTGGGAGGGTTTTGCTAATTACTGGCGAACTACTCAACTAGAATACACTTGGCTTAGAAGCTTAATGAATAGACATAAAGACTTTTGGCAAGTTACTGAAGACAGTTTAGATAAATCTATGAAGACATTTGACATTGATCCTTCAATGAAAAATGAATTATTGAACCTTTATAAAGTGCTTTCACCTTTTAAAGAAGTGCCAGAGGTTTTAAAAACTTTAAAAGAAAAAAATTATAAACTAGGTATTCTTTCAAACGGTACACCTTTTCTTCTTAATGAATTAGTTAAGAGTAACAAATTGAATAATATTTTTGACAATATTTTTTCAATTGAAGAAGTTGGAATTTACAAACCAGACTCAAAAGTTTACGATATGCCAATTAAAAAATATAAAATACAAAAAGAAGAAATTGCGTTTTTAAGTGCAAATACTTGGGATGTATCTGGAGGTGGAAATTATGGTTATAATTCTATTTGGGTAAATAGAAATAATAATATTTTTGATAATCTTGATTACAAGCCTAAAGAAGAAGTAAAAAACTTAAAACAGTTACTTGATATTATTTAATAAATTGAGAGGGTAAAAATGACTAAAGGAAAAAGAGCTGGTGACAGTGCAATCGCTATAGAAGTTGAAAAAGATAAATCTTATTATTGGTGCTCATGTGGAATAAGTTCAAAACAACCTTTTTGCGATGGGTCACATAAAGGTACAGAATTTTCTCCATTAACATACAAAGCAGATGGGACAAAAAAAGTGTTTTTTTGTACTTGCAAACAAACTAGCAATCAGCCATTTTGTGATGGATCACACAACAAATAAAAAAGGATAAAATGCAGAATTTAATTAATAAGATTAATGATTTTTTCTCAAATATAGATGCATTAGCTTCTTTATTTTTTAGGTTTGGAATTGGAATAGCTTTTATAATTCATGGTCTGGACAAATTTCCTTTACCACCTCAGGGATTAATTGAATATTTTGACTTGTCACCTGCACTTGCATCTTTTGTTGCTTTATCAGAATTAGCAGCAGGATTAATATTAATCATCGGTGGCTTTATTAAAAAGCCTTTTGGAAACTTAATGACAAGAATGGCTGCATTTATGATTATTATTATGATGATCAATATATTTGCTATTGCTCACCAAGACTGGTTTATCACAACAAAACTATTTACTAGCGAGCAAATATTCCTTTTTATTGGTGGAATATATTTTTTAATTAAAGGAAACCGAACATAATATGAATAAAATCGAAGTAGAAAAAATAATAAAGCCTTTAGCAGCGTCAGATGGTGCTGGTGTTAAGCTTAAAAGAAGTATAGGCACTCATCTTATTGACTATCATGATCCTTTTTTAATGTTAGATGAATTTGGATCTGAAAATAAAGATGATTATATTGGAGGTTTCCCTGCTCACCCTCATAGAGGAATTGAAACAGTAACTTATATGTTAAATGGTGAGTTTGAACATGAAGATAGTACTGGGGCTAAAGGTGTTATGTCACCTGGAGATGTCCAATGGATGAAAACTGGAAGTGGGGTAATACACTCCGAAATGCCTGCAATGACAGACGGGAAACTTCATGGATTTCAATTATGGTTAAATATGCCAGCAAAATATAAAATGAATAAACCTGAATATATATACATTGATGCAAAAAAAATGCAGATTTATAAAGATAATGAAAAAAAAATAAATGTTATAGCTGGGAAATATAGAGATGCTGAGGGGCCTGTTAAAGGCCATAACGTTGAGCCAGTTTACCTGGATATAGATATTGAAAAAGATAAAGAGTTCAATTTTAATCTTCCTTCAACACATAATTCTTTAATTTACTTAATTGAAGGTGAAATTAAAGTTGGAGACAAAAATCATGATGAGGTTAAAGATTCAACTTTAATCATTTTAACTAGAGGAGAAAAACTAAAAGTTTCTAGCTTATCTAAAGCTAAATTTTTATTAATATCTGGTAAACCAATTGGAGAACCTATTGCTAGAGGTGGCCCATTTGTAATGAATACTAAAGCAGAGGTCTTGCAAGCAGTTCAAGATTATCATAATGGTACATTTGTTAAATAATGAAAGCAATTCAAATTCAAAAATTTGGTGGCCCAGAGGTTTTAGAGCTTAAAGATATTGAGATTGGAAAACCTGGCCCTAAAGAAGTTTTAATAAAAAATCTATCAATTGCTATAAACTATATTGATGTTTATCATCGAACAGGCTTGTACCCTATCCCTCTACCAAGTGGTATTGGTTTAGAGGCATGCGGAGTAATTGAAGAAATTGGATCTGAAGTAGATCTTTTCAAAGTTGGAGATAGAGTAAGTCATGCTTCTATGCCTATTGGTGGTTACTCTGAAAAACAAATAATGCCTCAGGAAAAATTAGTTATTGTTCCAGAGGGCATTTCAAATGAAATAGCTTCTTGTATTGTATTAAAAGGAATTACAGCTGAGTATCTACTTCACAGAAGTTATGCTGCAAAAAAAGGAGATAAAGTTTTGTTTCATGCGGCAGCTGGTGGAGTTGGACAAATTTTATGTCAGTGGGCTAATGCAATTGGGTGTACTGTAATAGGTACCGTTGGCTCAAAAGAAAAAGAGGCTATTGCTAAAAAGAATGGTTGCCATCATGTTATAAATTATACAGATAATAATTTTGTTGAAGAGGTTGAAAAAATAGTTGGCAAAAATGGAATTGATGTTGTCTATGATGGCGTAGGTACAAAAACTTTTGAGGGTTCAATTGAGTGTTTAAAAATTAGAGGAATGATGGTAGCATTTGGTAATGCCTCTGGTTACGTTCATACACTAGATATTAAGAAACATATTAACGCAAAAGGACTTTTTTTCACTAGACCATCTATTGCTCATTACACTGTTACGAGAAAAGAACTTGAAGACTCAGCAGCAAAAGTTTTTGAAGCGATATTGTCTGGAAAAATAAAGATTCAAATTTCGAGAAAATATTCTCTTTCTGAGGTTAAAAAAGCTCATGAGGATTTAGAGGCTAGAGTTTTAACAGGTCCTGCAGTAATAATTCCTGACTAAAGAGGAAATTTTAATCCCGGTATACCAAATTCACTTGTAGATTTTGAAATTTCTTCTGATGTTTTAGATTTGATTTTTGTTTTTGCATCCTGATGGGCAGCTTTGATTAGATCTTCAATAATAATCTTATCTTCTTTCATTACCTCATCTGATAAATTTATTTTGATCATTTCATTTTCTCCGTTTAGAGTCACTTTCACCAAGTTAGACCCTGAGGTTCCTTCTGCTTGAATATTTTTGATTTTTTTTTGACTTTCCTTCATTTTAGACTCTAGTTCTTTAGCCTTTTCTAAAATCTTGTTAAAGTCAGTCATTTTTTATATCTTTACTTAATTTTTTTATATCCACAAGTTCTGCATCAGGTATCTTTTTTAATATTTCTTTATAAAATGAAGAATTTCTAACATCATCAATTAACTGATTTTTTAAAATTTTTTCCTTTTCTATTTTAGATGGTTCTCCTTTTGCTTTACTTAGTGTGATAATCCATCTTTCCTTAGTCCAGTCGTAAAGCTTTGTGGATAAATTTTTTATAAATTCTTTGTCTAAGTCTTCATTAAAGGAAATTTCAATTCTTTGTTTTTCAAAACTTACAAGATTTACATTTTTTTCTAACTCATATTTTAATTTCATTTCTTTTTTTAAAGAACACATAATTATTAAATCATCAAAAGAATTTATCAAGTTAGGTTGAAAATCTGTTTCTTTAATTTCTTTAGGTTTGGGATCCTTTTCTTGTGCTACATTTTTAATTTGTCCTATTGTTTGTTTATTATCTTTTATACCAAATAGATCTTTTTCATTTTTTTTTGTTGATAAGGTAACTTCTTCATTATTGTTTTGTATATCATCTCTTTTTAAAATAGTTTCAGAATTAGTTTTAATGCCTTTTAAATGAATTAATCTTATTAAAAACATTTCTATAGATAAATGTTGATTACTTACTACTTCAAGCTCCTCTAAAGTCTTGATTGTAAATTGCCAAAATAATATCAGAGATTCTTTGTCAATTTTTTTTGACATCTCTTTAATTCTATTAAATTCACTATCATTTAATGAAAAATTTGTACTTCCAATATTTAATGATTCTATATTTTTGAAATAATATAAAAGCTCCAAAAAATCGTTAATAAAAACCTTGGGTTCTACTCCCTGATTATAAATTTCTCTATAAGAATTTAAAACTTGAATTTCTTTTGCTTCAAATATTAATTGAAAAAGATTTATCAATTGAGACTTATCAAAATAACCAAAAATTTTTTGGGCTGTTGGTAAATCTAATTCTTTGTTTTTGTCTAATGTCAGTAGTGCCCTATCTAATAAAGATAATGCATCTCTAACTGAACCTTCGGAAATTTTTACAATTAATCTTAGAGCGTCATCTGAGACATTTCCATTTTCTTTATCCTTTATTACTTTTATAAAATCAAATAATTCTTTTGATTTAACTCTAGACAAATCAAATCTTTGACACCTTGAGACTACTGTAATAGGGATTTTTTTTATTTCGGTTGTTGCAAAAATAAACTTCAGATACTCCGGTGGTTCTTCTAAAGTTTTTAATAAAGCATTAAATGCTTGTTTACTAAGCATATGAACTTCATCAATAATAAATATTTTATATTTAGCAGATGTTGGTCCATATCTTGAAAATTCTATCAAATCCCTAACATCATCAACACCTGTTTTGCTAGCCGCATCCATCTCTAAAACATCAATATGATTTGAATTTGTAATAGCTAGACAATTTTCACATAAATCTTTTTTGCAAAGATTCTCAATTCCATTACTACAGTTTAAAGATTTAGCAACTATTCTGGCTGTAGTAGTTTTACCTATCCCTCTTATTCCTGTAAATAAATATGCATTTGGAATTTTATTTGTTTGAATAGAATTATATATTGTTTCAGCTGCAACATCTTGACCAATTAAATCATTAAATGTTTGAGGTCTGTATTTTAAAGCTAAAACTTTTGTATTTTTATTCATTTTTAAAGGAGACTAGAACCTGAATTACTGTCTCTACTAGTGCTATCTTTCGATTCTCCTAGGGTTCAAGCAGCATTCACCTCTAGCCTCCTTAACTATTATAGCAGTAAAAATTTCTATTCATCAAGAAAAGATTAAAATTATTTTTCACGAAAACTATCCGCCTCAAAAACACCTAAGACGTGAAAATCTTCACAATGTAGTCCTAATTCTTCNAGAGATTTTTGAACTTTTGGCTCTTCTATGTGTCCATCCAAATCACACAGAAAAAAATAAGAAGAGAAAGAATTTTTTTCTGGATAACTTTGAAGTTTTGTTAAATTAACTCCATTAATCGCAAAACCCCCTAATGATTGATACAAGGCTGCAGGTTTACTTTTTAGTTTAAATAAAAAAGACGTAATATATTTTTTTTTACTAAACTCTGGCTGATTAATTGATTTGCCCATAATCAAAAACCTTGTTGTGTTACCTGTTTCGTTTTCAATATTAGATTTAATAACGTCTAAATTATATATTTTTGCACTTAATTTTGATGCAATAGCTGCATCAGACTTTTTATTATTTTCTGAGATGTATTTTGCTGATCCAGCGGTATCAGCTCTTACATTTTCTGTTAAATTATTTTTTTTTATATAATCTGAACATTGTGAAAGTCCTTGGGCATGAGATAGCACATTTTTAATGTCTTTAATTTTAGCTCCAGGTATCCCAAGTAAATTATGCTCAATCCTATGAAAATGTTCTGCGTATATGTTTAATCTATATTTAAAAATTAAATATTCTATTCCAATATTTCCTGTAGTTTTGTTTGACTCTGGAATTATAATTTTTAAATTTTCATCTTGTTGTGCTTTTGAAAAACATTCATCAAAAGTTTTGCATGAAATAATCTCTGAGTCAGGATATACTTCTAGAGCAGCAGTATGAGAATAAGCACCAGGCGAGCCTTGAAAAAGTATTTTCATTTTAAGATTTATATTCCATAATTTTTTTTAACGCCAGATAATCTTCTTTTGTGTCTATGCCAATTGGTGATGTTTTTGCCATACCTACATGAATTTCTAAATTATTATCTAAAGCCCTAAGTTGTTCAAGTCTATTCTCAATTTCATTTTTAGTTTGATCTAAATTTACAAATTTTTTTAAAGCAGCTACTTTATAAGCATATATACCAATATGGTGGTAAACATTCTTATATTCTTTATTAATATAATTTCTGTTAAATGATAATGCTAGAGAATAATTTTTATTATCTAGTTTTTCATTTGTTGTTACCTTAACAATATTTTCATCTAAAAAAAAATTTTTATCATTTATCTCTGCTCCTAAAGTTCCAATGCTTGAATTACTTTTAATCATCATATCATTTAAGTTAACAATATCTTCTTCATTTATAGATGGTTCATCACCTTGAACATTTAAAATGTAATCTACATCTTTTATATTTAATTTNGTAAAGCCTTCAAATATTCTATCTGTCCCAGACTTATGATGGTTGCCTGTTAAAATTGCTTCTCCTCCATTCTTGATGACATCATCTAGTATTGACTGATCCTCCGTACAAACAACAACTCTTCCTATCTTTGATCTTTTTGCTTTGTTAACTACATGAGAAATTATTGATAAATCATTGATTTTNAAAAGAGGTTTTCCTGGAAGTCTGGCAGCTGACATTCTAGATGGGATTAAGATTAANGTTTTAGACATTCCTTAGCTTATCAGATTTATGCGTCTAACCGACGCAAAAAAATATTTTAAAAATTAGGTATTTTTTAAATTATCATGTTATACGTCCTTATTAAAAAAATTAAATGGATTCGTTTGAAATAAATAAAATAATAGCTGCAATTATACTTGTTGTGGCAATAGTTTTTGGCTTGGATAAAGTCTCTGAGAGGGTATTCTATGCTGAAAAACCCGAAAAACCTAGTTATGAAGTTGAAGTTGTGGCTGTATCCTCAAGTAGTACCACAAGTACAAGTTCTGAAGTTGATATTAAAGCTTTAATGGCAATGGGTGATTTAGATCACGGTAAAAAAGTTTTTAAAAAATGTGCTGCTTGCCACAGTATCAATCAAGGTGGAGGAAATAAAATAGGACCAAAACTTTGGGGGGTAATGTTTAGACCAGTGGGAGCAGTCACTGATTATAAATATTCAAAAGCTTTGACATCTTATGGAAAAGAATGGAGCTGGGAAGAAATGAACGGCTTTTTGATTAAACCTTCTAAATGGATAAAAAATAATAAGATGGGATTTGCAGGTTTAAAAAAAGAAAGAGATAGAGCTTCAGTTATACTATATTTAAATCAAAATAGTGATAATCCGAAAGAGTTACCTTAATTTTCCAAAACAGTATAATAAAATACTTTTTTGAACATAAATTCTGTTGAGAGCTTGTTGCCATACTTTTGATTGCTTCCCTAAAAAAACTTCATCGGTTACTTCAGATCCTCTTGGTAAACAATGTAAAAATATTACATCTTTTTTAGCGAAACTCATTAATTTAGAATTAATTTTAAAATTTTTAAAATCTTTTATTTTCTTTGTTTTATTCACTTTATCATTTAAAGACACAACTTTATCGGCAAAAATAACATCAGCATTTTTGACTGCTTTCCTAGCATCATTGAAAATATATATTTTTTTTTTATTCTTTTTTACCCAATCTAACACAAATTTTTTAGGTTTATATTTTTTTGGGCAACCTACAGTTAAATTAAACGAAAATTTTACTGAAGCAGCAATTAAACTATTAAGAACATTATTACAATCTCCTATCCAACTTATGTTGAGTTTAGAAATTGGTTTTCTTTTTATTTCTTCAACAGTAAAAATATCTGATAATACTTGAGTAGGATGAGAAGATGGACTTAAACCATTTATAACTGGAATATTAATATATTTTTTAAATTCTTCTAATTTTTCATCATTATCAGTTCTTAACATAAATCCATTGCCATAAGTTGATAAAACTTTTGCAGTGTCTGCTAAGCTCTCACCTCCCTTTGCTAAATGTAATTCATCTGGTCTTAAAGTTAATGCTCCACCTCCTAACTGCTTTATTGCAAGATAAAAACTTAATCTTGTTCTCAAGCTAGATTTTTCAAACATTTGAATAAGTAGCTTTCCTTTAAGAGGACTATCTTTATCTGCATCTAATACGTTAAGATTTTTTCTTTTTTGTTTTCTTTTTTTTGCATTCAAAATTATTTTTCTTAAGTCTGTTGCAGAAATGTCTTTGAGGTTAATAAAATGTTTCATCTTAATTTAATATTCTTTACAAACTTTTCTTATAATCTTTAAAGCTAAATTTATTTCATTTTTTTTCACTGTAAGAGGAGGAAGAATTCTTACTACATTTTCTGCAGCTCTAATTGTTAACAATTTATTATCCATTAATTTTTGAACAAACTTTGTTTGATCATGAAATAACTGCAATCCTATCAGTAAGCCAACCCCTCTTACCTCTTTAATAATCTTTGGAAATTCTCTTTTAATTTTATCTAATTCGTTATGAAAATACTTTGATAAGTTTTTGACATTTTTAAGAAATCCCTTTTTAAATATTTGGTCTAAAACTGCATTACCTACAGACATTGCAAGAGGATTGCCACCAAAAGTGGAGCCATGTGTGCCTGGTGTCATTCCTGAGGAAACTTTTTTATTCATTAAAACTGCACCTATAGGAAAACCACCTCCAATACCCTTTGCAATTGGTACAATATCAGGTTTAATTTTAGATTGCTCAAATGCAAAAAAATTACCAGATCTTCCTATTCCGCATTGAACTTCATCTAAAATTAATAGAATTTTTTTTTTATTACATATTTTTCTCAATTCTTTTAGACACCAATCTGGAACAACTTTGATCCCTCCTTCTCCCATTACAGTTTCAATCATTATAGCTGCTGTTTTACTAGTAATAGATTTTTTTAATTCTTTATGATTTCCAAATTCAAAGTGATCAAAACCATCTACTTTTGGTCCAAAACCCTCTGTCATCTTTTTTGATCCGCTTGCATAAATTGTTGCTAAAGTTCTTCCATGAAAAGAATTTTTTACACAAAGTATTCTATTTTTTTTCGATTTACCAATAGAATAAAAATATCTTCTTGCAACTTTAATCGCTGCTTCAGTTGCTTCAGCACCACTATTTTGAAAAATTACTGAGTCTGCAAAAGTTTTTTGAGTCAATCTTTTTGCTAATCTCTCTCCCTCTGGAATAATAAATGCATTTGATACATGCCAAACTTTTTTAGATTGTTTATTAAGTTCTTTTACTAAGTATGGATGTGCATGGCCTAAAGAATTTACAGCTATGCCCATGCAAAAATCTAGATATTTTTTTCCATTTTTAGCAAATAAAAAACTTCCTTTACCTTTTTTAAAAGCAATTTTCCTTCTATTATAATTTTTTGCTAAAGCACTCATAATTTATGATTTAATCTTGTAACCTACTTTGTAAAGATAAAAAGCTATCAACCACATAATAAAACTTAATATTGATAAATAAATAATACCTATACTGATTGAACCATCTGAAGATCCCAAAAATCCATATCTGAAACCGTCAATCATATAAAAAAAAGGATTAATATAACTTACGGTTTGAAAAAAATCTGGAAGTTTATTAATTGAATAAAATACTCCAGACAAAAAACTTAAAGGCGTAATAACAAAATTAGTTATAGTGGCTGTATGATCAAATTTTTCAGCCCACATACCAGTTATAAATCCAAGACAGCCTAGGATGAAAGAGCCTAAAAATCCAAAAATTATTATATAAAAAATACTGTTAATTGGAATTTTTATTATAAAAGAAAAAACAACTATAGAAATTAAAGCTATTAAAAAACTTCTCGATATCGCAGCCAATATTATTGCCATTGAAACCTCTAAAGCACTAAGTGGTGCATAAAGCATATCAACAATATTTCCTTGAATTTTACTAATCATTAAAGAAGAAACAGAGTGACTAAAAGATTGGGTAAGTATACTCATTGCAATTAATCCGGGAGCTAAAAAACTTATAAAGGAATAGCCCATAACTTCTCCTCTGTCATTTCCTATGGCTAAAGATAAAACAGACAAAAATAGTAAACTTGATACAAGTGGAGATAGAAGTGTTTGCTGCCATACAACCATAAATCTATTGCACTCTTTCAACCACAAGCTATTAAAGCCAACCCAATTTATAAAACCGAATCTTCTTACACCAATTTGATATTTTTTATTTAATTCAACCATTGGTTAACATATATAAAGTTTTGAGATTTATTGTGTATAAAAGAGAAAAATTCATTGTTTTTTTTTATATCTTGTGTGTATCTGTATATAGTTATAAAATTAATTAAACATACTAAATATAGACATAATGAGTTGGGACGAAGAAAAAGTATCAAAATTAAAAGAGCTTTGGGGAAAAGGAAGCACTGCAAGTCAAATTGCTAAAATTATAGGTGGAATTAGTAGAAATGCAGTTATAGGAAAAGCTCATAGACTTAATCTATCTTCAAAAATCAAAACAAGAAGTGTTTCTTCATTACAAGGTCTTAATAACAATAATGATTATAAAAATAATCCTAAACAAAAACGTGGAAGAAAAAGTAAGTTTCAATCTTTAATTATAGAAAAAGATTTTGAACCTGAAAACCCAAAACAGTTAGAAGAATTGGATGAAAGTGTATGCAAGTGGCCAATTAACCATCCTTCAGATAAAGACTTTTATTTTTGTGGAAGAACTTCATTAAAAGATTTTTCTTACTGTAAACTTCATTTATTATATGCCTATCAACCTAAAAATAGAAAAGAAGATCCAGATAATAAAGATGAAGAGATTCCTCAATACATTGAGAAAAAAATTAGTTCAGCGTAACATATAAATGATTAACATCATTTCTTGTTTTTTTTCTTTCCCTCAATCCCCCTATTAATTGATTTTATAATTGTAAATATCAAAAATAAAAAGATAAGGAATATCAAAACGTAAACAATTTTAATAAGCATTTAAATACTATATCTCTTTAACAAATATTTTTCTATTAAGAATTTTTCTTATTTGTTTGAATATATTTTGAGGTAGAAAATTGTCCTCCAGTACGCCACATATAGCAATACTTTTTTACTTCTTTTTCGAAGACTTTAATACTAGGAACTCCAATATCAAAATTTGTTTGATACTTGCCAGTTGATACATTATCATATTTTAAAAGTTTTAGTTGATCAATTGTAAGTAATGGTTTTGGGAATAATTGAAAAAAATTTGCTGAAATTTTAGCAAAAAATAGTGGCATAGGAATTAGTAATCTTTTTTTATTTATTAGTTTTAATAATTTTTTTAAAATTTCTTTAAAAGAAATTAACTCAGGACCAACACATTCAATTACTTTCGAATGAATTTTTTTTGAAATTATATGGTAAATAATATCGGTTAAGTCTGAACAGTGAATAGGCATAAATTTTGTTTTCCCATTGTAATAAAGGGGGAAAGCTGGAAGTCTACTCAAAAGAGTCATAAAACTTGTAGTGAAATTATCATCAACTGAGTAAACTACTGATGGTCTTAAAATTGTACTTAAGGAAAAATTTTTTTGGACTTCTAATTCCCCTTCTAGTTTACTTTTTGCATAGTTTGAATCTACTGCTACATTTACTCCTAAGGCAGATAAATGAATAAAATGTTCAACTTTATATTCTTTGCAAAGCTTTGATAACAAAGAAGGAAAAATTGTATGAATATTTTTAAAAGTACTATTTTTATCCTTTTCAAATAGAATGCCTATAAGATTTATACAAATATCTGTTTTACTAAAAAGTTTTCTAATTTTTTGCTCATCAAAAATGTTAGCTTCAACAATATCTATATATCCAGCATTTGCTTGAGTTTTAATAACATACCCTTTTTGATGAAGATTTCTTGTAACAACAGTAACTTTATAATTATTTTTTGTTAACTTTCTTATTAAATGACGACCTATTTGTCCACTTCCGCCAAAAATTAGACAATTTTTTGCTTTCATATATATATTATTTAAAATGAGTATTGATATTAAACTTCACAAGAACGATCTACCAGAAGATTTGAATTTAGGCAATATTATAGCCGTAGATGGTGAATTTATGGGTTTAAATGTTAAACGAGATCCATTATGTCTTATTCAAATTTCTAGTGGAAAATCTGATGCTCATATAGTTCAATTTGACAGAAAAAATTACAATTCTCCCAATTTAAATAAATTACTATCAAATGAAAATATTACTAAGATTTTTCATTATGGTAGAGCTGACATGGCTCATATTAAATATTATTTAAAAACTGATACGAAAAATATTCTTGATACCAAGATAGCATCAAAATTAGCAAGATCTTATTCAGATAATCATTCTCTAAAAACTCTAATAAAAGAATTTATAAATTTAGATATAAGCAAACAATTTCAAAGCTCAGACTTTGGTGGAGAGCTAACTCCAGCTCAATTAAAATACTGTGCCAATGATGTTGTTTACCTCCACAAAATACATGAAGAACTTAATAAGATTCTAATTAGAGAGAATAGAATAAATTTATATAATGATTGTTTAAAATTTTTAAAAACAAGAGTCGATCTTGATTTGGCTCTTTTTAAAGATGATATTTGGTCTCACTAAATGAAAAAAAAAGATTATAGAAAACTTGGAAAAAATGTAATTGATCTTGAGATCAAAGCCTTAAAAAAACTTAAAAACTCTATCAATAATTCTTTCAATGATGCTGTAGAGGCAATTGTAAAATGTCAATCTAAAGTTATTCTATGTGGAGTTGGTAAAAGTGGACTTATCGCAGCAAAAATTGCTGCGACACTATCTTCTGTGGGAACTCCTTCATTTTCTCTCTCAGCAAATGATTGTTCTCATGGAGATCTAGGGAGTATCTCTAAAAAGGATATTTTAATTTTAGTGAGCTACTCAGGTTCCTCTGAGGAACTAAAAAATATTATTAAATATGCGAATAGAAATAAAATTTTATTAGTGGGTATTGTGTCGAAAAAAAATTCAATTTTACATAAGGCTGCAGATATAAAATTATTAATCCCAGAAGTTGTAGAAGCTGGTCTCGGTATTGTTCCGACTTCAAGTACTATTAACCAGTTAAGTATTGGTGACGCTCTTGCAGTTGCTACTATAAATAAAAAAAAGATAAGTAAAAAAGACTTTAAAATATTTCATCCCTCAGGAAATTTAGGAGCACAACTTAAAACTGTTGAAGATCTAATGTTAATAAGACAAAAGATACCTTTCATTGATGAAAATTCAAATATGAAATATGCTCTTAAAATTATTTCACAAAAAAAATTAGGTACTTTAATTGTTAGAAATAAAAAAGGAATTACAACAGGTATAATTACTGATGGTCAAATAAGAAGAACAAGTCAAAAAAATAGCAATCTTCATGATTTCAAGGTTAAAGATGTAATGACCAAAAACCCCTTTAAAGTTAATAAAGAAATGTTAGCAATGAAAGCTTTGGCTCTTATGAATGAAAAGAAAATAACTAGTCTGTGTGTATATAATTCGACAAATAAAGCTAAAACTATTGGTATTATCCACATTCATAACATTCTTGGTGAAAACATAAGCTAAATGCAAAAAAAATCCCTTCTACAACTATTAATTTTAATATTAATGTTAATGATTATTTTATTTTTTTATAAAAGTTACAATGTAGATAGTAATACTTCAAACAAAGATAGCGACTCGTCAATAGTTAAAAAAGAAGAAGCGTCTAAAAAAGAATTACAAAATTTAATTTATAATATTGAATATATTGCTGAAGGTGAGGATGGAAATAATTATATCATTAAAGCCGAAGTTGGGGAACTTAACAATGATAAACCAGAGCTAATTTTAATGAAAAAAGTGACGGCAATAATTTATCTCAAAGACTCCGATCCAATTAATATTTCATCTGATTTTGCAAATTATAACAGTAGCAACTTTAACACAGAATTTTATGAAAATGTATTGATCACTCATCAGATACATGTCATTACTTCTAATAATTTAGACTTAATATTTGAGGATAATTTAGCAACTATCTCAAATAACGTAATTTATAAAAACTTGAATACAACCATGCAAGCAGATAAAATTATGATGGATCTTATCACTAAAGAATCAAAAATTTTTATGGATAATAAATCTGAAAAAGTAAAAATAGTAAGTAAAAAATAATGGCAATTATTAAAAAATTTAGAATAAAATCATTTAAAACTGAAAAACCAATATTGAAGCTTGATAAAATTTCATTATCTTTTGGAAATAGAAAAATTTTAGATAACATAAAATTTAGTCTTAATGAAGGTCAGGTTCTTGGCTTACTAGGACCAAATGGAGTTGGAAAATCAACAATATTTAATATAATTACGGGACTCATAAAACCTGATTATGGATCTATAATTATTAATTCAAAAACAGCTAATGATTATCCAATATATTTACGTACTAAAAAATTTAGATTAGGTTTCTGTCCTCAAAATTCTGGGTATTTTCATGACTTAACTCTTTTGGAAAACTTAAATACTATTGGAGAAATTCTAATAGAAAATAAAAAAATTAGGAACGAAAAAATAGACTCTATGATTTCTAAATTTGAATTAGATTCAGTCAAAGATGTTAAGGCAAATTATTTATCAGGGGGACAAAAAAAGAAATTAGTTATCGCACTAGCACTTTTAAGTAATCCAAAAATTTTACTTCTTGATGAGCCATTTGCAGCTCTAGATGTAATGACCATTAAAATGTTACAAAAAATTATTGTTGATTTACAAAGTGAGGATAACATATCAGTCATTCTTTGTGATCATCAAGCGAGAGACTTGCTTACTTGTGTAGATTTGGCAATAGTACTTTCAAATTGTAAAATAGTTGCTTCGGGAACACCTTCAGAACTAATAAATAATAATGAGGCTAAATCTGCTTATTTTGGTGATTCATTCAAACTAGGTTAAAATATAAACCAGTATGAACAATTGTCTAAATATAAATAAAAAAATTAAACCTTTTAATAAAAAAATTTTAATTGATGGTGACAAAAGTCTATCTATCAGATGGGCTTTGCTCGCTTCACAAGCTAAGGGGAAATCTAAAGCTTACTCGTTGTTAAAATCTGAAGATGTATTAGATACATTAAAATGTTTAAAAAAATTAGGCATAATAATAAAATGGAAAAATACATATTGTGAAATTTATGGAAAGGGTTTGAACGGTTATACTTATAAAAAAAATTTAACTTTAAATGCTGGAAACTCTGGAACATTAGGAAGATTAATTTTAGGTTTGTTAATTCACTCTAAAAGAAAAATCAAATTAATTGGGGATAAAAGTTTATCAAAAAGAGATTTTTCAAGAGTTACTAGGCCGCTAAAAAGATTCGGCGCTAAATTTAGTCAAAATCAAAATAAACTACCTATCTCCATTATAAGATCAAAATTTATTAAACCTATAAATTATTTCGAAGATAAAGGATCTGCACAATGTAAAAGTAGTGTAATGTTGGCTGCACTAAATACTCAAGGGGAAACTCGTATTAAAGCAAAAAAATCTAGAAATCATACTGAATTACTTTTCAAATATTTAAAAATTCCAATAAAAATAAAAAAGACTAAAAAATATGACTTTATAAAAATTAAAGGCAAAAAAGAAATTAAATCTTTCAACTACAGAATACCTTCCGATATAAGCTCTAGTGCATTTTTTATAGTTCTTACGGCCTTATCTAATAATTCAAAATTACTAATCAAAAATGTAAATATCAATTCATCAAGAACAGGAGTTTTAAAAATTTTAAAAAAAATGGGTGTAAAGATATCAACTAAAAATATTAAAGATTATAAAGGTGAAAAAATTGCTGATATTTTTGTTAAAAGCTCAAAAAATTTAACAAGTATAAATTGTCCTTCTAATTTAAACAGTAGTGCAATAGATGAGTTTTTGATAATTTTTTTAATTGCTGCAAAAGCAAAAGGTGTCTCTTATTTCAAAAAAATATCTGAACTTAATCAAAAAGAAAGTCCAAGATTAAAATGGGGTTCAAAAATTTTGAAAATGATGGGTATTAAAACAGTACTAACGAGTGACTCTTTAAAGATATGGGGAAATCCTGAACTAAAAATAAATCATTTAATAAAAGTAAAAGACTATTTAAAAGATCATAGAGTTTTCATGATGTGTGTAATAGCTGGATTAACTTTTGGGGGTAATTGGAAAATATATGATAAAGATTCAATCAATACATCTTTTCCATCCTTTTTAAAAAAAATAAAAGAATTAAATGAAAATAAAAAAAGATAAAAACTTGATAAAAGTTGCAATTGACTCACCTGCCGCAGCTGGTGCTGGAACTCAAGCAAAGTTAATTTCAAAACATTACAATCTATATTATTTAGACACTGGAAAAATATATAGACTAATTGCTAGTATTAAAATGAATCAACCTTCAAAATATAATTATAGATTAATCAAAAAAAGAATAAATAAACTTAATATTAAAGATCTAAAAAGTAAAAAATTATTATCTGATAAAATTGGAACTTTAGCTTCTATAATATCAAAAGATAAAAAAATAAGACAACTAGTTCATTTTTTTCAAATAAAAAGTGCATATAATCCACCTAAAAAATATAATGGTTCTTGTTTAGATGGGAGAGATATTACTTACAAAATTATACCTGATGCAAATTTTAAGTTTTTTATAACTGCCAATACAAAAACAAGAGCTCTTAGAAGATATAAAGAATTAAAAGCTCTAAATAAAAAGGTATCCTTTAACGAAGTACTTAAAAGTATCAAAAAACGCGATAAAAGTGACTATAATAGAAAGATATCGCCTCTAAAAAAAACAAAAGATTCAATCTTGATTAATACAACAAATTTAACTAAAAGATCATGTTTTTTAAAAATAAAACAAATTATGGATAAAAAAATATAAGCTTAATGGAAATTTATAAGGACCTCTCAAACCCTAAATCCAAAGAATTCGAAAAGTTATTAAATTCACAATTTACTAAAAATAAGAACCTTGAAGAAGGAAAAGTTATAACTGGTGTCGTAAATAAAGTAACAGATAACTTTGTTTTTCTCGAGGTTGAAGGACTTAAATCTGAACCAATACTTGATATTAATGAACTAAAGAGTATGGGCATGATAGATAAAGCAAAGGTTGGAGAAAAAATCTCAGTATTGCTTGAAAGACTAGAAGATAAGAAAGGTGAAGTATTAGTATCAGCTTCTAAAGCACAAAAAATTCAGGGATGGGATAAATTAGTTGAAGCGTATGAAAAGAATGAACCAATAATGGGAAAAATTACTGGAAGAGTTAAAGGTGGTTGCATAGTTGAACATATAGATACTGGTTCTCTAATGTTTTTACCTGGTTCTCAGATTAGTGATAAACCATTAAAAGATATTAGTCATTTAATGAATGAACCTCAAAAATTTGCTCTAATAAAATTAGATAAGGTTCGAGGTAATGCGTGTGTATCGAGAAGAGAAATAATATCTTCTTTTAAAAAAGAAGATAAAATTAAAATAATTGAAAAATTTAAAGTTGGGGACATTATTAAAGGTGCTGAAGTAAAAGGTTATAGCTCATTTGGTTGTTTTTTTAGTGTTAATGGTGAATTAGATGTATTAGTTCATCTTCAAGAAATATCTTACTCTAGAGTAAATCATCCAGATGAAATTTTTAATATTGGTGAAAAACATGATCTATTAGTCATTTCAGTAGATAAAGAAAAATTACAAGTTGGTTGTTCTGTCAAACAACTATCGCCTGACCCATTCGAACAAATTTCTAATTATGAATTAAATAAGAAATATAAAGTTAAAGTTGTTAAGATAATGGATTTTGGAGCATTTTGTGAATTACAACCTGGTCTTTCTACACTATTACACTCAAGTGAATTAAGTTGGACTAAAAAAAATGTATCAGCAAAAAAAATGTTTAAAGTTGGAGACGAGATCAACTGTGTAATTACTGAAATAGATAAAGAAAAAAGAAGAGTTGCAATTTCACATCGTCTAACAATTGAAAATCCATTTGAAATTTTTGAAAAAAAATATCCTGTTGGTTCTGAAGTTGAAGGCGTTGTTTCAAATAAAAATGATTATTCAATTTTCTTAAAAATAGACAATCTTGATATTGACGCATTCTTACATTGTAACGATCTTACATATAACGCTAATGGAGAAGAAGAGTTATTAAAGTATAAAAATGGTGATAAATTAAAAGTCAAAGTATTAGAAATCAAAGCTGCAGAACAAAAAATTAGAGTTGGTTTACGACAAACTAAACCAGATCCATTTAACTGGTTTAAAGACAAAAAAATTAAAGATACTATTACTGTTAAGATTGTATCTTCTGATAACAAGGGATTAGTTGTCAGACCCGAAGGTTGTGAAATGGATTTCATAATTAAAAAATCTCAGATAGCAATTAGCAGTGCAGATGCACGTCCTACAAGATTTACTGGGGGTGAAAGAATAGACTGCGCTATAGCTGAAATGGATTTAGACAAAAGAAAAGTTTCTCTAAGTATAAAGTTACTTGAAGAAATTCAAAATAAAGATGCTATATCTAAGTTTAGCTCTCCTTTAAGTGGTAAAAATCTTCCTTTTTCATCACTATCCAAAGAGCTAGAGAAAAAAGATAAAAAAAAAGACGAATAAAAATTGGCTATTGTAAAATCAAAGCTTCTAAAACAACTATCAGATAATTATCCTAATTTTTTAAAAAAAGACTTAGAAAAGTTTACAAATATTATTCTAAATGAAATTAAACAATCTCTACAAAGGGGAGAAAGAGTTGAATTAAGAAAATTTGGTGTTTTTTCTACAAATATTCAAAAAGCTAGAATAAGTCGAAATCCTAAAACTGGTGAGAAAGTAAATACTCCACAAAAAAAAACAATTCACTTTAAAATGGCTAAAGAACTGTTTAAAAAATTGAATAATGAGGAATAAAAACATTTTTGTAGCTTGTGATGTTTCAAGTCAAAAAGAAATTTTAGATTTATTAGAATTAATTCATGAAGATATTTCAGGAATAAAAATTGGATTACAATATATTACTCAAAGAAGTCCTGAGGAAATAAGACAATTATCAAAATTTAAAAAACCAATTTTTTATGATGGTAAGTTTTTTGATATTAAAAATACTTTAGTTGAATCAATAAAGTCTCTAAAATATCTAAATGTAAGTTATGCCACAGTACATTTGCTTAATGGACTTGATGCTCTTAAAGCTGCTAATGAAGCAGCACAAAAAATTGATTTAAAATTGTTGGGTGTTTCAGTTTTAACTAGTTTAGATGATAATGACTTAGAAAGTTTAGGATTCAATTCAAATGTAGAGAATCAAGTAAAAAAATTAATTAAGATTGCAAATGAAGCAAAATTGTATGGAGTTATCTGTAGTCCTTTAGAGACAAAAATGATAAAAAAAATTGCACCTAATCTAAAATGTTTTACTCCAGGTATAAGAATGGAAAATAACAATAATGAACAAAAAAGAGTCATGAATGCAAATGAAGCTATTCAATCTGGTAGTGATTGTCTAATTATTGGTCGACCTATTACAGCAAAAGGTAATCCAAAAGCAAATTTAAAAAATATAATTTCATCCATAGACTAGATGAAATCAAAAATTTGCGGAATCTCAGACTCCAAAACTTTAAAGTTTTTAACAAACCACCATTGTCCTCCTCAATTTATTGGTTTCATAGTTAATTATCCGAAATCTAAAAGATTTATAGAATTTGAAAATCTTAAAAAAATTTTAAGTGTTGATAAAAAAAAATCAAAATACGTTGCAGTTTTAGTAAAACCAGATCAGAACATTTTAGAAAAAATAAAAGACTTGCCTTTTGATTATTACCAAATTTATGATTGTCCTGCGATCATAGTTCAAAATATTAAAAAAAAGTATAATAAAAAAATAATTGTTGCCATTACAGTTAATGATCAAAATGATGTTTCAAAATATCTTAAATATAAAAATGTTGCTGATATATATTTATTTGACAGTAAGGGTTATGAAAAAAGCATGTCTTTTAATCATGAGTTTATAAAAAATTTAAAACTTGATAAAGAGTTGATGATAGCTGGAAATATTAAGGTTGAGGATCCTGTTGAAAAATATGTAGAAATAGCCGATATTGTAGATATTTCTGGAGGTCTAGAAACATCTGGATTAAAAGATATTTCAAAAATAGATATTTTTTTAAAAAAAATTAAACAAATTAGTAATGAAGCTTAAAAAAAAAATTCCTCTAATTGATCAACATAACAAAAGTGGATTTTGGGGTGGCAAATTTGGAGGAAGTTATATTCCTGAAACTCTTAAAAAACCAGTTGAAGACTTAACTAATCTTTTTGAAAAATTAAGAAATGATAAAAAATTTTTAAAAGAGAGAGATTACTATTTTAAAAATTATATTGGATCCCCCACTTCTTTTATAAAATTACAAAATTTAACAAATCATCTCAAAGGTGCTCAAATATGGGCTAAAATGGTTTCAGAAGCTAATGGAGGAGCACATAAAATCTACGGAGCTACAGTTCACTGTCTATTAGCTAAAAGAGCAGGTAAAAAATATATAGTTGGAGATACCGGTGCAGGATATGCTGGAAAGATGTTAAGTATGGCTGCAAAAAAATTTGGTCTTAAATGTAAAATATTTATGGGAGCTAAAGATATAAAAAGACAAAGACCAAATGTTATTGCGATGAAAAAAAATGGAGCTGAAATTGTACCAGTATACTCTGGGAGCCAAACATTAGTTGATGCTGTAAGTGAATGTATGAGATATTGGGTATCAAACTGTGACACAACCCATATGTGTGTTGGTTCAACTGTTGGTCCAAATATATTTGTAAAAATTTGTGGCTGGAGCACTGCTCAAATTTCAAAAGAACTAAAGTTGCAAGTAAAATCAGAATTTAAAAAAATCCCTAAAAAAATCAAATTAATAAACTGTGTTGGTGGAGGAAGTTCAGCTTATGGTTTTTGGAGTGAATTTATAGATTATAATAAAAAACAAGTTGAATTAATTGGTGTTGAAGCAGGAGGTCCAGAAGGATCAAAATTACACGCAGCACCTCTAAGTCGCGGAGCAAAAATTGGTATATTACATGGAGCGGCTTCTTATGTTTGTCAATCATCAGAGGGGCAAATTAATGAAACAGAATCTATTTCAGCAGGCTTAGATTACCCTGGAGTTTCTCCTATGCATTGTTTTTTAAAAGATACTAAAAGAGCAAAATATGTATCAGCTACAGACGAAGAGGCTCTTAAAGCTTATGTTTTAATAAAAAAATTTGAAAAAATAAACCCAAGTTTAGAGCCTAGTCATGCGTTTTCTGAAGCAATAAAAATTGCCCCAAAATTAAGTAAAGATACAATTATTATAGTAAATTCTTGTGGAGACGCAAAAAAAGATAAAGATATTCTAAAGGCAAAACTCGGAAAGTAAAAAAAGATGTCATTAATTAATCAAGCTTTTAAAAAAACAAAAAAAGAAAATAGACCTGCATTATTAACATATACAGTTGCGGGAGATAATAACAAAAAAAAATCTCTGGAAATACTGAATTCAATTTCAAGATATGCTGATATTTGTGAAATAGGTTTTCCACACAACACACCAATAGCTGATGGCGGTCAAATTCAATCAAGTGCTTACCGAGCCTTAAAAAATGGCTTAAAAATTAAGGATGTGTTTTCTTTAGTTAAAAATTTTAAAAAAATATCAAAAAATAAACCTGTAATATTAATGGGTTATTATAATATGATATATCAATACGGAGATGATAATTTTATTAAAATTTGTAACAAAGTTGGAGTTGATGGATTAATTGTAGTTGATTTACCTTATCCAGAAAATAAATTTTTTGCAAAAAAATGCAAAAAAAAGAATATTTGCTTTATACAGCTCATATCTCCTACTACTTCAAAAAAAAGAATGAAAAAAATTATACAAGATTCACATGATATGGTTTATTATATAAGTATGTTATCAACAACAGGTGGAAAATTAAAAGTTTCCCCTAATAAGATTATAGATAGATATCTTAAAATAAAAAATATTAATAAAAGTAAAAATATTGTGATTGGATTTGGTATTACAGACAAAACTATTTATTCACTTAAAAAGGCAGATGGAATTGTCGTGGGTAGTGCTCTTTGTAAAGAAATTTCAAAATCACTAGAAAAAAGACAAAATCCTGTCACAAATGTAACTAAGATTGTAAAAAAATTAAGAGAAAAAATATCATGAATTGGTTAAAAAAAACTTTACGATTTGGTGAAAAAATTAAAAGAATAATAAAAACAAGAGCTAGTAAAGAAGAAATTGAAAATAGTGATTGGACATCTTGTTGTAAAGGACCCATTTTAAAAAAGGATTTAGAAGAAAATTTATGGGTATGTCCCTCTTGCAATAAACATCATAGAATTAATTGCAGACAAAGATTTGATATAGTATTTGGAAAAAATAATTANGAAGTATTTAGAAACNCCNATTCCNAAAGANGANCCNTTAAANTGGNNAGACTCAAAATCTTATAAAGATAGATTAAAATCTGCCAGAAAAAAAACTGGNATGAACTGTGGAATGATGGTTGTAAAAAGCAACATTAAAAATCTTAATATTACATCAGTTGCTTCAAATTTTGATTTTATAGGTGGTTCTATAGGTGCTGCTGAAGGTGAGGCTTTTTTATATGGAATCCAGCATGCAATAGAAAACAATAATCCATTTGTAGTTTTTACATCTGGTGGTGGTATGAGAATGATGGAATCTTTAGTTTCATTATCACAAATGACAAGAACGACACTAGCTATCAATGAACTCAAAAAAAATAATTTACCCTATCTAGTTGTATTCACTGATCCAACCGCTGGAGGAATTACTGCTTCTTATGGAATGCTTGGTGATATTCATTTAGCTGAACCAGGAGTNCTAATAGCTTTTGCCGGATCTAGAGTAATTCAAGGAACTGTGAAAGAAGAGTTGCCCGAAGGTTTTCAAAGAAGTGAATATGTTGAAAAAACAGGCTTTGTAGATTTGATTGTTGAACGAAAAGATTTAAATGAAAAAATAGGTACTTTATTATCAATATTGTTAAAGAAAAATTCTGATATAAATTCATCTGAAAATGAAACTTCAGAGGATAATAGAAAGCTTACAAAAGCTGCATCATAAAGAAATAGACCTAAGTCTAGATCGTGTTAAAAATCTTTGTAAAAAACTTGGAAATCCTCAAGATCAAATTAATTGTATTTCAGTTGTTGGAACAAATGGAAAATATTCCACCATCCAAGCACTGTATTCAATTTTAAAAGAGGCTGGTTATAATTGTAATATCTACACCAGCCCACATATCCTAAAGATTAATGAAAGATTTGTTTTTAATAATCAAATCTTGAGTGATAATGAATTAGGAGATCTATTAATAGAAGTGAATAAAATTAACAATGGAGAAAAAATTACTTTTTTTGAAATTTTAACTGCTGCTTTTTTTTATCATGCTTCAANATTTCCTAANAATATAAATATAATTGAATCTGGCCTATTTCATAGGTTTGATGCAACAAATATTCTTAAAAAAAATTTGGCAAGTGTTATTACTTCTATTGGTCTTGATCATTTAGATTGGCTCCCAAAAGAAGAGCAAACAGTTGAAAAAATCATTTTTGAAAAAACATCAACTTTATTAAATTCAAAAATAATTATTGCAAAACAAAGCTCAAATGAGATTAATAAGGTTATCAAAAATACAATTAAAGATAATTCTTCGAAAAAAATAATGTTNAATAAACATTACAACTTCACTCTAACAGAAAATGATTTTTTTTATTTCGAAGACGAATTTGGTAGAATCAAGCTACCAAAACCTAACCTAACAGGTCTATTTCAATTAGAAAATGTTTCAACTGCAATTGCGACTGCTAGACAATTAANCAATATTAAAATAACTNCCGAACATATTAAAAAAGGCATTACTAAAATATATAGTATTGCTCGACTGCAAGAGTTAAAATTTGGAAAACTTAAAGANTTGGTCAAGAATAATCTATTATTTATAGATGGATCACACAATGCACTCGGTGCTAAAGTATTAAATCAATATCTACAAAGTATAAACTGTAATAAACATATCATTTTAGGGATGATGTCTAATAAAGATCATAGTAAATATATGAGTTACTTTAAAGATATCAAATCTTTAACAACAATAGATATCCCAAACCAACCTAATGCAATTAAGGGAAATGAGCTTAAGAATAAAATTAAAAACTTTAAAGATATAAAATATCAAAACTCTGTCGAAGAAGCTATTAAATCAATAGATCTCAAAAAAAATGATATTATTTTAATTACTGGCTCTTTGTATCTTGCGGGAGAAGTTTTAAATTTAAACTAAATATTTTCTTTAATCCAAGNAACAATATCTGATTTTGGTGTTGCACCAACTTTAGTTGCTTTTAATTCCCCTCCAGAAAATAGTAACATCGTTGGAATTCCTCTGACTCCATATTTAGTAGGTGTATTTGGTTCATTATCAATGTTGTGTTTAGCTATAACAATATCATTTGCCATTTCATCAGAGATTTCCTCTAATGTTGGACCGATTTGTTTGCAAGGACCACACCATTCAGCCCAGAAGTCGACCAAAACTGGTTTTCCTGCCTTGAGTACCTCCGATTCAAAATTTTCATCAGTTACATTTACAGTTGCCATAATAAAAGTTGTATATTGTATTCAAAAAATTATTCAATGCGTAAAAAAAACTTTTTTCAATTAATTCACAACAGAACTAAACTAATTCATATTTTTTCTGAATACCTTCAACAAAATTATTAATTTCATCTAAAAATTTAAGTTTTTCCTCATCTTTTTCATTAGTATATTTTTCTCTTAAATTGTCACACTCAAAATAAAATTCCTTACAAGTCCACCATTTTTCTTTTTTATCACTCAAAATTCTACCTGCTATTTCTCTTTGGATAGTTTTAAACATATCTACTGGTAGGGTTTCAGGAGATTCTTGAAAAATTATCTTTTTACCAAAACTTACAATTCTATCATCTTCAAATTTGTCTAACATTAATAGTTTATCTTTCCACGAAGCTGAATGCCATTTTGGAAAAAGCGCTGTGTCTTTTTGTGGGGTAAATCTTTTATAGATACTTTCTTCAGCTAAAATATCTTCTTGACTGTCTAATTGTTTTTTTTCTTCAGCAACTTCTCTCAAAGCAATCAAAATATTTTGTGAAAAATTTTCATTTTGATTGACCATTTCTGCTCTTTTTTTTATTAAATTTGGATCTAAATTATTATAAGGTTCTACTTGCATACCATAATTATAATCTAAAATTATTGGTGCCTTATTCGATCTAATAGTCTTCAAGAATTTAAGTTTTTTCATAGCAACTTTGAGTTCTGAAATAGACATATTTAGTAAAGGAGTAGGATCTATTTTTAAGTCAAAAGCTTGTCCCCATAGATATATGGGATGAATACAATATTTTGGATGAAGAGGAGCAACAACATATTTATAATTTTTACCAAAATGATACTCTGCAAGAGTAAATATCTTTTCTTTTTTTATTATTATTTCTGTATCTACTCTATTTGCAGTCCTTAAAAATGTATCCCATGTATGGGGTTGATTTTTCTTAATTAAAGACAACACTTTTGCAGTTAATTCTGCATCGAACAAAGCACTATGAGCTCCTCCTGACTCAAAGCCATTCATTCTAGCTAGTGACTCTAATTTCATCACAGCATTTCCTTTTTCATTAATTTCTGTTTTAATAACACTCTCATCTACTGCATGAGCCCCTCTAGCTATATTTAGGCCATCATGTCTTTTATTTGGTGTTGAATTAGTAATATAAGGGTATCTGACTCCCCTAAAAAATTCATTTCTAATCATTTCATCATCAAATCCAATATTCGACCAGCCAAGAAAAATAGCAGGACTCCATTTTTTAAATATAGCTTCAAGCTGACCAAGCATTTCGTAATGACTCATGTTTCCTTTTGTTAACAAGTCTACACTAGTTTTATTTACTATTAATGCCATTGCTTGAGGTATTTCTCCCTCAGGTAATCGAGATCTAAAATTAAACCTATCTAATTCTTTAAAATCTGGACTGACTAAAATTCCTCCTACCTCAATAATACTTCCCCATGAAGTATTTGCACTACTTGACTCAATATCCCAAATTACCAAATTCATACTATCTTTTATTTAATTGTTGATAAAATTGATCAACTTTTTTTAAAAATATATTCTGATATTCTTTTAATTGATCTCCTTGAATTTTAAAATCTTGAAATAAGTTATCCACAGTACATAGAAGAATAACTCCTTGAGTAATACAAGAATTATAAACTACGTTATGCGCTAAAGAATAAGCTCCTAATTGAAGATAATAATCCTCAATCCATTCTTCTTTTTTTGGTTTGTTTGACTGCTTAAAATCTATAATAGTTTCCTGACCTTCATAAATACCACAAGCATCACAGGTACCGGCGTATTTTCCTGGATAATACAAGGTCGCTTCTGAACCCCACACCTCATTTAATTTTCCTTTAATACCTTTTTCTATTATTTCATCAGCCATTTTTTTTGATTTATTATCCTCATCTTCGATCAACTCTAAATTTAATTTTCCAAGTAAATATTTCTCTAAAAAAGAATGCATTGAAGTTCCTCTAGAACTAGCATCATTTTTTATTCTATTTGCCTCAACGAGGCCAACTCTTGCTTTCCAATTTGCAATCGAAGCTTTCTTCTCTTCAGACTCGGTTTGTTTTAAAATAGTTGTAACTGATGGAAGTCTTTCTTGATTAATAGAATAATGTCTTGAGCCATTAACGATCGATTTAACAGATTTTGGATACGAAAATTTATTATTCCAATGCATAAGATTAAGATCTAAAGATTATAGAACGTTTGTTTTGTCTTTGAAATCTATTTTTTCAACGTTTTCTTCTTTTGTTGCTTTTTCAATTCTTTCAGGATCTTTAATATTTTCTAAAGTTCTAGTAATTGATCTCGCGTCTCTTCCAAAATCTTCTGTGACTTTTATTGCTTCTTCTAGTTTTTTTCTAAGTATTTTTATATTATCGAAATGTTTTATAAAACGAGTAGAAATTATTTTTAAATCATCATGGATTTGGGTGGCATGTTTTTTAATTTTAAGTGTTTGAAAACCTAAATGAAATGCTTGAATAATTGCACATAAAGTGTTCGGGCCTGCTATAGTCACTTTATATTTTTTTCTCAACTCTTCCAATAGTAATTCTTTTGTTTTTGGATCTCTATAACTTGAAAGTTCAGCATATAAACCCTCTGTTGGTACATATACTATTGCAAAATCTGTAGTAACGGGTGGATTTATATATTTCTCACTAACACTTTTAGATTTAATCTTAAAAGCCGATGCTAATCCTGATCTTGCTAGTAACAAGGCATCTTTATCTTTTTTCTGAAAAGCTTCATCCACTGATTTATATTTTTCTATAGGCCAATGACTATCAATAGGACACAAAACTTCATTTTGTAATTTCACAGCAAATTCCACAACATCTCTTGATTCATCTGGTTTCATTTTAGCATTAGCAATGAATTGACTTGCAGGTAACAAATCTTCTAAAATTCCTGCTAATGAAAATTCTGATAATCCACCATATTGTTTGACTCCAGCTAAAATTCTACTGAAATTATTTTGGCTTTCATTTATTATTTTTATTTGTTGATTAAAATTATAAACTTTTTCATCCACTTTTGTTAAAGCGCCAGTCATATCTTTGGCAATGTCTCTAGACATTGTTCCAAAAGAATCGCTAAATGAACTTTTGATAGAATTTAACTCTTCTTTAATCTTTTCGTTTAAATTTTCTTCTTGTTTAGGTCTGTTTTTAATTTGAAAATATAAAATAACTAAACCAACAACTAAAATAAGACTTAATAAAATTGTTTCCATGATTCGTATTTATATATTATATCTAAGAGATGGAATTAATCTTAATCTTTAAATCACTATTTTTTATTACTTTTTTGCTGCCTATTTATCAAATTTTAAGGAATCTTAATGTTATTAAAATAGCACTAATTTGTTATAGAAATGTGACAATTTATTAATGAGAGTTTTTTTTAAACTTTCTTTTCTATTATTATTACCAACATTTCTAAGCGCAAATACATTTAATTATAAGGATTTGAAAAAAATTGAAATGGAAATTTTTAGAAATAATGAATTAATTGGTTTTAATCATTATTTTTTTAAAAAAGATAAAAATTTTACTCTCATTACTAATGAAGTTAAATTTGATGTTAAATTATTAGGTGCAACTATATTTGAGTTTGATAGCTATAGTGTTGAGAAATATGATAATGGTCAACTTGTCTCTTTTGAATCAAAAACAAAACAAAATAAAAAAGAAAAATTTGTTAATCTTAAATTAGATAAAAATAAAAAAAAGTTTATGATACTTGGTTCTTCTTATACTGGAGAAGCAGAAACAAAAAATGTTATTGGTAATTGGTGGAACCAAAAAATAATTAAAGCAGAAAGTCAAATCAGTCCTATATCTGGAAGTATTAAAAAACAAATTGTAAAATTTATAAATGAAGAAAGTATTATGTTATATGGAAAAAAATTTGTAACAAATCATTTTAAATTGTTATCAAGTAATAATATTTCTGATGAAAAAAAATTAATTTTCGATATTTGGATAGATATTAAAACTGGTCTTATTTTAAAAGTGAAATATTCAAAAATGGGAGATTGGGAATATAGGCTAAAAAATTATAATTAAAATAATTTTATTTTCCCGCAACAACCATTCCTTCAATTAACATAGTGGGAGAATTTGTTTTATACTTAAATTCGAGGTCATCTGCTAAAGTCATATTGTTAAATATATCTTTAAAATTTCCAGCAATTGTAATTTCACTTACGGGATATTTGAATTCTCCATTTTCAACTATAAATCCATTAGCACCTACTGAATAATCTCCAGTAACCAAATTACTTCCATGTCCAATCGTTTCTGTAATGTATAAATTTTTAGAACTAAGATTTAATAAATCTTTAAAAGAAATATCACCACTTTCAAAAAACAAATTACTAGAACCACCATTTCTACCATTTGATTGCAGATTTAATTTTTTCCCATAATAAGTATCTATTAAATAATGCTTTAGAATTCCTTGTTCAACTAACTTCAATGGATCATTTTTAACTCCTTCGGAATCAAAATATCTTGATCCTAATCCTTTAACAATATCTGGTTTATCAAAAATATTTATTTTATCGGAAAATATTTTTTTGTTAATTTTATCTTTTAAAAAAGATGTTCCTCTTGCAATAGACGCTGATGAAATCGCTCTAGCAAAATTGCCCAATATAGTTTTTGAAATTCTCTTATCAAAAATTATATTAATCTTTTCACTTTCTATTTTTCTAGGATTAAGTTTTTCTAATGCTTTTTTTGCAGCTTCAGAACCTATTTGGCTGGCTTTCATCATGTCTTTCTTATGACATGTATTGGTAAATTCATAATCCCTTTCCATGCTTCCGTTACTTTTTGCGACTGCCACGCAAGAAGCTGAAAACGATGATGATTTGTATCCGTTTTCAAAGCCATCGCTGTTAACTAAAACAAAATTTGATTTAGTTTCAGAAAAACCTGTTTCTGTATTTATTATTTCTTTATTTTTAAAAGCTGACTCCTCAGCTTCTTTTAGATAATCAATTTTTTTATCATTTTCAATATGATCACTGTCATAAAGATCTAAATTTTTAAAGTCTCTAGCAAGTAAATTTTTATCTGGTAAAGAATTAAATTCATCCTCAGGAGTATTCTTAGTTGTTTCGATGCACCTTTCTACTAATGTTTTAATATTGTCTTCATCTAAATTTGAAGAAGTAATGTTAGATTTTTTTTTATCTAAATAAGTAACTAAACTAATACCAAGACTATCAGACCGATTTGACTCATCTAATTTTTTATTTCTAAAATTGACTGTTTCGGATATTGAATGCATAATAGTTACACTAGCATCTGTTGCACCTAATTTTTTAGCAAAATCAATACAGAAAGATGCTTTTTTTTTTAAATGTTCTTTATCTTTAACCATAAGGTCTATAATTGAGTTCCACCTACTGTCATTTTATTTATTAAAATTGAGGGCTGTGCCACTCCAACTGGAACTCCTTGTCCTGCCTTTCCGCAGGTTCCAATGCCAGGATCTAGCATCATATTATTTCCAACTAATGATACTTCTTTTAAAATTGAAGGTCCATCTCCTATCAAAGTTGCACCTTTAATGGGAGATCCTATTTTACCATTAATAATTTCATAAGCTTCTGTACAGTTAAAAACAAATTTGCCAGATGTAATGTCAACTTGCCCCCCTCCAAAACTTACTGCAAATATTCCCTTAGTAACTGACTTAATCATTTCTTCTTGATGATATTTTCCATTTAACATCATTGTATTTCTCATTCGAGGTAAAACGATATGTTTATAACTTTCTCTTCTACCGCTTCCAGTAGATTTAGTGTTCATCAATCTAGCGTTTAAACGATCTTGCATGAAATTTTTTAAAATTCCATTTTCAATTAAAACAGTTTTTTCTGTTGGCGTTCCTTCATCATCTATAGTCAAGCTTCCTCTTCTGTTATGTAAAGTTCCATCGTCTATAATTGTAACTCCTTCACTAGCAACTTTTTGCCCCATAAGATTATGAAATGCAGAAGTTTTCTTCCTATTAAAATCTCCTTCTAAACCATGTCCAATTGCTTCATGTATTAAAATTGCTGGCCAACCAGGTCCCAATACTACTTGCATTTCTCCTGCAGGAGCAGGCTTGCTATCCAAATTCGTTGATGCAATTCTAAATGCCTCATCACAAACAGTTTTCCAATTATTATTTTTTAGATATTCATCATATGATTGTCTCCCTCCAATGCCGAAGACTCCAGTTTCTTTTTTACCATTTTTTTCTAGTACAACTGAAACATTAAAACGAACTAATGGTCTTATATCTGTTAAAACCTCTCCTCCACATCTTATAATCTCAATTGATTTATGTTCACCAGTAAGACTGGCAGTTACTTGTTTAACAATTGTTCCCTTAGATCTTGTATAATTATTTATTTCTTTTAATAGTTCTAACTTGGAGTCTAATGTTTTTTTTTCAATAGGATTTACATCTTTATAAAATTTTTCATTTGTTTTTGGAATTTCCTGATTATAAACACCTTTTTTTGATTTCAAGGTTGAGTTAATATTTTTTGCTGATTGTTTAAGAGAATTTTTTGAAATTTCATTTGAGTGAGAATAGGCTATTACTTCTCCTGTAACGGCTCTTAAGCCATACCCTAAGTCAGAGCTATAGCTAGAACTTTTAATTTTTTCATCATCCAAAATAATGGATTCTGATTTAGAATTTTCTAAAAATAACTCTCCATCATCACAATTGTTTAAAGTGTCTGAAACAATATTTTCAGCATCTTTTCTACTTAAATCAGTCTTGATAAAAAAATTTGTCATATTACCTTTTATTGTAGTATTATTTTATTTCAATTGTCGTATTTAGCACATGTACAAAATATAAGTTTTTGAATATTTTAAAATAAAAAAATTTATGAAGGTTTACTATAACGCATCTTGTAATATTTGTAGAGCTGAAATTAATTTATATAAAAAACAAAATAATAAAGAAATTGAGTGGATAGACATTACTAATAATGAACTTGCTAAAAAAGAAACTAAAAAAGACAATAAAACGCTCTTAAGACGATTACATGTTGAAGAAAATGGAAATGTTTTTGGAGGAGCAAAAGCATTTCTTTTAGTATGGAAAAAAATACCTAAATATAAATTTCTTTATAATTTATTTAAATTACCAATCATTTTTAACTTATTTTCTTTTACATATGAAATAATTGCTTTTTTCTTATATTTAAAAAATAAAAAACAACTAAATAATAAATTATTCAAGGATAAATAAAAGTAAGTTACTTGTAAAAGACATCATAACTGTAAAGCCTAAAAAAAATATACAATACATTATTGTAACTGTCCTATTTCTTTTTCTTCTTTTTCTAACAAAAACTTTATCATCTAAATCTGATATATCTCTTTTTCCTTTAACAGGATAATCATAAGTCCATCTCCAAATAGAATTGCCAAATCTATAGTCTGATTGATTATAATAATTTATCCAGGCAATTGTGTACTTTAGAAGAAAATAAATTAAAACTAAAATTATACCATCTGACAACATCTTATATTAATTTTTAGCTCTAGTTTTTGCGATGAGTTGCGTTAATGAGTCTACCATTAAATCAGAAGCTTTAAAAATTTCGTTGGCTTTAAATTCATAAGATAAATTTTTTTCAGGATTAGTTTTATCCTCAATAATAATACCTTTATCTGGTAAGTTATCTTTTATATAAATCAAAATTAACCACTCTTCATCTGTTGCTTCATCCCATCTGACAAATATTTCTCCAGTTTCAAATCTCCTATCAATACATCGAAAAATAGACATATGTCTTGTTACATGTCGCTTATTAAGTTGGAATACCAAACTACTCGCACTTCTATAAAAACTCTCAAGCGATAACTCAATTTTTTGTCTATCGGCTGTGTAATCTTTTTCTTTTTGTAACAAAGTTTCTCTATCTTCATCTCCTTGAATTTTTACTCCTAAAGCTTCAACTCTTTCTCTAATTTTTTGATCCCTGATAATTCTATATTTATCTTTTAATTTTTCTATTCGCTCTTGTAGACCTGCATAATCTTCTCTTTTTTCTTTTAATGAAATTCTTTCAAGCTTTTCTAATTCTTTAACTTCTCTTATTCTAAATTTTTCTATTTGTTTTTCTAATTGCAGTTGTTTTAAAAACTGTTTTTGTCTTTCTGCTTGCTCTATTCTAAGGATTGCTTGTTCTTTTCGTAAAAATGATTTTATATCTTTTGTTCTTTCTTTTTCTAATTTTATCTCTTCCTTTAAAGCTTTTTCTTTAAGCTTAGTTTGTAGTTCTTCTTCATCTTTTTTTTGTTTTTGTAATAATATTTTTTCTTTCTCCTTATTCTCAATTTCTTCTAACTTTCTTCTTCTTTTTTCACCCTCTTTTAATATTTTATATTCAGAAATTGTACTTTCAATTTTATCAAAAAAAGCTTGAATATGTTTTTCTAAATTAAAGGTAATTTTAAACTTAAATCTTGGTTTTAACGACTCTTGAAATTTAACAACCTTAAATAGTAAATTTTCTTTTTTTTTTCTTTGAAGGCTTAAAATTTTATTTAATCTATTTTTTTTATTTTTTTTGTGTTTTTTTTTAAATCTTAAAATCTTAGTACGTCTTTTTTTTTTATTTTTAAATTTAAATTTTTTTCTTTTAGTCACTTTATTTTTGACTAATTTCTTTTTTATTACTTTTTTTTTATTTTTTTTCATTTTTTGAGAACTTATTATTTATCAATTTATGCTTGATAAATATAGTCTCTTGTATTGGGTGTTGAGGTATAATTCTTAGTTAATTGAAACTGATATACAACCTGGTCGCCCCATTTAAAAGCAACTTCACATCCTGTTAAATAGAATTCCCACATTCTAAAAAATCTCTCATCAAACATCTTAATAATTTTATCTTTATTTTTTAAACAGTTCTCTTTCCAGTGTCTCAAAGTATGCGAATAATGCATTCTTAAAACTTCAACATCAGTGACAATCAAACCTGCCTTTTCAATAGGGGTTGTTACCTCACTCAAGCTCGGAGTGTAGCCTCCAGGAAATATATACTTAGTGATCCAAGGATGAGGGTCTCTGGGTGGATTAACAGAGCCTATAGTGTGTATTAAAGAAACTCCATCTTCAGTCAAAAGTTTATCGATTTGTTTAAAAAATTTTTTATAAAATTTTCTTCCAACATGCTCAAACATTCCAACACTAACGATTCTATCAAATTTTTCATTTAATTCTCTGTAATCTACTAACTTAAAAGTAACTTGGTTTTCTAAATTCATTTCTTTTGCTTTTCTAATACAATAATTAAATTGATTTTGAGACAGAGTTATTCCTGTTACTTCACATTGAGCACTTTTGGCAATATCTAAAGCTAAAGAGCCCCATCCACATCCAATATCAAGAACTTTCTGATTAGGTTTTATATTTAATTTTTTAATAATATGTTTAATCTTATTATTTTGTGCAGTTTCTAAATCATCACTTTCATTTTTAAAATATGCACACGAATATTGTTTTTTTGGATCTAAAAATAAATCATACAATTCATCTGAAATATCATAATGATGGGAAACGTTCATTTTCGATTTTTTTATAAAATTAAAATTGGTTAAATACCTGTAAGAACCACTTAATTTATTTAATATCTGACTAAAAAAATTTAATTCACCTCTTCCAATATTCTTAAGAGATAAATTCAGAAAATCTGTCAAAGTTCCGTTTTCAATTTCTATTTCCCCATCTGAATAAGCTTCACCAAAATATAAATCAGGTCTAAATAATAATTTATAATGCAATTTTTTATTTAATAGTTTTAAAGTAATTGGGTTTTCACTTTTTGGAGACCCAATTATGTATTTATTTAAGTTTGCATCTATTAATATGAATCCATCTTTCTTAAATAATCTGTTTAAAAATCTTGCTAAATGCATTTTAGGCTGCCTCTAAAGATCCTAACTTAAAATTAAGTTTATTAAGATCATTGGTTAATTTTTTTTTATCTTTTTCACTTAAAAGACTTAATGGAGGTAAAACATTTTTATAAATTGAATCTTCCTCAGACATAAATGAGTGTAATCCAGAAATTAAATTAAATTGATCAAATACACTTCTAACATTACATAAAATTTCGTTAGAAGTTTGTGATTTTTTTTTAAAAAAATCCTCATAAACCTGCCTTGATAATTTTGCTGTAACATTGCATGTCGCTGTAATAATTCCTGAGCAACCAAGTTCCAAACCTTTCAAAAGTTTTAGTTCAGATCCTGGCATAACAGAAAAATTCTCAATTTTTAATTTTTCATATAGGTTGTATGAACTATCTTTTACTCCTACAATTTGTTCAGGAAAGTTTCTAGCAAGTTCTTTAACACATTCAACACTAAATTTATAACCACACAACTTTTCAAAATTATATAATATAATTTTATTTTTAGGATTAGCTTCAACTAATTTAGAATAAAATTCTATTACTTCTTTATCTTGATACTTATAATATGCAGGTGGCATAACTAAAAAATTATTCAAATTCAATGAAGAAGCTATTTTCATTAAATTTATCGTTTCTGTTAAAGAATTTAAACCAGTTCCAATTAGATATTTATCTTTATACTTACTTGTAGAAATATAATTCAATAAACTAATTTTTTCTGCAACTGAGATTAATTGTGCTTGACCAGTACTACCTAAAAGTGCAACTCCGTGACACCCCTGATCTATTAATTTTTCAGCATGCTCTACTGTTTTTTTAATATTTAAGCTCAAGTCGTTATTAAAAATTGACATTGATGCCGCATAAATGCCTTTAATTTTACTCATAAACAAAATTTATATAAAAATAAAATTTAGTAAAGATGTTAAAGTATTGAATGAAAATTTTAGCTATCCAAAATAGAATGGGAATAGGCGATATGGTAATTTTTTTACCATTTATAGAAGCTATTTCTAAAAAATTTAATACTCCTATAAGTATTTTAGTTAAAGAAAATTCAAAAGCAATACAATTTCTGAGTGATAATAAAAATATAGATAAAATTATAATTCTTGATCGAGATAATAAAAAAAAGGATGGTTACCATGATGGAGTTATTGGTTCTTACAATTTAATCAAAGATCTTAAAAAAATTAATTTTGATAAAGTTTTTATTTTCAACTCATCTTTAAGATTTAATTTAATTTCAAAATTTGCTGGTATTAAAGAGATATATCAATATCCATTATTTAAGAAAAAAAACCAACATCTCATAAATACTGCAAAAGAATTTATTAAAAAGAAAATAGATATCGAAGTAGAGAGTAATCCTAAAATTGAGCTAAGTAAAGATTCAATAATGAAAACAAAATTTAAATATAAAATCGATAATGAGCAAATAAATATTTTAATGGGTGTTGGTGGTTCAGGCCCCACTAAAAGAATTCCTTCTAAAATATTTATAGACTTTATGCGTATTGTTAATCAAAATTATGATTGTAAATTTTTTTTAGCAACGGGGAAAAATTATGAAGAGCAAAAAATCCTTACTGAAATATTAAAAGTAAAATTTAACCATGAATGTATATCGTTAGATAATTTAGATCTAAAAGAAATATTACCAATTATTAAAAACTGTAATATTTCTATTTGTAATGACTCAAGTTTCAGTCATCTTTCTTCAGCTTTAGGAATTAAAACAATCGTACTGTTATCTGATACCCCACTATTATATGGAAGCTATAGTCCACAAATGTATCCTATTATACCTGATGGAGAAAAAACTGTTACTCATAATACCCTTGGTAAAAATAAAATAAATCCTGAAAAAATTTTTCAACAATTTCAAAAAATTTTAAATTAAGAAATATGTTTAAGAATAATTTCTTTAGCTTCATTTACTATTGCTGACAATCTTGCTGTTTCAGGTGAAACATCAGGATGTATTTTTTTTTGAATTTTAATATATGCATCATTAACTTCTTTAGTTGTAATTTTTTTATTGATATCGAGATTTAAAATTTTATAAGCCTCTTCTAAAGATAGAGTTGATGAATTATTAATATTCATATTCTTGTTAAATGAAAACCTGCCAGATTTTCTTAAAGTTTGTATAAGTCTGTACAATCCAAATAATTGAAATAAAGAAAGTCCTTTTAATTTAACTATTCCTAAACTTAAAAGAGTAAGGGGTAAGCTTAATAAAAATTTTCCTCCTATTGCAAATATAATTGCCAACGCGACTGAGACAAAAAAAATCAAAATTCTTAGTTGTTTAGATATCTTTTTTGCAGGAATTTTTGTAATTAATTTCAATATATAATAAATAATTACAAAAAAAATTAGTGAATAAATAATTATATTCATATATTGAAGTTATTCTCATGAAAATACCACAACTTAAAAAAAAATCAGAAATAAAAAAATGTCATAATGTTAGTTGGGAGGATAATTATAGCTGGATTCATCAAAAAGATATCCTAGAAGTGCTAAAAGATAGTAAAAAATTAAATCCCGAAGTTAGGAAATATTTAGAGGAAGAAAATTCTTACGCTCAATTTCATTTATCAGACACAAAAAAGATACAAAAAGTATTATTCAATGAAATTAAAGGAAGGATTAAATTAGATGACGAATCTTTGCCTTATAAAGATTATAATTATGAATATTGGGAAAAAACAACTAAAGAAGGAAATTATTCTATTAAACTAAGAAAAAAAATTAATACTAACATTGTTGAAGAAATTTGGAACGGAGACAAAGAAAAAGAAAAACTTAATGTTGAATATTTTGGTGTTGGTGATTTATCAGTAAGCTTTAATGATAAACTTTTTGGCTACTCATTAGACACAAAAGGATCAGAATATTACACTATTCATATTAGAGATATCAAAACAAATAAATTAATTACTGAAAAAATACAAGATACTTCAGGATCAATTAATTTTAGTTTAGATGATAAATATATTTTTTACTCAAAATTAGACTCTAATCACAGACCAAGAAAAATTTATAGACATAGGCTTGGAACAAAAACAAAAGATGATGAATTAATTTTTGAAGAAAAAAGTAAGGCTTTTACAGTTAGTCTAAACTTAAGTTCTGATGAAAAATATTTTTTTATAACTACTTCAGATCATAATACTTCTGAACAATATTATTTTAAAATTAATGAGAAAAAACCCAAACCTATATTAATCCAAAAAAGAGAAAGGGGAATACTATACTCTGTAAATTCTTGGAATGGAAAATTTTATAATCATACAAATAAAAGTGCTGAAGACTTTAAGATAGATTCTTCAGAAAGTTTAGATAAACCAAACTGGAAACCTTTTGTGCCTGCAAAAGCAGAAGTTTTAATTGGTGGTTGTACATTTTTAAAAAACTGGATAATAAGATCAGAAACCTCTAATGCTTTAGATAAATTATTTGTAAGAAATATTAAAACTGAAAAAGAAGAAGAGTTAGAGTTTTCGAATGAAACAGTTTATGTTCCTGGAGTTTCTTTAACTCAAAGAGATAAAAATACTGACGAAATTTATTTAGCGTATTCCTCACCTAAAACTCAATCAAGAGTTTATAAATATAACTTAATTACTAAGGAGAAAAAATTAGTTAAAGAACAAGAGATTCCCTCAGGCCATAATCCTGATAATTATATAGTTGAAAGAATAGAGTGTAATTCTCATGATGGAAGAATGATACCTCTAACAATTACAAGACATAAAAATACAAAACTTGATGGATCTGCAAATCTATTATTATATGGTTATGGTTCTTATGGAAGTTCAATGAGTCCATCATTCTCATCTACAAGATTGAGTTTAATTAATAGGAATATTATTTGGGTAACAGCGCACATTAGAGGAGGCATGGAAAGAGGAATGAGATGGTGGAAAGAAGGAAAACTAACAAACAAAAAAAATACTTTTGAAGACTATATTGCTGCAGCAAAATTTTTAATTAAAAAAAAATATACCTCAAAAAATAAGATAATAGGAATGGGGGGGTCAGCAGGTGGACTTTTGATGGGTGCAGTTGTTAATCAAATGCCAGAGCTATTTTTAGGAATTATTATGGCAGTGCCATTTGTTGATTCTCTTACTACTAACTTGGACCATTCCTTACCTTTAACAGTTGGAGAATTTGATGAATTTGGTAACGCTAAAGATAATAAAGAGCACTTTGATTATATTTATTCTTATGCACCCTATAATAATATTAAGAAAATGGACTATCCTCATATGTTAATAACAACAAGTTTAAGTGACAATAGAGTTTTATTTGATGAACCAGCCAAGTTTACTGCTAAGTTAAGAGAATATAAAACAGATAACAATCTACTACTTTTAAAAACTGAAATGAACGCTGGCCACGGTGGTAAATCTGGGAGAGATGGGGCTATAGAGGAAATTGCTTTAGATTATGCTTTTGCATTAAAAATTACAAAAAAAATTTAATTTTTAACATTGAAATTTTAATTTTCGTTACTAAATGAAATTAGTAGGTCGCCTAATGGGACTTGCAAAAAACAACCTTGCTAACAAAGGAGGAAACTATGACAAGTAAGGATCTATCAATATTTAACTCTCTAAAACCATTTTCAGTTGGTTTTGACGACATGTTTGACCAATTTGAAAATATGTTGGGTAATGGAGGGCTAAGTATGCAATCAAACTATCCCCCGTACAACATTAGAAAAACTGAAAAGGATAACTACGCTATAGAAGTTGCTTTAGCTGGTTTTAATAAAAAAGATGTTGAGGTGGAGTTTGAGGATAATTTATTAACAGTTAAAACAAAACAAATTAATAAATTAGACAATAAAAATGCTGATGGCGAAATTATTCATAAAGGAATTTCTCAAAGACAATTTGTGAGATCATTTACTATTGCCGATGATGTAAAAGTAAATGGTGCAGAGTTAAAAGATGGTCTTTTGACAATTGCATGCGAAAGAATTGTGCCAGAGTATAAAAAGAAAAAACTTATAGAAATTAAATAAGTATTAACCTTGCTTGTGGGGAAAATATTCCCCACGAGTTCTAAAAACACCCTTTAGAAACAAAACCAATTACTTTATCATTTTCATCTAATTCAAATCTCCTTTCACACAAAATTCCATATTTTTTTGTTTTATAAAAAACTAATCTTGAAGTGCTGTCAGGATCATCTGAATAAGTTTCGGTATCAGGAATTCCCATGGCAATTTTCAAATCTTCATAAGAAATTCCTATGTATTTACTAAGCTTTTTATTTTCTTTTTGAGCAATTTCATCTGATTTATCCTGAATAGTCTGGCATGCAGAAAGCAAGAATAAAAATATAATACCAAAAAAAATAAATTTTAATTTTTTCATAAATTAACTTTATCACTCAAATTGTGACTTAAATATGAACTTATAAGTTGAATAATGTTGATAAGGTTTGAATTTATAGAGTAATTTATTAAAGAATCGAATATTTTCCTAATCTAATCTTAGGAGGAAATATGTTAGAAAATTATTTCAATTATAAAAAACATAAGACAGATTTTAAAACAGAAGTAATAGCTGGAGTAACTACTTTTTTAACTATGGCTTATATTATGTTTTTAAATCCTTTTATATTATCGGGTGAGTTTGCTGGACCGGAAAAAGGTTTTTTTGACTTTGGTGCAGTGTTTACTGCTACAATTTTAGCTACAGCAATAGCTTGTTTCATAATGGCATTTTATGGAAGAACATGGCCAATCGGACTAGCCCCTGGAATGGGTATTAATGCTTTTGTAGCATTTGGAGTTGTTGCTGGAATGGGATACACGCCACAAGCTGCTCTTGGAGCGGTACTAGTTGCTGGTGTGCTTTTCTTAATAATATCCTTAACTCCAATAAGGTCTTGGCTGATCAATTCAATACCAAGAAGTCTAAAACTTGGAATTGGTGCAGGTATAGGATTATTTTTAGCAATTATTGGTTTAGAAATAATGGGGGTTGTTGGAGACCACCCTGTCACTCTAGTAACTTTAGGAGATATTAAAAATCCACTAGTCATTCTTGGTTGTTTAACTTTCGTAGCAATTATTGTTATGGAAAAACTAAATATTAAAGGAAATATAATTATTGGAATTATCGTCTTTAGTATTATTGCTTGGATTACTGGACTAGCTAAGTTTAATGGAGTTGTGGGAAGTATTCCTCCAATGACTTATTTATTAGAATTTGACCTTACTGCAGCTTTTACTGCAGGAATGTCGACTGTAATATTTACTTTATTATTTATTGACTTCTTTGATACTGCTGGAACTTTAACTTCTGTAGCAAATGTTGCAGGGAAAGTTGATAATAAAGGCAAAGTTCAAGATATTAATAAAGCAATGATGGCTGATAGTGTTGGAACTGTTGCTGGAGCATTAATGGGTACAACGACTGTTACAAGTTATGTTGAATCAGGAGCGGGAGTAAAAGCGGGAGGCAGAACAGGAATGACTTCATTAGTTATTGGAATATTATTCTTGGCATGTTTATTTTTTGCACCACTTGCAACTAGTTTACCAAAAGAAATAGATGGGGCAGCATTATTATACGTTGCTGTTTTATTTGTTAGAAATATTACTGATATTGAATGGGATGATATTGCTGAGTCAGCACCAGCAGTTCTTGCAATGATAGCGATGCCACTCACTTACAGTATTAGTAATGGTATTGCATTGGCATTTATTTCTTATGCTTTGATCAAAATATTTACTGGTAAGTTTTCTAGTACTTCACCAGCTATATGGGTTATCGCAGCGCTTAGTGTTATAAGTTTTGCTGTTGCTTAAAATTATTCAATAGGGCTAGATAAATTCTAGCCCTATTTGTTTCTATTTTTTATTTCTTCTATAGTGAGATCTTCATAATGTTCAGTGGGTTGAACAATCCATGGATCTGAATCTAATTTTATTGGGCAAAAATCAGGCTGAAATACTGAAGATTTTTTTTTCCAAAGACAAGCAGTTTTAATTTCTTTAATATGATCTTTTATTGGTTCATAATTTTTTAGCCATTCAATGCTTTTATTTAACGTCAATCCTGTATCAGACAGATCATCTATTAAAAGAACTTTATTAAAATCTTTATTCACAGCTAAAGAACTAATTTCTCTAGCAAAAACTAGGTCTCCCTGTTGATCCTCCATTCCTTTTCCCGAATAACTTTGGATAACAATATATGCTACTGGTAATTTTAAGATTCTTGATAGTATATCTAATATAGGCGCAGCACCTCTCATAATACCAACTAAAACAGTTGGTTTATAATCTTTATTAATTTGAAGAGCCAATTTTTCGACTATTTTAATATATTCATCAAAATTAATTATTAATTTATTCACCATACTAATTTTGTTATCATAGAAAAATAATTAAAACAATAAAATGAAAATTTACGATTGTACCACTTACTACTCAGAAGATATGATGATTGATGTAAGACTCAATGTTTTAAATGAATATGTTCATAAATTTATAATTACTGAATCAACATATTCTCATAGCGGAGAAAGAAAAAAATTAAACTTTAATATAGATAATTTCCCTAAGTTTAAAGATAAGATTATTTATTTGGTAATAGATAAAGAGCCTAATGGAATTATAGATTTTAAAAAAAAAGATATTGATCCTAGCCAAATACCATCAATTAAAAGAGCAAATAGTGTTAAAAGAATAAATCTCTCATATGATTTTATGAGTGATGCCATCAATGAAGCAGATGATGAGGATTTAATAATTTTAAGTGATAATGATGAAATACCAAATTTATCCTCAAAAGAGTTTCAGAATAATAAAAAAAATATTATTATATTCAAGCAACTTTTTTTTTACTATAAATTTAATTTACTATATGACTTAGTTCCCTGGTTTGGATCTAAAGCATGTAAAAAAAAAAATTTAAAATCATTAATCTGGTTAAAATATCTTAAAAATAAAAAATATCCATTTTGGAGACTCGACACATTTTTTTCAGATAATAAATCAACAAACGTAAATATTATTGATAATGGGGGATGGCATTTTACTAATTTAAAAACTCCTGAAGATTTATATAAAAAATTGACCAATTTTGGTCATCATGATGAATTTGAATTAAGTGGACTAACTATTGATGATTTAAAAAAAAAGATTAAAGAAAAAAAAGTTTTTTATAATCATTTTGTAGATAAATCTAATCAAAAAAAATGGGAATATGAATATCCTCTAAAAAAAATTGATGATTCTTATCTTCCTAAGTATATTCAAAATAATAAAAAAAAGTTTTTTAATTGGATGGATTAAATGAAAGCTTATTGGGTATGTATATACGAAAAGATTAATAATAAAGAAAAATTAAAAGAATATGCAATTAAAGCTAAACCAGCTGTAGAAAAGTTTTCTGGAAAATTCCTAGTTAGAGGTGGAAAAAATAGAACTAATGATGGAATTGATTCTCCAAGAACAATTGTAGTTGAATTCCCTGATTATAATACTGCTTTAGAGTGCTATGATTCTGCAGAATATCAAGAAGCTCATAACATCCTTGAAGGCCATGTCAAAAGACATCACCAGATAGTAGAAGGTAATTAATACTGTATAGGTTCTGGATCAATACTTCGCCATAAATACCATGTTGCAACAGAACAGTAAGGAGAAAATCTTTTATTTAATAAAAGAACAAAAGAGTTAGGTGGTAAATATTTTTTTTTGTAATTTTTTGATATAGCTCTTAAAAGACCTATATCTTGTATAGGCCAGATGTTTGGGCGATTATATGTGAATAATAATATCATTTCTGCAGACCATCTTCCAATCTGCCTCAATTGAGAAAGATAAATTATTGCATCTTCATCATTCATATTATTAATTAATTTTGGATCAAAAGTTTTATTTAAAATTTGTTTTGATAAACTTTTAATACCTTTAACTTTTTGTCTGCTAAGACCACATTTTTTTAATTGAATAAAACTTATATTTGATATTTTTTTAGGACTTATCTTATTTTTACATTTTTTTTTTTAATCTCAAAAAAACTGAATTTGCTGCAGCAACGCTTATTTGCTGACCTACAATGCTTTTACATAAAGAATAAAAAACATCTTTTCTTGAAATTAGAGTTATTTCTGATGGAGATTTATAGTTTTTTATTAATTTTGACATTACTTTATCTTTTTTAGATAAATATTTTTTTGCCTTACTCCAATACAATGGTGCTTTACTCATGTCTCACTACTGTAACTTGGTTTTTATGATATATTTCACGTCTAAAAATAATTATTGAAGAAATAATAACCAAAGAAGAGCCCATAAGAGTTTTAATTGTAGGAACTTCTCCCCATATAAAATATCCAAAAATTATTGCAAAAATTAAAGCTAAATACTTTAAAGGTGTAACCAATGAAACTTCTGAAAATTTATATGATTGACTTAGCCATAAATTTGCGACTCCTCCAAATATACCAATTAAAGATAAAATTATTAGATCATAGAAGTTTGGCATTACCCACCCATAAGGGATAGTAAGTAAGCTTAACAAGGTAATTGCAACTGAAAAATAAAGTGAAATTAACCACACTGGCTCGGTGGTTGATAATTGCCTTATAGTTATTGCTACATAAGACAATCCTAAACAAAAAATTATCGGATATAAATAATAAATATTTAATGAACTAAAGCCAGGCTCGGTAATGACTATTATTCCTAAAAACCCAACTATCACAGCTAACCATCTATAAAAGCCAACTTTTTCTTTTAATAAAAAGATTGAAAAAATAGTAGTAAATATTGGGGCAGCAAATGAAATACTAACGACTGTAGCTAAAGGTAAATTCCTTAATGCGGTAAAAATTGCAACTAAAGCAATTAATCCAGATAAACATCGCAAAAAATGTAAACCAGCTCTTTTGGTATAATAAAAATTTTTACGTCTATCCTTAGGAATAATAAAAAAATAAAATAGAATTCCAAAAAAACCTCTAAAAAATAACACTTCTCCTAATGGATAATCTTCTGACCACTTTACTATAATATCCATTATAGAAAATGCACATACTGACAGAAACATGTACAAAAAGCCCAATTGATTTTTGGTTAGCATAAGAATAGTTTTAAATTAAATAAATTAATTAGCAATGGAAATAGCAATTTTAGGACTTGGATGTTTTTGGGGACCAGAAATCAAATTTAGTAAATTGAATGGAGTAATAAAAACTGAAGTTGGATATTGTGGAGGAAATAATAAAGAAACTACTTATAAAGAAGTTTGTACAGGAAAAACTAATCATGCAGAAGTAGTAAAATTAGATTTTGATCCAAAGATTATATCATACAATAAAATTTTAGAATTTTTTTTTTGAAATTCATGATCCAACTACTTTAAATTCACAAGGCCCAGATTTTGGGACCCAATATAGAAGTGAAATATTTTACTTAAATGATAACCAAAAAGTAATTGCAGAATCAATTAAAGAAAAAATTAACCAAAAATTAAATAATAAAGTTGTGACAAATATATCTTTGGTCAAAAATTATTGTACTGCAGAAGAATATCATCAGAGATATTTAGAAAAAAGATAATGCCCTTAGTAAGTACAGATTGGTTAGAAAAAAATATAAATAAAGTAAAAATTATTGATTGTTCTTGGCACATGCCACAAACAAATCGAAATGGTTTTGAGGAATTTAAGATACAGCATATAGAAAATTCTATTTTTTTTGATTTAGATAAAAATTCAAAAAAAAATACCGATCTGCCACATATGTTAACTGATAAAAATTCTTGGGAAGAAATTGTCTCTAATATGGGAATTAATAATAAAGACGAAATTGTTATTTATGATAATTCAGATGTTATTAGTTCTTGTAGATGTTGGTATAATTTTATTTATTTTGGTCACGAGGCTAGATTAATACATATTTTAGATGGTGGTTTGAAAAAATGGAATAATGAGAAAAAACCTACAACAAATACCTCGGCTCAAATTAAAAACTCTAATTATAAAGCTAAGGAAAAAAAAGAATTAGTAAAAAATAAAAAAGAAATTGATCAAAATATTCTTGAAAAAAATTTTGCAATTATAGATGCTAGAAGTAAAAAAAGATTTAACGGAGAGACTCCTGAACCAAGAAAAGGCTTAAGAAGTGGATCAATTAAAAATTCTTTTTGTCTTCCCTTTTCTGATTTGATTAGTTCTGATGGGACTTTTGTCAAAAAAGCTGAAATTGCAAAAAAATTTCACTCAACTTGTGAATTAAATAACAATATTGTTTTTTCATGTGGATCAGGTGTTACAGCAGCAGTACTTGCTTTTGCTTATTCAATAATTAAGCCTAAATATGCGCCAATTATTTATGATGGTTCTTGGAGTGAGTATGGTAAATATCCCGAATGAAATCTTATAATAAATTAACAATATTTATAATTACCTTATTTATAGTTATTTTTATAATTATTGCAGGAAGATACTTTGTAGGAAAACATTTTGAAAAAAAATTTTCTAAAAGACCACCTCCTGGAATTATTACTGAAATTGTTCAAAATTCTAAATTCTTCGATAGCATTGAAACCTTTGGAACTGCTCTTGCTCTAAAAACTAAAAATTTTAGAATTAAAAAAGAGGATGTAATTAACCAAAATTTAAATTTAGGAAATATTATAAATAAAAATGAGATTATTATAGAACTTAAAGAGGAAAAAATTTTAGCACCTTTTAGAGGTATATTAGGCAAAAGAGAAATAGCTACTGGGGTACTGGGTACAGACTCTTTTATTTTAACTTTAGACGATACATCTTTTATAATGCTAGATATAAAAGTTCCTGAGATATATTTGAGTATATTGAAACCTGGTTTAGAAGTTGATGTTTCAACAGATTCTTTTGATAAAATTTTTAAAGGAGTAATCGACTCAGTTAGTTCTAGAGTTGATCCAAGTACAAGATCTGTACTAAGTAGTATAAAAATTGCAAATCCAAAATCAGAACTTGTACCAGGAATGTTGTTAAATGCAAAAATCATTTATAATACAACCAATGCAATTGGTGTTTCGGAAACTTCTTTATTAATACAAGGTAATACAGCTTTTGTTTATAAAGTATTGGAAGATCAAACAGTTGAAAAGACTGAAGTAAAAATAGGAAAAAGAAATTTTGGTAAAGTATTAATCGAAGGTGGAATAAGTTTGGATGATGAAATAGTTAAAGAAGGAATTACAAAGGTAAGAAATAAAATGAAAGTTAAAGTAACTAACAAGTAATTTATAAAATGTTCTTAACAGATTTATCAATAAAAAGACCTGTAGTAGCCTCAGTGATGAGTCTAATAATGGTGATTTTTGGTTTAGTTGTATTCAATGAAATACCAACTGATGAACTTCCAGATGTACAAAGACCGATTGTAACTATTCAAACAGATTACAAAGGCGCAGCGGCTAATGTGGTTGATACTCAAATTACTCAAAAAATTGAAGATAGAGTTGGAGGAACCCCAGGATTAGTCAGTATAGAGTCTACTAGTGAAGATGAATCATCAAGAATTCAAATGACTTTTGAAACTGGTTTAGATTTAGACGATGTAACTAATGATGTGAGAAGTTCAATTGCAAGAGTTTTAGATAATTTACCTGAAGAAGCAAATGCTCCTGAAATTTATAAACAATCCGCAGGTTTTAGAACAACGATGTGGATAAGTTTTAGCTCAGAATTTATGTCAGATCTAGAGTTAACAGATTATGCTGATAGATATTTAACAGATTATTTTGCTACAGTTGAAGGTGTGGGAAGAGTTAGATTGGGTGGAGAAAGAGAACTTTCTTTAAGAGTTTGGTTGGATCCTATAGCTCTTGCAGCAAGAGATTTAACCACTCAAGAAATCGAAGAAATATTAAGATCTGAAAATTTAGAATTACCTGCAGGAAGAATTGAGTCTAAAGATATTGATTTAACAATTAAATTAGAAAATGCATATACTGAATTACAATCATACAAAAATTTACCATTAAAAAAATCAATAGATGGCTCTATTACAAAATTATCAGATGTTGCTAGAGTAGAATTTGGACCAGTTTCTACCAGAACACTTTTTAAAGGAAATGGTAAACAGGTTGTGGGAATAGGAATATATCAACAATCAGACGCTAATACTATAAAAGTCGCCTCAAAATTAAAAAAAAAAATAAAAGAAATTCGACCTTCTCTACCCGATGGCACTGCTCTAGAGGTATCTTTTGACAGAAGTAATTATATATCCTCTGCCATCTCTGAAGTTTACAAAACTTTATTTATTGCGCTAATTTTAGTTACTATAATAATTTACTTATTTCTAGGTAATATAAGAGCTTTAGTTGTTCCATTAGTTGCTCTCCCTGTATCATTAATATCAACTTTTTTAGCAATATACTTTTTTGATTTTTCTATAAATTTATTTACATTAATGGCTTTAGTCCTAGCAATTGGAATAGTAGTTGATGATGCAATCGTTATGCTAGAAAATATTGTTAGAAGAATGGAAAATGGAGAATCTGCTCTGGTTGCCGCTTATAAAGGGTCAAAACAAGTATCTTTTGCGATTATAGCAACTACATTAGTTTTGGTTGCTGTTTTTATTCCTTTGATATTTATAAAAGGTTTAAGTGGGGTTCTTTACACTGAAACAGCTGTCACTTTGTCAGCTGCAGTAATAATTTCTAGCTTTGTAGCACTTTCTCTAAGCCCAATGATTGCTAGTAAGATTTTAACAAAAAAAAATACTAAATCAAAAATAAGTTTAAGTTTTGAAAAACAACAAAATAAATTTAAAGAATTTTATAAAAAAACTTTATTATACTGGATAAGAAAAAAAAAAATAATCATTTCATTTTTAGTTGTAATTTTAGTTTTGACTATTTCAGTATTCATATTTGCTCCAAAAAAATTAATGCCAGAAGAAGACAGGGGAGCTTTTTTTGTAATAATAAAAGCACCACAAAGCTCGGGCTTTGAATATACATCTTCTAAAGCTCAAGAGATCGAAAAATTTTTATTACCAGAAGTTGGAAAAGGAGAATACAGAAGATTAATTTTAAGGGTCCCAGGCTTTGGCAAAAGTAGTAAACAAGTAAATTCAGGATTTATTATTGTTCTATTAGAACATTGGGATAAGAGAAAAAGAGATGGAAAAAGAATAATGATGGATTCTTTTCGAAAGATTTCCAAAGTTCCGGGGGTTTTAGCTTTTCCAATTATGCCTCAAGGAATAAGAACTGGCGGAATACAAAAACCAGTTCAATTTGTAATTTTAGGAAACACTTATCAAGAATTGATAGAATGGAAAGAAATTATAAAAAGAGAAGCAAGAAAAAATAAAAAACTCATAAATATTGAAGATGATTTCAATAGAAACAAGCCAATACTCAAAGTCAAAATTGATCAAAAAAAAGCCTCAGATTTGGGTGTCTCTACAATAGAAATTGGTAAATCAATAGAAACAATATTTGGTTCAAGAAATGTAACTAAATTTACAAAAGATGGTAAAGAATACTCTATAATTTTACAAGGAGACATTAAAAATAGACAAGAACCTTCTAATCTTAATAAGGTTTACGTTAGATCAAAAAATAATGGTAAATTAGTTTCAATATCAAATTTAGTTTCTCTTGAAGAAGAAGGGACAGCACCTTTTTTAGTTAGATATAATAGACAAAAAGCAGTTACAATTTCAGCAAGAGTAGAAGAGAATTATACACTCAGTGAAGCTTTAAGTTTCCTAGAAAATATTGTTAAAGAAAAGACTCCTAATGCTAGAATTGAGTATAAAGGAGAAAGTGAAGAATTAAAAGAAACAAGCTATCAAATTTATATAATATTTGCTCTAGCTTTATTAACTGCTTATCTTGTAATGGCAGCTCAATTTGAAAGCTTCAAACACCCTTTCACAATAATGTTAACTGTTCCATTGGCAATTTTTGGAGGTATTCTGGGTTTGTTAGTAGTGGGAAGTTCTATAAATATTTTTAGTCAGATTGCTCTTATTATTTTAATTGGTCTTGCAGCAAAAAATGGAATTTTAATTGTTGAGTTTGCAAATCAACTTCGAGATGAAGGTAAAGAAATTGAAAAAGCAATAATTGAGTCAGCAAATTTAAGGCTTAGACCTGTATTAATGACGTCTTTATCTACGATAATAGGTGTGCTTCCATTGGTTATAAGTAGTGGTCCTGGAGCAGCTAGCAGATTAACAGTTGGAATAACAATCTTCGCAGGTATGATATTTTCTACTTTTTTTACACTTTACATAATACCTTCTATTTATTTATTAATAGGAAAAAATACTAAAAGTATAAATGCTGTTTCAAAAGAATTAAAGAAACAACTTCGTTAAAAAATTATAAATTTATTTTTATTTAATCTCTTCTGACATTTTCTTAATTGTGATCTGTATTTATCTGATTGTTTTTTAACTTTTTTTGCTAAAAGTATTACTTTTGGATTATTTCTATAATACTTGTAAGCTCCCCATCCTTCATGATAAGCAAGATATTGTCTAAAAGTATCTTTTTTAGAAATTTTTAAAATAGAAGTAGTTTTGTTTGTATACCATCCTATAAAATCCACACTATCTTTAAACCTTACTCTTGTTGCTAATTTATTCCCAGTTTCTTTTTTGTATTGTTCCCAAGTTCCTTTTACAGCTTGTGAATAACCAAAAGAACTTGATGGTCTTTTATAAGGTATTATTTTAAATATTTTTTGTCTATCAGGTTTAGCTAACCAATCAAAATCAGACTCCATTTTAATAATAGCTAGTTGAACATAAATAGGTGTCCCCCATTTTAATTCAGTTTTTTTAGCATGCTTGTACCATAAATATTTTTCATTAAATATTGCACAACTATTTGATGTATTTTTTGGGATTGAAGAGCAGGAACAAATAAATAACAAAAAACTAATTAATAAAATATTATCTATTTTTTTCATATTATTTTATA
>NHFH02000012.1 GCA_002170275.2 Candidatus Pelagibacter sp. TMED106 | reverse complement strand
TTCTGCTTCCAATAACAAAAAACATATCACACTTTTCTGCAATTTTTTTAACAGCAGCTTGTCTATTTGTTGTTGCATAACAAATATCTTCTTTTTTTGGCTCTTTGATTTCTGGAAATTTTTTCTTTAATGCTAATATTATTTCTTTTGTATCATCAACAGAAAGAGTTGTTTGTGTTACAAAAGCTAATTTCTTATTAGATTTATTTTGATAATTGTTAGCATCATAAATATTTTCAATAAGATCTATTTCACCCTTAGGTATTTGACCCATAGTTCCTATAACTTCCGGATGATTTTTGTGGCCAATTAATAAAATTTGAATTCCATTTTTATTTAAATTTTCTGCTTCTCTATGAACTTTTGATACAAGAGGACACGTTGCATCCACATATTCCATTTTTAATTTTTCTGCTTCAGCGGGAACTTTTTTTGGTACCCCGTGAGCAGAAAAAATTACTGGTCTAGATTTATCTTTAATTTCTTCAAGCTCTTCAACAAAAATAGCACCAATTTTTTTTAAACCATCCACCACGTACTTGTTATGAACAATTTCATGCCTGACATAAACCGGCGCTCCATATTTATCAATACTCTTTTTTACAATTTCTATAGCACGCTCTACACCAGCACAGAACCCTCTAGGGGCGGCAAGTAAAATTTTAATTTCTTTGCGTTTCATTTTTTTCTAAAAAATATTCCAGCAATATATGTGGAAAGGTTAAAGACGCCAAACCAATAAATATTACTTTTGATATAGCATTATCTAAAAAGTAATATTTATTTAAAAAAAATAGTGAAATTAAGAATAAAACAGCAGTTAAAATAGTTAATGGTATTGCTTTTATTAAAAATTCTTTAAATCCTTTAATAAAATTTTTTTTATTTAGCTCATTAGATAATTTAAATGAATGTCTAATAGAGTGTAAAAAGCAAAAATAAATAGTAAATGCTAAAATTGGATTCAAGAAGTAGTTAAGTAGTAGGATGGATAAAAAGTCCATCAATAGTAGTGATTTTATATCTAATTGTTTATTTAATGAAATAATAACATTTGCAAAAAAACTAATCACTATAAATATGTATAGAAATTCATTCGATATAAATAAACTTTGTGAAATATCAAAATTTAGATTAATAAAAATATCTAGAGTTTTAGTTTTATGAAATAATAAGGGGGCCGTTATTATCAAAGATCCTTTAAAAAAATAAATTAAATCAGAATTAGATTTATCATTTATAAATTCAGAGTCTTCTTTACCAAAATGGTATGATGCGACTAATAAAAAAATTAATAATAAAATGCTAGAAAATAATAGCCATAACAGAATTATACTTGCCCCAATACAAATATATAAAATATAGAATGTTGAGGTAGATTTATAATTTAGTATTTTTAAAATTTTTTTCCCCTTTATATGATCTAATGCTCCATGTGAAATTCCCAAACTTAATATAAGAAACAAACATAAAATAAGTAGATTATTATTTCTTAAAAATTCAAATGCTGATAATAATATACAAAAATTAAAAAAAATTAATGAATGATAATAATTTATTTTATTCATCTAATTTAAAAAATATTTTTAATAAATATCCATTTAGGCATTTTTAAAATTATTCCCAAATCCTCAAAAAAATTACTTTTATTTGATAGAAATTTTATAACTGTTTTAGAAGATGCTTTAAACATATTTAAAAATATTTTTGTCATTTTATCTGGATTATTTTTCAAAACATTTAAAAATATATAATCAAGTAATTCATACTTTTTTCCAATATGGTAAACTTTTGTATTTTGAATTTTTTCAATATTATTAGTTATATATTTGCTATGATCCTGAATATTAAGAAAAGTATAACCAGTGCTTAAACGGGTCATGCCTCCAGCAGATCCAATATTTATTTTATTTTTATCTGTTTTATTCTCTGGATAAAACAAAGGTATTGCTCCTTCTTCTTGATAATTAATTTTGTAATTTTCTATTTTAAGAGTTTCTTTGATATATATTTCTAATTGAATATCATAATCATTTAAAGATTTACCATCCATTTTTGAGAGCCAAGTTGTTTCAATTAAAGCCTTATTTTTTGCAAAAGGTAAAGTATAAAAAAAGTGTACATTATCTCTTTGATCACAATCAAAATCCATTAAGTTAAAAATTTCATCATCAAAAATATCTTTAGGAGTTTCAATTTCTATACCTTTAAAATGTTGCCAAAGATTTGTTGAATAATCTCCTTTTGATGGAATGCTATTAAATATAAATGAATTGTTTAAATTTAATTGATCTGTATTTTTAAAAAATTGAATATTTTTATTTTGTTTTAATTGATTTAAGACTTTTCTATAGAATAAACCACTATCTATACTTTGGTAAGGATATTCTTTATTTACAACTTCATGTGATCCTAATTTGCTATTGATAGAAAAATTGTTCCAGCTTTTGATAACACAATCATCAAAATTATGATCAGTAACTTTCCAAAATGACCATGTTTTATCTCTTTTATATTTATCTCTAGTTTCAATTATAGCTAAAGTTTTTTTATTTAATTTTTTATTAATATCTAGCTCATAAGCTAAAGATAAACCAGCACAGCCTCCACCTAAAATTATATAATCAAATTCTTTCATCTAAATTTATTTCCTCACTAATTAAAAAATGTTCATTATTCATATAGCTACTTTTTTGTTTTGTTAATATAAGTGTTATTAAATCAAATATTGAAAAAATTGTTTGAAAAATTTTTTCAATATTATTTACATAAATCTTACCTGCTTTATTATAAGCCTCTATATTTCCTGTTCTTAAAATTTTATCACCTATTTTTTTATATACTCTTCTAGCAACAAGTATGGCAAATCTAAATTTAAAAGGTATTTGCTTTATAGCTGTAAATGAACTTTTGTAAAATAAATCAGCTAAGGCTAAAGTGTTACATATTGTTTCATAATCATTCTTAATATAAAATCTGTTAATATTCGAATCTTCCACAACATCCCTAGCGATATTTGTTAATTGCATTGCAATACCCAAGTCTACAGCAGCTTTCATTGAATTTTGATCTTTAACATTTAAAATTTTTGCCATCATTAAGCCCACTGTGCCAGCGACTCTGTAAGAATAAATTATCAAATCTTTTTTATTGTCTAATTGGACTTTTTTATTTAAATCTGATTCAACACCATTAAATAAGTCTTCAACAATTTTTATTGAAATCAGATGATTATTCATAAGATTCCACATATTCTTAATTATTATATTATTGTAATTTTTATTAATAAAATCATTTTTAAAAGCTGATAAATTTTTTTTTTTGATATCTAATTCACCATCATGGTCTGCGATATTATCTACAGTTCTACAAAAATCATATAGAGAGGAACATTTTTGATAAGTTTTATTTGGCAAAAAGAAACCAGCCCAATTAAAGGACTTTGCATAAATTGACAGGTAGTTTTTATTAGACATTATATAATCTTATCTAAAACTTTTGCAGAGGATAGCACACCAGGCACACCTGCACCAGGATGCGTTCCTGCACCAACAAAGTATAATCCATCACAAACCTCAGATTTATTATGGAATCTAAAATAAGCAGATTGTGTAAATTTTGGTTGTATAGAAAACCCGGAGCCAAATTTTGTATTTAGCTCTTTTTCGAAATAATCTGGGGTTAAATAAAAGTCTTCAATAATATTTTCTCTCAGATTAGGTAATAAAGCTCTTTCCATTTTATCTATTACTAAATCTTTCATTTTATCACCTTCAATTTTCCAATCAATTTTGGACTGATTATTTGGAACTGGAACTAGCACATAGAAGCAATCATTTCCCTCCGGTGCCATAGTTTTATCTGTAGCAGAGGGTCTATGCAGATAGTAACTTATGTCATTATTTAATTTTTTTTTATCAAATATATCATTTAAGTGTTCTTTATACTTGTCACCAAACTTGATTGTATGATGTTCGACATTTGGGTATGTTTTTTTAGTTCCAAAATAGTAAACAAAAAGACCCATAGAATATTGCATTCTTTTTTGCTTCCACTTAAATAGAGTACTATTTTTAGTTTGGCTAAGAAGCTTTTCGTACACAGCAGGTGGGTCTGCATTACATATAACATTGTTTGCATTTATCTCTTTTTGGTTGTCTAGTTTTACTCCCTTAATTTTATTATTCTTTGAAATAATATTTTTGACCTCTTGACCTTTTATGATCTCAATTCCTTCTTCCATCATTAGTTTTTCTAAGCCATTAATTATATTTCCAGTACCACCCATTGAATAGTGTATGCCCCATTTTTTTTCTAAATATAGTATCAATCCATAAATTGAAGTTGTTGTAAAAGGGTTTCCACCAACCAATAATGGATGCATACTTAACATACGTCTTAATTTCTCATTTTTAATATAATCAGAAACTAACGAATAGACAGACTTATAACTCTTTAATTTTAAGAGAGAGGGCAGCTGTTTCATCATCACCAAAGGTTTATCAAAAGATACATCTGCAAGTTCTGTAAATCCTTTATCAAATATTTTTTTAGTAAATTTTACAAGTTTTTCGTACCCTTCAACATCATCTATACTTATTCTTTTAATTTGCTTTTTCATTTCTTCTTCGTCACCTGAATAATCAAACTGATCACCATCTTCATAAATAAATCTATACCAAATCTTAAGAGGGGTGAGCTTTATATAATTCTCTGGTTTTTTATTAAAAAGTTGAAAGAGTTCTTCGATTAAATAAGGAGCTGTAATTACAGTGGGTCCAGCATCAAATGTAAAACCATTTTTTTTGAATATTCTGGCTCTACCACCAAGGTCACAATGTTTTTCAATTAATGTAACATTATGATTTTTAGCTTTTAATCTTAAAGCAGCAGCTATCCCACCAAAACCTGATCCTATTACAATTGATTTCATCTCCATAATTTATAACTTTTTATTAAAATTGTAAGAGAATTATGAATTAATCTTTTTAAGAGAAGCTTTAGTTTCCTCTAAATTTTTATCAAAAAGATTATCAAGTTTTGATTTGTCAATTGAGGTAGTAATAATTTTTTTAACAGAATCTACAGCGACTTTTATAGAAGCATCTTTAATTTCTTTAATTGCAGCTTCTTTCATTTGTATAATCTTAACCTGGGTAAGATTTTTTTTAATTTCAGCTGATTTATGAAATTTATCATTCATTTCTATGATAAGTCTATCACTATCCTTTTTTGCTTGTTCCATTATTTCCTTACTAACATTTGTCGCTGTATCCAATTTACTTTGAGCGTTGTCTAATAAAATTTTAGCTTCAGATCTCAATTTTTCACTCTCATCAATTTCATTTTTAATCTCTAGTATAAGTTTATTTAGAATATCATTAATCTTTTGAGGTATTTTCAAATAAATCAAACCACCAAAAAAAATAGCAAATGATACTGCTACCCAAAATGTTGCATCAATTGCCATAATATTTACCTAAGTTTTTTTTTGAAAGATCATCTACAATAGCTGAAATACTACTATTATTTACTTCAACACCTATAAGTTGCTGTACCAAATCTTTAGAAGTTTCAATTGCAATTTTATTGATCTTTTGAGGAGCTTGATTTTTTAAATTTTGAATTTCAGTTTCAGCTTTCTTTACCTCCTCTGAAAGATCTTTATCTAAACTTTCTCTTTTGATATTTATATCTTTGATTATTTTTTCTCTAGATTGTTGAAAGTAAGTTTTAGCTTTATTTTTAGTATCTAAAATAGTTTTTTCATATTCTTTTATTTTTAACTCACTATCTTTTCTTTGTTTGTCAGCGGCCTCAATGTTTTCTGAAATTTGTGATTTTCTTGTCTCTAAGTTATTGCTTATTCTTGGAAGTATAAATCTAGATAATAAAATGTATAAAATTCCAAAAGTTATTGTTAACCAGAAAATTTGAGAAATCCAAAACTCAGGATTTAATTGAGGCATACCCCCACTCTCAGCAGCAAAAGCTTTCAATGTAAATAGAAAGCTTAAAAATATTGACTGAAATAATATTTTTTTAATCATTAAATCTAAAATGCAAATAAAATAATTAATGCCACAACTAATCCAAATAGACCAGTAGCTTCTGCTAAAGCAAATCCTAATAAAAGATTAGGAAATTGTTTTTGAGCTGCAGATGGATTTCTCATTGCACCAGAAAGGTAATTACCAAAAATAATTCCAATTCCAACACCGGCTCCAGCTAAAGCTATCGCCGCTAGCCCTGCTCCGATCATTTTTGCTGCTTCTAACTCCATTATATCCTCCTTTTGTTAATTAATGGTGTAAATTTAATGCATCATTTAAATAGATGCAGGTTAAGATTGCAAAAACATAAGCTTGAAGAAAAGCAACTAATATCTCCAAACCCGTTAGAGCAACCGAAAAACTTAGTGGAAGCCATCCACCAACTATTCCTAAACTTATTACAAAGCCTCCAAAAACTTTCATCATAGTATGTCCAGCCATCATGTTAGCAAACAAACGTACCGAAAGACTTATTGGTCTACTTAAATAAGAAATAATTTCGATGATTACAATTAAAGGCAAAAGAACCACTGGAACCCCACTTGGAACAAATAATTTTAGATAACCCAACCCATGTTTTACAAAACCGATTACTGTTACCCCAATAAAAATAAATGCTGCTAAAATAAATGTAACAATAATATGACTAGTTACTGTAAAAGTATAAGGTATCATTCCAAACATATTACAAAACAAAACAAACATGAATAGTGAAAAAATAAAAGAAAAATAAGGTTTCGCCTTAGATCCGGCAGTGTCATTAATCATCTTAGAAACAAAAGTATAGCTTAATTCAGATAATAATTGAATTTTGTTTGGTAAAATAGAATTTTTTTTTGAACCAAAATTAAAAACTAATAAAATTGCAAGTGAACTAATTACCATAAATAAACTTGCATTCGTAAATGAAATGTCAATTGATCCTAATTTTATTTCTGGCCCAATTCTATATACTTCGAATTGGTGCATCGGATTTGTGGCCATAATTCTTTATTCTTTAAGTCTATTTTTGCATTTTATTTGCAGATTTAATAACATTTACTATTCCAGCAACGACACCTACAAAAAAAAATATTAATATTAACCAAGGCTTAGTACCAAAGGTCTTGTCTAAAAGAAACCCAATAATTGTCCCAACTGCGACTGCAGAGACTAATTCAGTGCTCATTTTGAAGGCTGTCCCTATAGATGACGATGGTTGATTGTTTTTATTTAAATTTCTCTTAAAAATTTTTGATTTTGCAATCTCTAAGCGAGTTTTGAATGTATCTTTTGGCATTTAATCTAAGCAACCATACTCTCGGCTTTTTGTAAATCAACAGCAACTAATTGACTTATACCTTTTTCTGGCATCGTTACTCCATAAAGTCTGTTCATTTTCGACATTGTTAATGCATGGTGAGTTACAATAATAAATTTTGTGTTAGTTATTTTTATTAATTCTTCTAGTAAATTACAAAATCTAGTTACATTGGCATCGTCTAAAGGTGCATCAACCTCATCTAATACACATATTGGAGATGGATTTGTTAAAAATACTGCAAAAATCAGAGACAAAGCAGTCAATGCTTGTTCTCCACCAGACAAAAGAGTTATAGATTGTAATCTTTTACCAGGAGGACTTACTAACATTTCAAGACCTGCCTCAAGTGGATCGTCAGAGTCCACTAATTCGAGCTTAGCACTTCCACCATTAAATAATTTTGTATAAACTTCATTAAATTTTCTATTTACTTTTTCAAAAGCATCTAAAAGTCTTTGTCTTCCCTTTTGATTTAATTCATTAATACTTTCTTTTAATTTCACAATTGCTGATACTAGATCTGCTCTATCTTGTTCCATCTTCTTTATTTCAGTTTCGTATTTATTTGTTTCTTCATCAGCACGCAAATTAACAGATCCTAATTTGTCTCTTTCTCGTTTTTTTGCATCTAAACTTTCTTCTTGGGATATCGCATCTGGTAATTCCTCTAAACCATTTAGATTCGAATTTTCTAAAATATTATCTTCATTAAGATTAAGTTCTGAACTAACTCTTTCCAACAAATCATCTTTTCTTTTTTTTAATCCTTCAATAGTTGCTCCTGAACTAGCTTTTCTTTCTCTTATTTGGATTGATTTTTCTTGAACATCATTTAATTCAATTCTTAAAGAATTTATCTTTTTATCTGTTTCTTCAATTATAGTTTCATTTTCTATTTTTTCCTTTTCAGAAACTCTTAAAGCTTCAGAAATTTCTCCTTTTTTTTCAGCCTGGATTTTTGGTCTTTGATCAAGTTCATTTAATTGAGTAGACAATTTATTTTTTCTTTCACTTAATTCTTTTACCATTTTTTCAGAATTTAAAAGTAAATTTTTCCAACTTTCAGTTTCTGACTCAATTGTTTTAATTCTTTCGTTTCTTTTTATTGATTCTTTTTTGATATTTTGATTCTTACTATAACTATCAGCATATTCTTCTATGATTATTTTACAATTATCAAGAATAGTTATTGCTTCTTCATTTTTTTTCATATTTATCAATTCTTTAATTTTTTCTATTTCATTTTTTAACTTATCTTTTGTAGAGCTCAAACTCTCATTAGACATTTTTTCTGTTTCAAAATATTTAGAATCTATTTCAATTAATTCATTTTTTTCTTCTTTAAGTCTTTTTTCATTTGAATTTGCATCAATAACTATTCCTTTTTCTCTATCTATATCTTCCTCAAGAGTTTTAAGTGATTTTTTGATATTTTCTATTTCGTCCTGAGTTCTAATATTTTCTTCATCTAAATTTTGTAATTCTAAATTTAAACGTTGTATTTTTGATAAATTCTCAATATTTTTTTCCCTTAAAGGAGAAACTTTATTAGTTTCAGTTTTAATTAGATTTTCGAAATAGTTAATTTTTTGGTTAAATCCGCTTACTTCACCTTCCGCTTCAGTGTTGATCACATTTTCAATTTTAATTTCATCGTCGATATTTAATAACTTTAAATAATATAATCCGGCTTCTATTTTTTTAATTTCATCAGATATAGCTTTATATTTTGTAGCTTCTTCAGCTTGTTTTTGTAGACTCGCTAACTGTTTTTCTTGCTGTTTTCTTAATTCATCTGCTCTTTTTAAATTATTTTCTGCTGCATTTAATCTCAGTTCTGCTTCGTGCCTTCTCACATGAAGTCCAGAAATATTTGCTGCTTCTTCTAATATTGTTCTTCTATCAGCTGGCTTTGCAGTAACTAACGCTCCTATTCGTCCTTGGCTAATCATTGATGGAGAATGTGCACCAGTCGATAAATCTGCAAAAAACATTTGCGCATCTCTAGCCCTAACTTCTTTATCATTTATATAAAATTTAGACCCTTTGTCTTTTTCAATTTTTCTTCTCACTTCAATTTTGTCTAAATCTTTATATTGTAAAGGGGCATCATTATCATTGTTATCAAGACTAATTGAAACTTCAGCAATATTTTTTGAGGCTTTGTTTGAAGTACCTGAAAAGATCACATCTTCCATGCCAGATCCTCGCATACTTTTTGCTGATGTTTCTCCCATCACCCATCTCAATGATTCAACTATGTTTGACTTTCCACATCCATTGGGTCCTACAATTCCAGTCAAACCTTCTTCAATGAGAAAATTTGTTTTTTCCGCAAAAGACTTAAATCCATTAAGATAGATTTTTTTAAACTCCATGGATTAACTTATATCAGTTTTTCTATGTATTTTTTTAAATTTTTATAATTTAGTGTTTTATCAAACTTTTTATCATTAATTATTATCGTAGGAGTAGCATTAATTTCAAATTTTTTTACACCTTCGATTCGATCATTTAAAACATAATCTTCAATATTTTTTTTTGCAATACACCTTTCAAAATCTAAGTTTATTCCTTCACTGTCTAGGAGTTTTTTTAAATGATTATTAGCCTCCTCTATGTTTTCACCTTTTGCCCACTTTTTTTGGTTACGAAACAAGATATGTAATAAATTTGAGTCTCCATCATTTTTGCAGTGGGCAATCTTTGATGCGTTAAGTGCTGCCATATCTAATGGAAAATTTCTAAATTCAATTTTTACTAGACCTTTATCGATGAATTCTTTTTTTAGTTCAGGATAAACCTCTTTGTGGAAATTTGCACAGTGCCCACAAGTTAGTGACTCATAGGCAATAATTATTATTTTGGCATCTTTATTTCCTTCAACAATTCTTTTAATTTCATCAGAATTATCAGCAAATAGATTATTATTTGAGCCAATAATAATAAACATCAAAAAAATTATTTTTTTCATTTTCCCTTAAATACCTTTGTTAAGTTGATTAGTGATTTTTTTATTTTTTCATTTTTAACACTATTAATTTTTTGATGATATTTATTAATTGTCACATTTGATTTTTCTATATTAAAATTACCAGATATTTTTTTTTCATCATCAAAACTTGTAAACTTTAATTTTTCTACAACTGAATATCCAAAAAAACTATTCAATTTTTCTATTATATCTTTTTTTGAATATTCCAAGTCAACTTCATTGCCTCTTTTCACCATTATAAACAAAGTACTTACGCCAAACTTATTTGAGCTTCTAAAGGATTTTGGATAACAAATTTTAAACAAGTTATCCCCAACAATGTATTTCCAATTACTTAAGGTTTCGGAATAAATATGGCCTTTTTTCTTAATAACTCTTTTTATATTTTTGGCAAAGTGTCTTTAAAGGATCTTAAACCTTGAATGGTTCCATTTCTCTGCTTAGTATTATTTTTAAATTGCATATGAAAGAACAATTAATAACAAAAAATATTCTTAAATGGTATGATATTAATAAAAGATCATTACCATGGCGAAAAAATGTTTGTTTACAAAAAAGACAGTATTTCACCTTAGTAAGCGAATTTATGTTGCAACAAACACAGGTTGTAACCGTAATACCATATTTTAATAGATTTATAAAAAATGTCCCCAATCTTAAAATTCTTGCAAAATCTCAAAATAAAAAACTTATAAAACTTTGGGAGGGTCTTGGATATTATTCTAGGGTAAGGAATTTAAAAAAAACTGCACAAGTTATCATTAAAAATTTTCATGGAAAATTACCTAATAATTTTGAAGATTTGATTTCACTACCTGGAATAGGATATTATACTGCGAGTGCCATTTTAGCGATTGTTTTTAATAAGCCGTACATACCTTTAGATGGAAACATAGAAAGAGTGTTAAAAAGATATCTTTATTTAAAAAAGGACAAAGAGACACAAAAAGATAACCTGATTAAAAAAAAATCTATATTTGGAATATCATCAAGGTCAAGTGACTATGCTCAAGCCTTAATGGAGTTAGGAGCATTAATTTGCAAACCAAATAATCCTTTATGTACTAAATGCCCTATCTCAAAAAATTGTAAATCTTTCAAAAAGAATGATTTTAGCATTAAAAAGAATATAAAAAAAAATAAAAATAAATATTTCATCTTAAAAATTTATAAAAAAAATCAAAGGTACTTATTAATTAAAAATACCAAGTTCAATTTTTTAAAGAATTTAATAATATTCCCTATGGAAGAACTATCTAATCCAAAAAATTTTAATCAAAATTTAAATTTTAAAATGTCAAACATGAATATGAACATTGAGATTCAATATTCAAAAAATAATAAAAAACTACCTTCATCTTATTGGGTAGATAAAAAAAAAATAAAGAATTATATTTTACCAACATTTACAAAAAAGGTTGTTAAATATTTGGAGAGTAATTAATGAAAAAAATTGCCATTATTGGAGCTGGGATATCAGGATTATTTATTGCAAATTTATTCAAAAAAAATTCAAATTATCAAATTAAAATTTATGAAAAAAATAAATCAATTAATTTAGATGAGGGTTATGGAATTCAATTATCAGTCAATAGTATCAAACTTTTGAATGAAATTGGATTTGATAGATTAAGAAAAGATGAAAAATTTACCCCGGATAAAATTAATTTTTATTCTAATAAAAGTTTTAATAAAATATGTGAATTAAATATTTCCGACTTTAATTCAGATGATTACAAATACACCACTTTAAAAAGATCTGTTTTAATCAATTTTTTAAAAAAAGATTTAGGAAATGAAATAAAGAATGGCTGTAATCTTTCAAAGATTGACCAACAAGATCATAAAATTTTACTTTCTTTTGAAAATGATGAGATTGATGAATGTGATTATTTAATAATTTCTGATGGAGTCTTCTCAAAAAGCAAAAGTATTCTTTCAAATAACCAAGTTAAACCAAGATATAACGATACATTAGCAATAAGAGGCTCCTTATCCAGAATTCATGACGACATAGACAATAAAAATATTTCTTTATTTCTAGGATCAAATTTCCATCAAGTAATTTATCCAGTAAATTCTTTTGGAGACTTAAATTTTATAGCTATAATGAAATATCATCTGTCAAATTTAGAAAAAAAAAATCATTCATTATTTAATGATAAAGTTTTTATTCAAAAGGTTTTAGGAAAGATTCCTATAAAAAATAAAGAATTTATAGATGATCTTAAAGAATTAAAAATTTTTCCAGTGTTTGTTAGTGATAATTTTTATCGATTTCGAAATAATCATATTCATTTAATTGGTGATGCTTTTTTTGCTTTCCCTCCGTCTTTTGCTCAAGGGGCATCACAGTCAATAGAGGGTGCATATGAGTTATTCAAAAGTATCAAAAATAATACTGAAGGTAATTTTTTCAAGAATAGAGTAAACAAAACTAAAATGGTTAACATTAGATCAAAGATTAATCAGTTTGTTTTTCATTTATCTAATCCTTTAATTACATTTTTTAGAAATATTTTTTTGAAAAGATTAGTAAAAAATAGAAAGTTCTTAGAATCTTATTTAGGAAAAATTTATAAAAATTAGTTATTAGAGATCAATCTTTGTCTTAAATAATCGATTGGAACTACCGCGCCATCTAAATTGTAATGCCAATAAGTCCATCCATTGCAGCTTTCAGCACCAAGAATAGTAGCTGCCACTTTATGAATTGAACCTTCTGTTTGAGCATGTTTAATACTACCATCCGCCATGATTTTCGCATTAACTTTCTTTTTATTGTCAAAAATATTTGTTCCTGGTTTTATTATTCCTAGTTCAACTAATGAGCCAAAAGGTATTCTTGGTTTAGATCTATTATTTTTAAGAGTATCTAACCAATCATCTTCAATAGGTTTTGTATTTTTTAATCTTTGTTCTGCAGCTTTAAAATAGGCTTTTTCTTTTTCTATACCATAATAATTTCTACCTAATTTTTTGGCAACTGTTGCAGTAGTTCCTGAACCTAAAAAAGGATCTAAAACTAAATCTTTTTTATTTGAGGTTGCTAATAAAATTCTATGAAGTAAAGCCTCAGGTTTTTGAGTTGAATGAACTTTTTTTCCGTTTTTTCTAAGTCGTTCCGCTCCATTACAAATTGGTAAATCCCAATTAGATCTCATTTGGAGATCATCATTTAAGCATTTTAAAGATTTATAATTAAAAGTATATTTTGATTTTTCTGATTTTGATGCCCAAATTAAAGTTTCATGAGCGTTAGTAAATCGAGTACCTCTAAAATTTGGCATAGGATTTTTTTTATTCCAAATAACATCATTTAAAATCCAAAAGCCTAAATTTTGAATTGCATTGCCAACTCTAAAAATATTATGATAGCTTCCAATTACCCAAATCGCTCCATTTTTTTTTAAAATTCTTTTACATTCATTTAACCAAGCATAAGTAAAATCATCATACTTCTTAAAACTTTGAAATTGATCCCATTTGTCATTAACTGCTTTAACTTTTGATCTATCTGGTCGAGTTAATTTATTTTTTAATTGGAGGTTGTAAGGAGGATCAGCAAAAATTAAATCAAAAGACTCACTAGGAATTTTTTTTAATTCCTTCAAGCTATCTCCATTAATTAATTTATCTTTTAAATTAAAAGTCATTTATAAAAAATAATTAGACTCCAAAAAGATTCTAGGGTCAACCTGGGATTGAATTATTTAGGTTTAATTTGTGTTAAGTTTTTTTTCTATAACTATATCTGGTGTTGTTATACGTGAAACCTATTTATAACTAGAAATTGGAGAAAATTTCTTTCTATGATGTTTTGTAATACCAAATTTTTTAATAGCCTTTAAGTGTTCCTTAGTTCCATATCCAAAATTCGAGTTCCATTTATAATGTTTAAATTTTTTTGAAAGATTATTAACAAATTTATCTCTGCTTACTTTTGCAAGTATTGATGCAGCAGAAATACATGGTATTTTTTGATCACCTTTTATCACATAGCGTAAGTGATAATTTTTAAGTTCAGGCAATTTATTTCCATCAATTAAAGTAAGTTTAGGTTTTTTTTTAAGTTTTTTTATTGCTCTTTTCATCGCCAATAAACTTGCATTAAGTATATTTATTGACTCAATCTCTTTAATAGAAGCTTTACCTATAGCCCATATTGAGTTTTTTTTTATATATAAACATATTTTTTCTCTTCTTTTTTTAGATAGACTTTTTGAATCTTTCAAATTTTTTTTATTTATTGATTTATTAAGAATTACTGCAGCAGCATAAACTGGCCCAATTAGGCTCCCACGTCCAGCTTCATCAACACCAGCTACAATATTAATTAAACTTTTAGATTTAGATCTTCTATTTTTTTTTTTATTTTTTTTAAGTCTTCCCATGAATATTTTTTATTTTCTGGAACTTTTAAAAGGTAAGAGGGATTAAAAGTTATTATTGTATTATAACATTTATTTTTTACTATAATTTCTTTCCATTTACCTCTTTCAAAGGAAATTCTATTATTTAAACCAGTCAGCGCTTCCATTGCTGTGCTACCCATAAGAATTATTATTTTTGGATTGATAATTGAAATATGTTTTTCAAGATATTCTGAATATCTTTTTATTTCTCTTGATGTTGGTTTTCGGTCTGCGGGAATTCTAAAATTTACAGCATAAGTAGAATAAACATTTTCTATTTTAATATTTATTGCAATGAGCATCTTTCTCAAAAGATTACCTGCCTCACCCATGAATAACTTTTTTGAACTTATCTCCTCTATTCCTGGTGATTCTCCAATAATCATTAAAGGGCTATTTATATTACCCTCACCAAAAATTATTTGTGGTGAACTATTCTTTAAACTACAATTCTTAATTGTATCTATTTCTTCTTTTAAAATATTTAATTGTTTAGTTTTATTTATATTTTTAATTTTTGGTTCAATAGAGTAATTATAGACCCTATTGATTGGTGTTTTGTTAAAAATAAATTTTGATTCTATTGAATTAAGTAACTCATTGTTATAATTGGTTTTTTGATTTATTACTTTTTTAGACATATTATAGGTTAATGATTTTAAAATTTTTAAAATTAATAATATTTATAATAGTATTATACCAGAGCCCATTACATTCGAAAAGCAAGACTTTTAATCAATTTGACTCACCTGATTTATCAAATTATTTTTCAGGGATAGTTGCATTTGATAATAATGACAATTTAGAAGCCTTAAAATTTTTTAAGTCATCAAAAAATTTAATAAAAAAACATGATCCTTATTTTGAAAAATATATCTATTCTTTGATTCTTGAAAAAGAAGTTCAAAAAGCAATATATGAAATAAAAAGAAACTTAAATAATAGTAGTTCAAATTTTTTTAATGCTTATTTAATTTTGGCATTAGATAGTCTAAAAAAAAAAGATTTTAAGAAAAGTCAAGTATATCTTAAAAATTCTTATAAATTTATCAATAATGATAGATTTAATGAGATCATATATGAAAGTTTTAATGAATATTTAAAAGTTTTTAGAGAAAATAAAATTTCAGAAAAAAAAAATAAATTTGGAAACTTGTCATTTATAAACGAAGTTTTTCAAAGATGTTATTTAGAAGATATAAATACAGATGTATATTTTAGACAGTTGACCAATAATCAAGATGATATGGATTATTCCAGATATACTTTTTTTTATGTTCATTATTTAATAGAAACTAACAAAGTTGATAAAGCAAATGAACTAGTTAAAAACTTAGAGTTTATAAATAATTCTTTATTGGTATCTCAGAGTAAAGCGTGGATAGAAAATAAGAAATTTGATAAATTTACTGAAGTTTTTTCATGTAAAAGTCCAGATGATATTTTAAGTGAATTCTTTTTTTTGATTGCAAATATATATTCTTCACAAAAAGAATTTAAACAATCTAATTTTTATTTAAATATTTCTCATTTTTTAAATCCAAAATTTAAGTTTAATTTATCATTATTAGCTGAAAATTATTATATGAATGACAGTTACGAAGAAGCCAAAAAAGTTTTGAAATATTTTAATAAAGAGGATGATTTATATTATTGGTTTAAATTAAAAAAACAAACACAGATAATTACTAAAGAAACAAATAACGAGAAAGGTTTAAGCTTCATTAATAAAAATTTTGAAAAAATTAATAAACCTTCACTAAACATGTTATTTGACATAGCAAATCTGAATAAAAGTTTTAATAAATATCAAGATGCGATTGATTATTATGATGAAATAATTTCAAAGATAGATTCAAATTCAAATTTATATGCAGAAATACTGTATAGAAGGGGAGGCTCTTACGAGAGATTGGGAGATTTTAAAAATTCTGATAAAGATTTATTAAAATCCTTGGAAATTAATCCTGATGATGCGTACGTCTTAAATTATTTAGCTTATTCATGGTTAGAGCGTAATTATAAAATATATGAGGCAATTGATATGCTTGAAAAAGCCTATGAATCTAAAAGTAATGACCCTTATATAATTGACTCTATTGGTTGGGCATATTTTTTAGTAAACGATTTTTTAAAAGCTGAAAAATTTTTAAAAAGAGCTGTTCAATTAATGCCTGACGATCCAATTGTAAATGATCATTATGGAGACATTCTTTGGAAATTAAATAGAAAAATCCAAGCAAGATATTTTTGGACTTATGTTTTAGATTTAGAAGATACTGAAGATAAGATGAAAAAAGAAATTAATTTAAAATTAATTAAAGGTCCCAAAGCCTCTTAGGTTATGAAAATTTATAAGATTAAATCCTTTGCTAAAGTAAATCTCGCATTACATGTAACTGGAAAATTATCAAAATTTCATAAAATTGAAAGTATAGTTTCTTTTGTGAATTTACACGACTTAATTTTTATAAATTTAATTAAAGCAAAAGATCATAAGATATCTTTTTTAGGAAAATTTTCAAAAAACATAGGTAAAAATAATACAGTTTCAAATTTGTTGAGTCTTTTAGATAAAAAAGAATTGTTAAATAATAAAAAATTTAAAATTAAAATTTTAAAAAATATTCCTCAGAAAGCAGGATTGGGAGGTGGATCAATGAACGCATCAGCAGTATTGAACTTTTTAATAAAAAAAAATTTTTTAAAAATTGGTAAAGAACATTCAATTAAACTTACCAAATTGATTGGTTCAGATGTTTCTTTAGGAATGGAATTTAAAGATACTATATTATCTTCCAATGGAAGCATGGTTAGATTTAAGAAAAAAACAAATTTTTACACTTTAATAGTAAAGCCTAATTTTGGATGTTCCACTAAATATATTTTTTCAAAATGTAAATATTTTTCGAATTCTAAACTGAATCTTCCAAATCAATCAATGTTTAAGTCAGATTATCTCAAAAATTTAAATAATGATTTAGAAGTTATAGCATTTAAAAGATATCCCAAGTTAAAAAAAATAAAATCATTTTTATCGAATATTTCAAACTTAATTTTTGTAAGAATGTCAGGATCAGGATCCTCGATAGTGGCTTATTTCCATTCTGAAAAAGCTTGCAATATTGCTTTAAAGCAATTTAAAAGGAATTTTAATAGTTGTTGGTGTATTACATCAAAAACTATATAATTTTTTTTATTTTATGTTATACGAATTTAATATTGGGGCGTAGCCAAGCGGTAAGGCACTGGTTTTTGGTACCGGCATCCTAGGTTCGAATCCTAGCGCCCCAGCCATATATGAATAATTTTATTAGTAAATTTTTTTTAAGCCTTCAAAACAATAATAAAGTAAGTTTGGAGATTAAAAACATTAGGGAAAAAACTCAAATAGACAATTTATTTACAGCTATAAACTCTTCTTCTGAAAGTAGTGAAATAAGGTTTGTTGGAGGGTGCATCAGAAAAATTCTCAACAAAGAAAAAGTTGAGGATATAGATTTAGCAGTAAATTTAAATCCAAATGAAGTTTGTGAAATATTAAAAAAAAATAATATTAATTTTTTTAAAAGTGGCATAGAGCACGGAACAATCACTGCTGTAATAGATAATCACAAATTTGAAATTACTTCTTTACGGAAAGATATAAAAACTGATGGGAGACATGCTACAGTAGAATTTTCTAATAGCTGGAAAGAAGATGCTCTTAGAAGAGATTTTACAATAAATTCTATTTATTCAGATTTAGATGGTAATTTATTTGATCCATTTGATGGAAAAAAAGATTTAGAGAAAGGAGAAATAATCTTTATCGGAGAACCAGAAAAAAGAATTCAAGAAGATTATTTAAGAATATTAAGATATGTAAGATTCTTTTTAAATTATTCTAAAAAAAAACATAATCTTTTTACAATTAAGATTATAAAAAAAAATCTCGATGGACTTTCTCAAATTTCTTCAAATAGATTATTGGATGAATTCAAAAAATTAGTTAAATCCAATGGTTTTTTAAATTTGGCAAAAGATAAAGAATGTTTAGAAATTATAAATCTTGTTTTTCCTCAATTGAAAAATATTAAAATATTTAAAAACTTAAATAATTTTGCAATTAAAAATTTAGAAAATGTTGACTTCATATTCTTATTATCGTTAATGATTATCGATGGATCAGACAATGTTGATTATTTTATCTATAAATTCAATTTTTCAAAAAAAGACCAAAAAAGACTTTTATTTTTAAATAGTTTTTATTGTAATAAAATTAAAAAAAATACTTTTAGTAAAAAAAATCTTAATAAAATTTTATATTTTAATGGAAAAGAAGCTTTATTAGATATTATATTTTTTTCATTATTCAAATCAAAAAAAGTTGATAGTCAATTAATAAACTTGATAAATATTTATAAGGATAAAGAAGTGCCATTACTCCCACTTAGAGCCATTACTTTAATGACAAAGTATAATATTCCAGAAGGAAAAGAATTGGGCAAGAAGCTTAAAGAAATAGAACAAATATGGGTTGATAATAATTTTGAAATTTCAGAAAATGAAGTTCAAAATGTAATTAATAATTAGATATATTTAACATCCTTTATCTCAAAATTTTTAATTCCCGCTGGTGTAGTAATTTCTACTAAATCATTTTTATTTTTTCCTATTAAACCTTTTCCTATAGGAGATTTAAAATAAATAAGTTTTTTATTTAAATCTGCCTCATCTTTTCCTACAATTTTATAATTAATTTTTTCTGTTGTATCTAAGTTTTCTAAAAAAACAGTTGAACCAAAAATAACTTTCCCATCATTATTAATTTTTGTAACGTCAATTACATTTGCTCGAGCAATAATATCATTTATTTCTGTAATCCTACCTTCATTATGTGACTGTTCTTCTTTAGCTGCATGGTATTCTGCATTCTCTTTTAAGTCTCCATGAGATCTTGCTTCCGAAATTGAGGCAACTATTTGAGGACGTTTTTTTTCTTTTAAAAAAATTAATTCTTCTTTTAATTTTTTTAAACTTGAAAGTGTGATTGGTTCTTTGTCCATGTTAATTCCATTTAGCTGTTGGTGGTAATGACATTAATATAGCGTCTATATTACCACCAGTTTGAAGCCCAAATTTTGTACCTCGGTCATAAAGTAAATTGAACTCAACATATCTTCCTCTCTTAATATATTGTAATTCCTTTTCTTTTGTAGTCCATTTTTTTTTATTCTTTCTATTTATCAATAAATTAAATATTAATTTAAAAGTTATTCCAAGATCACTTACAAATTTGAAATCTTTTTCCCAGTTATCTTTTTTATAATCAAAAAAAATTCCTCCTATTCCCCTTGGTTCCTTTCTATGAGGAAGATAAAAATATTCATCACACCATTTTTTATATTTTTTATAATAATTTTTATTATGTCTATTACACATTTTTTTTAATTCATTATGAAGTATTTTTTTTTCTTTATTGTCTTTGATACATGGAGTTATATCCATGCCACCTCCAAACCAACCGAATGATGTGTAGATAAATCTTGTATTAAAATGGATTGCTGGAATATTTGGATTTTTCATATGCATTACAACTGAAATTCCTGATGCCCAAAAATTTGAGCTTTTACTTGTTCCGGGAACTTTATTTTTTATTTTTTTTGGGAACTTGCCGTAAACTTCAGAAAAATTTACTCCTACTTGATCAAAAACTTTACCATTTTTCAAAATTCGAAATTCTCCACCACCTTCATCTTTTAATTTGTTTCTATTCCAAGTTTTTGATACAAATTTAATTTTGTTATTTTCTAATTTTTGAATGTCTTTACAAATTACATCTTGTAAAAGTTTAAACCAATTTCTAGTAATTTTTTGTTTAATTTCTTTATTCATTATTATTAAATTTTGTTTGTCTTAAATTTTCTGAAAGAACTATAGCAACTGAGGTGGCAATGTTTAAAGATCTTTTATTATTAACCATAGGTATATTTAGCTTATATTTTATCATTTTATGGATATCTTCTGGAACTCCAGCACTTTCTCTTCCAAATAATAATGTATCATTTTTTTCAAATTCGAAGTCAGTATAAGGGTTAGAAGATTTTGTTGTCATTAAAATTATTCTTTCATTTTTTTTCGATTTAAAGAATTCATCTGAGCTTTTATAAAATTTTATCATTTTTTCATCCATATAATCCATAACTACTCTTTTAAATCTTTTGTCATCAAATAAGAATCCACAGGGTTCTATGATTTCCAGGTCAGCCCCAAGACAGGCACATGTTCTTATGATCGCAGCAGCATTTTGAGGTATATCTGGTTCATACAAGGCTATTTTGGGTCTTAAATTCATGGTTTGTGTGTCATTGTTACAGTAGAAAAAAATCTTTTTTATTATATGAAATCATATATTAGATAGGAATAAATAAAAAATAATTAAATATGTCAGAAAAAAAAGTCGAAAGAAGAGATTTTTTATTCACAGCTTCATATGCTGTAGGTGCTGTAGGAGTAGGAGCTGTCATTTGGCCATTAGTTGATCAAATGAACCCAGATGCCTCTGTTAAAGCATTAGCTAGTACTGAGGTTGACATAAGCTCAGTTGAACCTGGTAAAAGTATTACTGTTCTTTGGAGAGGTAAGCCAGTTTTCATTAAAAGAAGAACTCAAGAAGAAATAGATGAAGCGAGAGCAGTCAAGTTAGAAGAATTAAAACATCCTGAAACTGATGAGGAAAGAGCAAAAAATCCTGAGTGGTTAGTTATGTTAGGAGTATGTACTCACTTAGGGTGCGTACCTCTTAATGATAAGGGAGATTATAATGGATGGTTTTGTCCATGTCACGGATCACATTATGATACATCTGGTAGAATAAGAAAAGGTCCTGCACCGACTAACATGGAAGTTCCTAGATATGAATTTGTAAACTCTAACACAATAAAAATTGGATAAATTATAAAAGATTATGAGTGATCACGAATATGTTCCTAAATCAAAATTTGGAAAATGGTTTAACGATAGATTACCTCTTCTATCACTTGCCAGTCATTTGACCGATTATCCAACTCCCAAAAATTTAAATTATTGGTGGACGTTCGGAGGAATATTAACTTTTTGTTTAATAACTCAAATTGTTACTGGTTTAACTTTAGCAATGCATTACATTGCTCACGCAGATTTAGCATTCGAGAGTGTGGAACATATAATGAGAGATGTGAACTATGGATGGCTAATTAGGTATATACATTCAAATGGAGCATCAATGTTTTTTTTAGCAGTTTATATTCATATATTTAGATCTTTATTTTATGGATCTTATAAGTCACCAAGAGAAATAATTTGGATTATAGGAATTATAATCTATCTTTTAATGATGGCTGCTGCATTTATGGGTTATGTGCTTCCTTGGGGTCAAATGAGTTTTTGGGGAGCAACAGTTATTACAAATTTATTTAGCGCAATACCTTTTGTGGGAGAAGGAATAGTTAATTGGTTATGGGGTGGTTATTCTGTAGATAATCCAACATTAACAAGATTTTTTACATTACATTATTTAATACCTTTTTTAATTTTAGGCTTAGTGGTTTTACATATTTGGGCATTACATGTACCTGGAAACAATAATCCAGTTGGAATTGATATCAAGAAACCTTCTAAAGACACTGTTCCATTCCATCCTTATATTGTTATTAAAGACGGATTTGCTCTATTAATGTTTATGATTGTTTTTGCTTTTTTTGTATTTTATTCACCAAATATTTTAGGTCATGCTGATAATTATATTGAAGCAAATCCTATGGTTACCCCAGCTCATATTGTTCCAGAATGGTACTTGCTTCCTTTCTATGCAATATTAAGATCTGTTCCTGATAAACTGTTAGGAGTAATTGCAATGTTATCAGCTATTTTTATTTTAGCTGCTCTTCCTTGGCTTGATACTTCAAAAATTAGATCTGCTGTATTTCGACCACTGTACAAACAGTTTTACTGGATAATAGTCGCTGATGTATTGATACTTGGATATGTAGGAGCTATGCCAGCCGAAGGATTATATCTCTTAGTGGCTAGAGTTGCTACTGCATATTATTTTATACATTTTTTAATTATTCTTCCAGTTTTAGGTTATAAAGAAAAAACCATTCCAGTACCTTTAAGTATAACTGAACCAGTGTTAGGCGGTTTTCCTAATCCTTCTACTGTTAAAAAAAAAGAAAGTATCAATTAGTATTGTGAAAAGAATTTTTAGAATAAACTATTTATTTATTTTTCTGTCAATAGGATGCTTCCAAGTTAATGCAGCAGAAAAAGTAGAACTTTTGAAAACTGACTGGAGCTTTAAAGGTTTATTTGGCAAGTTTGATAGAGCCTCACTGCAAAGAGGTTATCAAGTATACACCGAGGTTTGTGCCTCATGTCATTCAATGAAATATTTGAGTTATAGAAACTTATCAGAAAAAGGTGGTCCAGAATTTTCATTAGAACAAGCCAAAGCTATTGCAGCAAGCTTTGAAATTACTGATGGACCAAATGATGATGGTGAAATGTTTGAAAGACCAGCAAAATTATCAGATAAATTTTTAATGCCTTATGCAAATGATAAAGAAGCACAAGCAGCGAATGGTGGAGCTTATCCACCTGATATGTCAGTTTTAGCAAAAGCTAGGAGTGGTGGAGTAGATTATATTTATTCTGTGCTTCTAGGTTATGAAGATCCTCCTAGTGGAGTAACATTAGATGAAGGAGTTTACTATAATAAATATATGTATGGAAATAATATAAAAATGGCCCAACCATTATCCGATGGTTTAGTTGAATATATTGATGGCACAGAAGCCACTGAGGAACAGATGGCAAAAGATGTAACAACTTTTCTGATGTGGGCCGCAGAACCTCATTTAGAAGCTAGGCACAAAATGGGATTCAAAGCAATTTTGTATTTAATTATTTTAACTGTTTTAGTTTATTTTAGTATGAAGAAGATTTGGTCACGTATTGAATCTGAAGTTTAATACATCTCCATCTTTGACAATATAATCTTTTCCTTCAAGTCTCATTTTACCATTAGCTTTTGAATTTACCCAACCTTGACTAAAAATAAAATCATCATATGAGACAGTTTCTGCTTTTATAAAACCTTTTTCAAAATCAGTATGTATTTCAGCTGCTGCTTTTGGAGCCTTACAATTCTTCTGTATTGTCCAAGCTCTTGTTTCTTCTGGGCCTGAAGTAAAGAAGGTATTTAACTCTAATACTTTATAACCTTTTTGTATTAACATATCTAACCCAGTTTTTTTAAGCCCAATCATCTGCATATAATTTTCTTTTTCTTTATTTTCTAATTGATTAATTTGATTTTCAATATCAGCGGAAACGATCAAGGTATTATTTTTCCCGTATTTTTTTATAAATGTATCGGTATATTTATTTCCATTTTCAATACTTCCTTCATCAACATTACAAACAAAAATTTTTTTTTTTAGGGAAAGAAGACCACTTTGATTTAATAGTTTTTTTTCAAATTCATCATGGAGAATCTCTATATTCTTATTATTATTTATACAGTCTAAAGCCACTTCTAAAACTTTTAATTGATCCTCATCAATATTTTTTTTATTATTCTTTTCCAATCTCTTCTGAAGAGAGTCTAAATCTGCCAACATCATTTCTGTCTCAATTATCTCTAAATCTCTAATAGGGTCTACTGTTGGGTTTACATTTTGGATATCATCAGAGTCAAAACATCTAATCATGTGAACTATCGCATCTACTTCTCTGATATGTGATAAAAATTTATTTCCTAAACCCTCTCCTTTTGAAGCTCCTTTTACAAGACCAGCTATATCAACAAATGATATTGTGGTATTTATTTTTTTTTTTGACGTTGATACTTTAGATAGTTGATCTAGTCTTTCATCTGGAACAGGAACTACACCAATATTTGGATCAATTGTACAAAATGGAAAATTAGCAGCTTGAGCTTTACTTGAATTTGTAAGAGCATTAAATAATGTAGATTTACCGACGTTAGGCAAACCAACTATACCACACTTAAAGCTCATCTATTTATTATTCACTGTACTTGAAAAAAGATCTAATTTTTTATCGATTAGAATTGATATTGAATTGGTAATATTATTTGTAATTTTTTCCAACTCTAACATTTCATCTTTATCAAAATTATTTAGAACATGATCACTAACCTCTGTTTTTACTTTAGGCTTTCCTATTCCAATTCTGACTCTTGAATAATCTTTTCCTATAAATTTATCAATTGACTCTATTCCATTATGACCAGCACTAGATCCTCCAAATTTTGCTTTTATTTTTCCAAAATCAATATCTAAATCATCATGAAAAACAATAATATCTTCAACATCTATTTTAAAATATTCTATTAATTCACGAATGCATATTCCAGAATTATTCATGAAAGTTAATGGTTTTATAGCATAGACTTTTTTTTTATTAATAATTCCAGTAGTTAACAATCCTTTAAATTTAGGTTTTTGTTTTGAAAGTCCAAATTTTATATTAATTGCATCAATCATTTTAAAACCAATGTTGTGTCTATTATTTTCACTATCTGGAGTTGGATTGCCTAAGCCTACGAATAAAAGCATAAATTTTTTAAATCAAAACTGGGAAATTTCACTATAATTAGATTATTTTTTATCTGCAGGAGCTTTTTTATCTGTTGGAGCTTTTTTATCTGTTGGAGCTTTTTTGTCTGCTGGAGCTTTTTTATCTTCACCTTCTTTTTTATCACCATCAGCAGAAACTGGTGCTGTTGATCCATCTTCTCCTTCAGCGGAAGCCTCTGCAGCTTCTCCTTCTGCAGTTTCAGCAGGTTTTTCTGGCTCTTTCATAACTGTAGGAGCTGCTAAGGTAGCAATTACAAAATCTCTTCCTTGAATTGTTGGCGTCACATTTTCTTCTAATTTAACTGATGATATTTTAAAACTTTCACCAATATCAATGCCATCAAGGTCGATAACTATACTTTCAGGAATTTTTTCACTCGGACATTTTAATTCTATTTTTCTTCTTACTATATTCAGAACTCCACCTCTTTTTAAGCCAGGTGATTTTTCATGATTAATAAATACTACTGGCACATCTATTTTGATTTTTGCTCCAGTAACAACCCTTTGAAAATCAACATGGATAGGTTCATCGCTAATAACGTTATATTTTATTTCTCTAGGTAGAACATTTTGAGACTTTCCATCAATATTAAGAGTTATAATATTTGATAAAAAATTTTCTTTTTCTAAAAGAGATTTAAGTATCTTTTTTGAAACAGAAACCTTTTCATTTTGTTCACTACCTCCATAAATAATTGCTGGAACATTACCGTTGGACCTGAGAGATCTAATATCTCCTTTAGATTTAGTATTTCTAGAACTAGCGTCGAGTGAATTCATAAAAATAAGGTTTTTAGCTTATGTTTTAAAATAACTCAAGATAATTATTTAAATAGATCAGATACTGATGTTGAATTAGATATTCTTTTAATTGCTTCACCCATTAAGCTTGATATTGGCAGAACTTCAATATTTTTAGCACTTTTAATTTTTTCATGGTTCTCAATCGTATCAGTAATTACTAGATTTTTTATAACTGACTTTTTAATCTTTTCTACAGCCGATCCACTCAAAACTCCATGGGTAATATAAACATATACTTCTTTAGCACCTCTATTTTTTAAAGCTTTTGCTGCGTTTACGATTGTTCCACCTGAGTCAATGATATCATCTACTATAATACAAGTTTTATCTTTTACATTACCTATTATATTCATTACTTGTGACTGACCAGGCTTTGGTCTTCTTTTATCAACTATTGCCAAACCAACATTTAATAGTTTACCTAAGGCTCTAGCCCTTTCTGTACCACCTACATCAGGTGCTACACATAAAATATTTTTACTTTTAATATTTTTTTTTGCATGTCTAGCAAAAATAGGCGTAGCAAATAAATTATCTACTGGAATATCAAAAAAGCCCTGAATTTGTCCTGCGTGAAGATCAACAGTAACTACTCTATCTGCACCTGCTTTAGTAATTAAATTTGAAACAAGTTTAGCTGATATAGAGGTTCTTGGTACTACTTTTCTATCTTGTCTGGCGTATCCAAAATAAGGAATAACAGCAGTAATATTTTTTGCTGAAGATCTTTTTAGTGCATCTATACAAAGCAATAATTCCATTAAATTATCATTTGCAGGAGAAGAGATAGATTGAATTATGAAAATACTATTACCTCTTATATTTTCATTAATTTCAGTATAAATTTCCCCATCTGAAAATTTTCTTATACTAGAATTTACAAGTTTTGACTTAAGGTACTTTGCAATTTTTTTACTTAAAGTTTTGTTGCTATTTCCTGATAGTAATTTCATTGAGTTTATTAATTAATCATAATTATTGAGATATTTCTACCATAATCATTTTCATTCTTTTTTAAAGATCTTCTTGAACTAAAAAAATTGTTTTTTATATCGAATGTATCCTTTTTGATTATATCTATTCTTTTAATATTTAGACCTTTTATTTGATTATAAATGAATTTATTAAGGCTAAAATAAGTTTTATTTTTGTTTTTTCTAAAAAAAACTTTATTTTTTTTATCTTTCTTTATAAATTTTTTTACAAAATCATTTTTAACTTCATAATTTTTAATTGAGATACATGGCCCAATTACAGCAGTCATAGTGTTTGGTGTGCAACCTTTTTTAAACATAAATTTTATTACTTTTTTGACAATATCTTTATAGGCACCTTTCCAGCCAGCATGGATTGCTGAAATAAATGGTTTATTTGAGTCATAAATTAGTATTGGAGCACAATCCGCAGTTAAAACACCAATTGGAGTATTTTTTAAATCTGTAATAATTGCATCTCCAGTGAACTTTTTATTTGATATATTTTTTTTTTCTAAAAAATAAAATTTTGAGCTATGTATTTGATTTAGCAAAATAATTTTATCATTTTTACATTTAATCTTTTTAAGCACTATATTCAAATTTTTTTTAACCGTTGATCTTTTATCTAAGGATCCTTGACCACAATTTAAACTTTTATAAATACCTTTAGAATTTCCCCCTTGTTTATTAAAGAAACCGTGTTTAATACTTTTATACTCTGATAATTTTTTTGACTTAATCAATTTCAAATCCTAATCGAAAGTTATTTTTATTATTTGTAATTAACATTACTTTGAACAATTCTCCCATGGAGCTTTTATCTATTAAACGTTTTATTCTAAAATAAATATCAGCTTTTTTAATAAATGAAGTGTTTTTTGTTAATATTTCTGCTCTTTCAAGTATTCCAAGTTTTGTTAAAAATTTTTTTTGGTTAGTAACTGTTATATTAAATGAACCAAATTTTCTTATCATTTGGTTGATTAAATAAAAATTTACATTATGTGTAATATCTGATTTCCCAAAGTTATCTAATATGTCGCTATATTTATGATTTGATATCGCTTGAAGTGTATTTTTTAATTCTTTATCAAGATATCCATAATCGATGATTAAAATTCCACCATTATTTAAGGTAATTTTTTTACCAATGATTTTTAGATATTTTAAATATAACGGAGCAAATTCTATAAATTTTTGTTTGTGAGATATCTTAAAATGAATTTTTCTTTCAAATTTTTTCATATCGAATAATAAATCAATAAATTTAGGTTTCTTTTTTTTTGAAAATTTTACATTTCTTTCATACCATTTATTTTCTTTTTTAATAAATTGTTTAATAGGTAAAGCATCAAAAAATTCATTAGCGATAAATATACAAGGTAAATTATTTAAATCTTCGATATTTTTTAACCATTTTGTATTTTTATTTATGATATTTTTTTTTTGTTTTTTTTTAAGAAAATTACTTTTTTCAAGAATATTTATATTACATGCCTTTTTAAAAATCGGAAATCTATCAAAAGTTTTTATTAAAATTTTCATCATTTCACCATCTCCCGCACCTAACTCAACTAAGTTGAATTTTTTTGGACAATCTAAATTTTCCCAAAAAGAAATTATCCATATCGCGATCATTTCAGAAAATAGTATAGAAATATTTGGTGCAGTTATAAAGTCACCTTTTTTACCAAAAGGATTTTTAGTCATATAATATCCAAATTTTTTATTGTAAAGAGCTTCCTCAATATATTCATCAACTGTTAATAAATTTTTTTTTTTAGTTTTCATTTTTTATAAAAAAACAGAGCTCCACCAATTAATAAAAAAATAAGACTTATAAGTTGACCCATTGTTAAATTCATTGCCATGTAACCTATTTGTGGATCAGGAACTCTAAAAAATTCTACACCAAATCTGAATAAGGAATAAAAAATTAGAAATAAACCAGATATTAATCCAGGTTTTTTTAAATAATTTTTTTTGTAAAAATAATTAAGAATAAGGAATAAGATTATACCCTCAAAAAAAGCTTCATATAATTGAGAAGGATGTCTTTTGATATTGTCAACTATCTTAAATTTTACTGACCAAGCCACTTCTGTTGGCCTACCATAAAGTTCAGAGTTTATGAAGTTAGCAAGCCTACCAAAAAAAATTCCAATCGGTGATGCTAAGGCTACAAAATCTAAAAAAATAAATTTATCTAGTTTATTTTTTTTTGAAAAAATTGATGTAGCAATAATGATTCCTATTACACCTCCATGAAATGACATTCCTCCGTTCCATAAAGCAATTATTTCTAAAGGATTTTCTAAGTAGTAATTAAAATTATAAAAAATTATATAACCTAGCCTTCCACCAATAATGATACCAATAATAATGTAACTTATAAAATCATCAAATAGGTCCAATAAAGTTTTTTCTTTTATAAGGATTTTTTTGCAATAAAACCAACCTAACAATATTCCCAATATATAAGCCAATGAATACCATCTAATTTCAATTGAAAAAATTTGAAAAGCTACTGGGTCAAAGTTATTAGTAAACATTTTTAAAAAAATACTTATAAAGTATATTAAATTTATAAATGAATATATGACAAAATCCAAATTTGTAATTGATAAATTGGCAAAATTATTTGAACAAGGACTTATTTCTTATAAAGACTTAAATTCTGAAATTTTCAATATCTTAAGATCCAAAAGAGATGAAATTGTTTTTAAAATGAAATTAGTAAGTAAGGAAGAATTAGATATTTTAACTAAAAGGGTCGAAAATCTTGAAAAGGAAATTAAAAAATTTGAGAAAAAAGGAGTTAGAAAAAAATTTAAGAAGGGAAAATAATTTTTACTCTCAGTCCATTTAAATTTGATTTTTCTAAAAATATATTTCCTCCATGAGATTTAATAATATCTGATGCAATAGACAATCCAAGACCAACACTTGATTTTGAGTCAGCTCTACCTTTGTCTATTTTATAAAAAGGTTTAAAAACATTTTCGTATTCTAATTCTGAGATTCCTGGACCATCATCATCAATTAATATTAGAATATTATTATTATTATTATTATTTGTAAGTTGTATTTGTATTTTTTGAGCATATTTAATTGAATTATCGATAATATTATTAATAGTTCTTTGAATAAGGTTCTTTCTACCTTTCATGTAAATATTTGGCTTTAATTCAGAAGAAATATTATTATTTTTATATTTTTCAATTATTTCTTGAATTAATTTAGTAATACTAAAAGTCTCGTTTTGCTCTAAATAACTCGAACTTGTAAATTGTAAATATTCATTAAGCATTTTTTCCATTTCATCTATATCAGAAGAAATTTGTTCTGAGATATTTTTATCTTTTATAAAAGCTAATTGAAGTTTCATTCTAGTTAAAGGAGTTCTTAAATCATGGCTAATACCTGATAACATTTCAGATCTTTGATTTAGATGTCTCATTATTCTTTTTCTCATTTTATCAAATTCATGTCCGGCCTGCCTGATCTCTAAAGCGCCTGCTGGTCTAAAATTATCAATATTTTCTCCTCTACCAAATTTTTCTGCTGCTACAGCAAGATTTGTAATTGGCCTGGTTTGGTTTTTTAAAAAAATCATTGCAATGAAAAGAAGTAGAATTGCCGGAAAGGTTATCCAAAGAGCGAACAATCTTGCTGATGTACTTGTGACTCTGTCTTTAGGTATTAGAAATTCAAAATATCCATTCTTATATTTAATATTTAGATGTATTAAATCTTTATATGAAGCAGTATTAAACCAGTATTGATCACTACCGATACTAGATTTTAATTCCCTTCTTAAAGTTCTGTCAATAGGACTGTACCATCTTTTTTTTATTTTTTTTTCAAAAAATTCATCTTCTTTATATTTTACATTTAAATCTAAATAAATTGTAAATAGATTTGATAAATTTTTGTTATCATACTTTTCATTATCATATGCTTCAATGAAAGTTTTTATTTCTCCAACAAGTGCTCGTGTCATTCCTTTGTTGGTTTTTATCCAAAGACTATCAAAAAAAACAATTGTTATTACAAGTTGTAAAATTATTATTGGGGTCGCAACTATTAGAAGAGCACGATAAAATAATCTACGAGGTAATAAATTTTTGATAAACTTATTCAATCCAAAGAACATAGCCAGCTCCCCTTAATGTTTGTAAATATTTTGGTTTTTTTGGATTCATTTCTATTTTTTTTCTTAATCTAGTTATAATAACATCTATTGATCTTTCTTTGTCTAAATCAATCAAATTTCCAATATTCTCTCTTGAAAAAGTTTTTCCAGGTTCATTTATCATTTTTTCTAATATAATTTTTTCTGTATTGTTTATTTTAAATTCTTCTTTATTTTTAAGTATTATTAATTTATTTAAATCTATTTTTATATTATCAAATTCAATAATTCTTTTTTGATTATTCTTTTTTGTTTTACTCAAAATATTCATTATTCTTAATGTAAGTTCTTTAGGCTCAAATGGTTTAGGCAGATAATCATCAGCTCCGATTTCAAGACCTTCAACCCTTTCGTTTGCTTTTCCTTTAGCAGTAAGAAGAATAATTGGTGTATTTATTTTTGATTTATTATCCCTTGTAAATTCTAAGCCACTTTTACCAGGCATCATTATATCCAAAACAATTAAATCAAATTTAATTATTGAAACTTTTTCTGCTGCATCTTCGGCACTATTAGCAGTTGTTACTAAAAATTTTTTTTCCACTAGATATTGTTTAACTAGAGATCTAATACCATCATCATCGTCAACCACTAATATATGTGCTTTAAATTTATCCATTAATTATCTTTTTTAAAACATTATCAAAGTTAATAACCTCTTCAGAGCTCGAATTTAACAAAGCTTCATAAATTCTTTTTTTTTGTATTAAAAATATCTCTTCAAAAAGTTTTTTTCCTTTTTCACTTAAAAATATGTGTTTTATTCTAGTATCTTTTTGATCTTTTTTGAAAAATATTACTTCTATTTTAATTAGATCCTTAAGTACTCGATTTAAACTTTGTTTAGTTATCTTTAATTTTTTTAATAAGTCAGAAATAGAAATACCATTATACATAGATAATAAGTGCAATACTTTGTGATGAGCTATCCCAATTGAGTATTTATCCAATGTTTTCTTGGCATCAGCAAAAGACTCCCTATAGCTCATAAAAAGCTTTTCAATTAATTCTTTTAACTGAGCATCTTTTAAATATAAAAGTTCTTTCATTATTGGTAAGTTATATTGACATATTATAGATACAAAGATAATTTTTAAAAAAAATTAAATTATTTCATAAATGATACCTTACGACAAAAGAACTGGCAAAATTTGGTTTAATAACGAGCTCGTTGACTGGGCGGATGCTAAAATTCACATATTGAATCATGGCCTACATTATGCAAGTTGTGTTTTTGAAGGTGAGAGGGTTTATGACGGTACTATCTTTAAATTAGAAGAACATACAGCTCGGCTGTTTTATTCAGCAAAAAGAATGGGTATTAAAGTTCCATATTCAGAAGAAGAAATAAATTCTGCTTGTAACAAAATTATTACAGTTCAAAATGTTCAGAATGGATATGTAAGACCAACAATTTGGCGAGGTAGTGAAATGATGGCTATTTCTGCTCAACAAACAAAAATACACGTTGCAATAGCAACATGGGAATGGGGTTCTTATTTTGATCCAAAGTTAAAGATTGAGGGAATAAAATTAAATATCTCTAAATGGAGAAGACCTGCCCCTGATACAATTCCTTGGGATACAAAAGCTTCAGGTCTCTATATGATTTGTACTCTGTCCAAACATGAAGCTGAGCAGCAAGGCTTTACAGATTCTTTAATGCTTGATCATGAGGGAAATGTTGCAGAGGCAACTGGTGCAAATATTTTTTTTAAGGATAAAGACGGAAATATTCATACACCAATTCCTGATTCTTTTTTAGATGGAATTACTAGAAGAACTGTTATTGAGATAGCAAAATCAAAAGGTATTAAAATTTTTGAAAGAAAAATTTCACCTTCAGAACTATCAAGTTTTGTTGGATGTTTTTTAACAGGTACCGCTGCAGAAGTAACTCCTGTTTCGTGTATTGCAGAACATAAGTTTAAAGTTTGCAAAACAATAATCGATTTAAACGAAAGTTATCAAGCTTTGGTGAGAAAACAAAAAGCTGCTTAATCTTTGTTGTCCTCAGAAATTGCATGATCAATTCCTTTTCTTAAATATTCGTACCCAGTAAATAAAGTTAAAAAGGCTGAAAGCCAAAGTAAAATAATACCAATAGTTTGAGCGTTATAGTCTTGAAAATTTATAATTTTATTTCCAGTTTCACCAGAAAGCAAAAGAGATATAGCAATCATTTGTAATAAAGTTTTAAGTTTTGCTAAATTCGAAACTGGTAATTTTATTTGACCTTTTGCTAAAAATTCTCTTAAACCTGATATTAAAATTTCTCGAGTTAAAATTATTATGGCTGCAATTACTTCATAATTTTTAATAATTCCATCCATTACCAGTAAAATTAATGCTGCAGCAACAATAATCTTATCAGCTATAGGATCCATTAACTCACCTAATTTCGACTCTTCCTTCATCATTCTTGCTAACATTCCATCTAGAAAATCAGTGAAAGAAGCAACAACAAATAATATTAATGCCGTTAAGTCTCCATAAAAACCTGGCAGATAAAAAGCAAGAACAAAAAAAGGTACTATAATTATTCTACCAATAGTTAAGATATTTGGAATTTTTTTTATCATAATTATTCGTGAAAGAAGTTATATATCTTTTTAGCAACTTTTTCTTCAACTCCTTCTACAGATCTTATTTCATCTATACTTGCAGATTCTACTGCTCTAGCAGAACCAAAATGATTTAATAGAGCTCTTTTTCGAGTAGATCCAATTCCTTGAATTTGATCCAGTAATGATTTGCTAATACCCTTTTTTCTTTTAGCTCTGTGAGCACTTATCGCAAATCGATGAGACTCGTCTCTTATTCGCTGTAAAAAGAATAATGCAGGGTCGTTTTTAGCAAACTTAAATTCTTTTCCCTTATAAAAAAATGTTTCATTTCCGCTATTCCTAAATTTCCCTTTTGCTATTGCAATTACTGGAATATCATGAAGCCCAAGTTCATTTAAACTTTCTCTTGCAGCAGAATATTGTCCTTTACCCCCATCAATTAGAACTAAATCTGGAAAGCTGAGATAATTATCTTTTTCTTGTACTGCTCTTTTAAAACGTCTATTTAAAACTTCTCGCATCATACCATAATCATCTTGTTCGTTTTTTTTATCTTTTATATTGAATTTTCTATATCTTTTTTTAATAAATCCTTCGTCTCCATAAGCAATCAAAGCACCAACACTGTTCGTTCCTTGAATATGACTATTATCATAAACTTCTATAAGATTTATATTTGTTTCGATATTAAATTTATTAGTAATTGCTTCAAATAATTCTTTGTTATTTTGACTTTCATAAAGCTTTCTATTTAAACTATCTTTTGCATTTTTAATAGCCAGATTGATTACTTTTAACTTAGAACCTTTTTTAGCAATAGAAATATTAATTTGTTTGTTTTCTTTTTTTGAAAGTGTTTTTTCAATCAAAAGTTTTTCTTTGATTTCTTCAGATAAAATAATTGATGATGGTACACTTTTATTTTCATAGAACTGAGAAATAAAAGAATTTAAAATTTCATCTAAATTTTCATCCGGATCATGTTTTGGGAAGAAAGCTTGATTACCCCAGTTTTGTTTTGATCTATAAAAAAAAACTTGTATGCAGGTTTTTCCAGACTCTTTGTATCCTGCTATTACATCTGCTTCTACCAGGTTAGCCTCATTGATTCTTTGAGATGATTGAATAATGTTCAAAGATTTAATCCTATCTCTTAATATAGTTGCTTTTTCAAAATCTAAATCAAGGCTAGCTTTTTCCATTTGATTTGAAAGATTTTTTTGTATCTTCCTTGATTTGCCAGATACAAATTCAATCGCTTCTTGGACTGTTTGCTCATATTCTTTTTCTTTTATGTATCCTACACAAGGTCCTGAACATCTTTTAATTTGATATAAAATGCATGGCCTATCTCTATTTTTAAAAACAGTATCATCACAAACTCTTAGATGAAAAATTTTTTGTATCATTTTAATTGTCCAATTTGCCGACCCAGCAGACGCAAAAGGACCAAAATAAAAACCATTCTTTGTTTTTTTTCCTCTATGTCTTTTTATTTGAGGCCATTTATCTTTATTGCCAATAAAAATAAATGGGAAAGATTTGTCATCCCTTAAAAGAATATTAAATTTTGGTTTATATTTTTTAATTAAATTAGCTTCTAAAAGTAAAGCTTCACTCTCATTAGATGTTGTTGTTATCTCCAACTTTCTTGTTTGAGATAGCATTCTTTCCGTTCTAATAATAAGATTTTTTTCTGACGTATAATTTTTAAGTCTATTTGGTAAGTTTTTTGCTTTTCCTACATAAAGGATTTCTCCTTTATCATTTATCATTCTGTAAACACCTGGTAGTTTGGGAATTAAGGGTAATTCTTTTTTAATTATCTCTTTTCCTATTTCAGAACTTATCATGACTTCTTTTTTTGGTAATTTGAATACCAACAGATGAACATTCTTTTAAAATTTCAAGTTTTTCAATTTTAAGCATTATCTTAGCGATTCTTTTATCTTTAAATAATTCATTAAATACTGCTTCAGCAAGTGTTTCTAAGAAATTGTAATGCTTTTTCTTAACTAGCTTAGTAATGAGTTTTACAACTGTTCCATAATTAACTATCGATTTGATATCTTTATCATTTGTTGGTTTTTTATCTTCATAATCGATTTCTAAACTAAATTTAACTTTTTGAGAATTTTCTTTTTCAAAGTCGTAGTAACCCAGCTTTAATTCTAAAATTAACTCATTAATAAGAATTTTCTTTTCATAATTAAATAGACTTTTATTTTTATCTAATTTAATTACTTTAAGATTATTTTTTTTCATTCTTTTCCTCTCATTATATCTGGTGTTTGCCAATTTAAACTTTGACCACTATCTATAGCTAAAACTTGACCTGTAATAGAACTGTTTTTAATTAAAAAGTCAACAGCATTGCAAATCTCACCGACATCAACTTGTTTTTTTAATGGTGTAGCTAGATACTGTTTTCTGAAGTGTTTTTCTGATTGTCTTTTATTTTTAATTGTTGGACCAGGAGCTATTCCATTTACTCTAATTTTTGGCGATAAACTCATTGCACTAGTTTTAGTTAAAGTGTAAAGGCCAGTTTTACTAATTGTATAAGAGAAGAAATACGGAGTAAGTTTAAATACTCTTTGATCAATTATATTGATTATATTATTTTTCTTGCCCCTAACATTCTTTGAAAATTCTTTAGACAAGATAGCAGGTGCTCTTAAATTCGTAGATATATGTTTTTCCCAATTATTAATTTTAAAGTTTTCAATTTTGTCATTTTCAAATAAGGAAGCGTTATTTACTAAGCAATCAAAGTATTTAAGTTTAGATTTTGCAAATTTTATGATTTTATTAATGTCTTTTTCTTTACTCAAATTACCTTTCACTAAATAAACTTTTGTTCCATACTTTCGAAGTTTCTTTTTTAAATTTTCTGCTTTTATTTTTGATTTATTAAAATGAATAACAATTTCTTTATTTGGACCAGATAACTTTTTAGCTATTGCAGCTCCTATTCTGGTTGCTCCACCTGTAATGATTATTTTTTGTGCTTCCATTTTTTATCTCTTTTTTTGGTTACTTTTGTTCCTGGCATACCCATAGTGGATCTACCTTTTGGATAAAGTTTATTTTTTATATCATACTGTCTTATTTTTGGATTTAATGTAATTTCTAGTTCAGTACTCTCTAATTTTCTTATTTCGTCTCTAATTTTTGCTGCTTCTTCAAATTCGAGGTTAGAGGCTGCTTCTTTCATCTTTTTATTCAGAGCTTTTAAGTGTTTCTTTAAATTTCCGCCAATATTTGAACCCTCGCTAACTTTAACATAATCTTTTTCATAAACGCTCTCTAAAATATCACTAATTTCTTTTTTAACTGATTTAGCATCTATCTTATATTTTTTGTTATAATCTAATTGAATTTTTCTTCTTCGATCTGTTTCTTGAATTGCTTTCTTGATACTTTTTGTTTCTTTGTCAGCATATAGAATTACTTTTCCATCTATATTTCTTGCTGCCCTCCCAATAGTTTGAATTAAAGAAGTTTCAGATCTTAAAAAACCTTCTTTATCAGCATCTAAAATTCCAACTAAAGCGCATTCAGGAATATCCAAACCTTCTCTTAATAAATTGATACCCACAAGAACATCAAACACACCCATTCTTAAATCTCTCATTATTTCAATTCTCTCAAGAGTATCGATGTCAGAATGAAGATATCTAACTTTAACACCATTTTCATGAAGATATTCTGTCAAATCTTCCGCCATTTTTTTTGTAAGAGTCGTAACTAAAACTCTATGATTATTTTCTATCACCTTCTTACATTCATGCATTAAATCATCTACTTGGTTTTTAGCAGGTCTTATTTCAACAGGTGGATCGATTAAACCTGTAGGTCTAATTACTTGGTCTATAAATTTACCTTTAGTTTGTTCTAATTCCCAAGGACCTGGTGTTGCAGATACGAATACAGTTTGAGTTCTCATTAAATCCCATTCTTCAAATTTTAAAGGCCTGTTATCCATACAAGAGGGTAATCTAAAACCATATTCAGCAAGAGTACTTTTTCTAGACCTGTCTCCTTTGTACATACCATTGAGCTGAGGAACTGTTACGTGACATTCATCAACAAATATTAAAGTATTATCAGGAAAATATTCAAAAAGTGTAGGTGGTGGCTCTCCAGGTTTCCTTCCTGATAAAAATCTTGAATAATTTTCAATTCCTGCACAAGAGCCAGTTGCCTCGATCATTTCAAGATCAAATTTGGTTCTTTCCTCTAATCTTTGTGCCTCAAGTAATTTATTTTCTGCTTTGTGTTTTTTTAATGTAATCTCTAATTCTTTTTTTATATTGATGACCGCTTGTTCAATAGTTGGTTTTGGAGTGATATAATGGCTATTGGCATAAACTTTAACCAAACTTAATTCTCTTACCTGATCTCCTGTAAGCGGGTCAAATTCTTCTATTTTTTCAAGTTTATCTCCAAATAAACTTAATCTCCAAGCTCTATCTTCTAAATGTGACGGAAAAATTTCTAAATATTCGCCTCGAGCTCTAAATGTGCCTCTATAAAAATTTTGATCATTACGTTTATATTGAAGTGCTACTAAAGATTTAATTATCTGCTCTCTATTATATTCATAATTTTTTTGAAGAGTTAAAGTCATTTTGCTATATGCTTCAACAGAACCCAAACCATATATACAAGAAACACTGGCGACTATAAGAACATCATCTCTCTCTAGAAGAGATCTTGTTGCTGAATGTCTCATTCTATCTATTTGTTCATTAATAGATGCCTCTTTTTCTATATAAGTATCTGATCTAGGTACATATGCCTCTGGAGTGTAATAATCATAATAAGATACAAAATATTCTACAGCGTTATCAGGAAAAAATGTTTTCATCTCCCCATAAAGTTGCGCTGCTAAAGTTTTATTGGGAGCTAGAATTAAAGCTGGTCTATTTGTTGCTTCAATAACTTTTGCCATTGTGAACGTCTTTCCAGATCCCGTAACGCCAAGTAAAACTTGATTAAACGCCTCTTTATTTGCTCCATTTACTAATTTTTTAATAGCCTCTGGTTGGTCTCCAGCAGGTTTAAAATCTGATTTTATTTTAAATTTTTTTCCACCTTCAAGTTTTCCACTGATTTTTGGATTTTTACTCTGAATATCTGTAATTAGATCTTGATAAGTATTTTCCATATATTAAGAAAGTAGTAGAATTAAATTATATTTCAATGAGCATAATATCAGACAGTTTAAAAAGAATAAAACCCTCACCGACTATTGCCGTTACACAAAAGGCCAGAGAACTAAGGGAAGCAGGAAAAGATGTTATTGGTTTGGGGGCAGGTGAGCCAGATTTTGATACCCCAGACAATATTAAAGATGCGGCTATCCATGCAATTAGAAACGGAGACACAAAATATACTGCAGTCGATGGAACTCCAGTTTTAAAAAAAGCAATTGTTGAGAAATTTAAAAGAGAGAATAATTTAGATTTTAAAACTAATCAAATTACAGTTGGAACTGGAGGTAAGCAAGTTTTATATAATGCTTTTATGGCAACCCTTAATAAAGGTGATGAGGTAATAATTCCCGCACCTTTTTGGGTTTCATATCCTGATATGGTTTTATTAGCAGGTGGAAAACCAAAAATAGTCAAATGTGATGAAAAAGATGGTTTTAAGCTCACTGCAAAAAAACTTAAAAAAGCAATTTCTAAAAAAACTAAGTGGTTGATTTTAAACTCACCATCTAACCCAACAGGTGCTGGTTATACTAAAAATGAAATTGAAGATATAGCAAAAGTATTAATTAAAAATAAAAAAGTTTATATCTTAAGTGATGACATTTATGAGCACATTAAATATGATAATTTCGATTTCTTTACAATTGCCCAAATTTCAAAATTAAAAAATAGAACTCTTACAATGAATGGAGTTAGTAAGTCTTATGCAATGACTGGTTGGAGAATAGGTTATGCAGCTGGTCCGAAAGATATAATTAAAGCTATTGGAAAAATTCAATCTCAATCAACTTCTAATCCGTCATCTATAAGTCAGGCAGCAGCTGTTGAAGCATTAAATGGAACACAAAATTTTATTCAAGAAAGATCAAATGCATTTAAAGAGAGAAGGGATTTTGTTGTAAAAAGCCTTAATAGTATAAAAGGTATTAGCTGTTTAACACCTAATGGTGCATTTTATGTATTTCCAAGTTGTAAGGGATTGTTAAACAAGAAGACCAAACTGAAAACAGACACTGATTTTGTCCAAAAATTATTAGAAAAAGCAAATGTTGCTGTGGTGCAAGGTTCAGCTTTTGGTTTAGATGGTTACTTTAGAATTTCTTATGCCACTTCGATGGAAAATTTAAAAAAAGCCATGGAAAGAATTAAATCTTTCTGCGATAGTTTAAGTTAGTTAATGTGCCAAAAATTTTTCAGCCTCTAGAGCAGCCATACATCCCATTCCTGCTGCTGTCACAGCTTGTCTAAAAGTTTTGTCTTTTACATCTCCAGCAGCATAAACACCAGGGATGTTTGTTTCAGTTGAGTCAGGTTTGGTAATTAAGTACCCTTCTTTGTCCATATTTAATTGATCTTTAAATAAATTTGTTGCTGGATCATGACCAATTGCAATAAACACTCCATCTAATTTTATTTCATCAACTTTATTTGTTTTTAAATTTTTTATTTTAATTCCTTTAACATTTTTTGGATTTTTATCGCCAATAACATCTTCAAGAACTGTATCCCAAATTATTTCAATTTTTTTATTTTCCATTAATTTTTTTTGAAGCATTTTTTCAGCTCTTAATTCATCTCTTCTATGAATTAACTTAACTTTGGAAGCAAATTTTGTGAGAAACATTGCTTCTTCAACAGCAGCATTACCACCTCCTACTACAGCAACATCTTTATTTTTAAAAAAGAAACCATCGCATGTGGCACAGGCTGAAACCCCAAATCCTCTAAATTCTTGCTCAGATTTTAAGTTTAACCATCTTGCTTGAGCACCTGTTGAAACGATAATTGAGTCGGCGGTATATTTTTTGCCACTTTCACCAATTGCCTCAAAAGGTTTTGACTTAAGGTTAACTGATGAAATATGATCTTCAATCATTTCTGTCCCAACTGCTTTTGCTTGACCTTTCATTTGATCCATCAACCAGGGTCCTTGTATTACTTCAGCAAAGCCAGGATAGTTTTCAACATCAGTAGTTGTTGTTAACTGACCACCTGGCTCCATTCCATGTACTAAAATTGGATTTAACATTGCTCTAGCCGCATAAACTGCTGCTGTATAGCCAGCAGGACCAGACCCTATTATTAACACTTTTGTGTGTTTAGTTGGATTTTCACTCATATGAAAGCTATATAGTAATTTATGTCTAAATTGAAAGGGTTATTATTGACAGAGGGTATGCATGGAATGATTAGTCAAGTAGAGGGACTTGCTAATGCCTTAGATTTGGATTTTATACACGAGAAAATTGAACTTAATAACTTTTGGAAATTAATTCCACCAAAAATAACCCCAACACAAAGCTTTGTTTTTAAAAATAAGTTAGAAAAAAATTTTGATATAATTATTTCTTGTGGAAGAAAAAGTGTCATTCCTTCAATCTTCTTAAAAAATAAATTTAAAAATAAGATCATGAATATTCATATCCAAGATCCAAAAGTTTCTCTAGATAATTTTGACTTTATAGTGACCCCCGAACATGATGGACTGGTAGGAAAAAATGTTTTACACAGCAAAGGAGCAATTCATTACTTAAGAAATAAAGAGTTAGATGAAAATGAAGATTATTTAAAATCTCGAATTAATAAAAAAAAACTAATTACACTAATAGTCGGAGGACCCAACAAATATTATGATTATAGTGATGAAATTATAAATGATGTTTTCTTAAAAATTAAAAATATTTTTATTGAAAATAATTATCAATTATTATTTATTCCCTCAATGAGAACACCTAAAAAAATAATCGATAAGGCAAAAAAATTTTTTGATGAAAATCAAGTTATTATAAGTGACATTGACAAAAAGGCTTATCTTTCATCATTGAAATTAGCTAATTATATTGTTGTAACGTGTGACTCAACATCTATGATTTCTGAAGCAGCAATGACCGGAAAGCCAATATATGTTGCTCAAATGCCACCAATTAAAAGAAATGATCGTTTTAAAAAATTTTTTGAATTATTTAAATCTTTAAATATTATCAAAGATTTAGAGTATTCGTTAGATGAATGGAATTATGAAAAACTTGATGAAACTAATAAAATATCAAGTTATATAAAAGAACAATTTAAAAACTATGACTTTTCTTAATTCTATTTTAAACCAATCAAAAAAACATAAATTTCCTTTTGACCATTGGGAGTATAATAATGCTTTAAGCGATGAGACTATAAAAGAAATAATAGAAGCAGATATCCCTGATGTAAGTAAACATAATTTATCTTATGATGGAACGAGAGCAATCGATGGTGGAGCAGCAGAATTTAGAGAAGGAATAGCCTCGGGGGGCAAAGCAATTAAATTTAGATGTTTTGTTACAAATGAAAATTCATCTCAATTTCCAAATTTGACGAAATTTATTAATGAACTTCAATCAAAAGAAACTCATCAAGTATTGTCAAAAATGATAAATAAAGATTTATCTAACTCATTTGTAAGAGTTGAAGTTATATGTGACAGAGAAGGTTTTTGGTTAAAGCCTCATTGTGACATTAAAGAAAAATTAATGTCAGGTTTAATTTTTGTAAATAACAGTAACGAGTCTGAAGATTTGGGTACAGATTTTTATAACGAGAAATTAGAAAAAGTTAAAACAGTACCTTATAAACATAATTATGGATATTTATTTACTAGTGGCCCAAATACTTGGCATGGGATGGAAAAAAAAAAAATTTTTAAAGAAAGACGATGTGTTCAAGTAAATTATGTTACATTTCCTACTGACTGGAAAGTTGAAAAGGTCTAGTTAACAGAGCTTAATAATCTAAATAAAGAGCTTATTATACCATGTCCTGATAGTTCTATTGCCAAAATTATGATCGCTATAAATAATATTTTCTTACTCATTTTAAAAATAAATATAGAATTAATATAAACCAAAAAAAACTATAGTAATAATAGATATATTTTCTAGCAAATATAGAAGATATATTTTCTTTTGAGTTTGAAGTTTTTTTTTTTACTTTTCTCATATTTAATTAAATATCTTGAATAGAATTTACTTCTATTTTTTTCGTTTTTAAAGACTTAATTGCTTCTAGACACGCTTGAGCAGTAGACATATTTGTACAGTAAGGAACTTTATTTTTAAGCGCTGCTCTTCTAAGTGCGATTGCATCGCTTAATCTATGTTCACTATTTCCTCCTCCAGTATTAATTAGTAGTGCAATTTTTTTAGACTCCAAGACATCAACTATATGAGGAGATCCACTACTTACTTTGTTAATAATTTTACACTTCATTCCATGTTTTCTTATATATTCAGCAGTTCCCTTTGTTGCACATAGTGTGAAATTTAGTTTAATAAGTTGTTTAGCTAAATCAATTCCTTCATCTTTATGAGAGTTTTTTAAAGATATAAAAGCTAGCCCTTGTTTTGGTAATGAATTTGAAGAAGCTATTTGACTTTTTGCAAATGCCATTCCAAAATTTTTGTCAAACCCCATTACTTCGCCAGTTGACTTCATCTCAGGACCTAAGAGTAAATCACTATTGGGGAATTTATTAAAAGGAAATACTGCCTCTTTAACTGCATACATTCCTTTAGATTTGTCTTTTAAATTAAACTTGGATAACTTTTCACCAGCCATTACTCTTGAAGCTATTTTGGCAAGAGGTACACCTTTTGCTTTTGATACGAAAGGGACAGTTCTGCTTGCCCTAGGATTAACTTCGATTACAAAAATTTCATCTTTTTTTATTGCAAATTGAATATTCATAAATCCTTTAACTTTTAAAGCCAAAGCCAATTTTTTTGTTTGACTCTCAATTTCTTTGATCAAATATGGTTTTATGGAGATTGGCGGTAAACAGCAAGCCGAGTCACCAGAATGAATTCCTGCTTCTTCAATATGCTGCATAATTCCAGCAACATGAACTTCTTTACCGTCTGATATAGCATCTACATCTACTTCCATTGCATGATCAATAAATTTATCAATTAGAATAGGATTGTCTTCTGCAGCTTTAAAAGCTTCTTCAACAAAGTTTTTAAGTTGATTTTTTTCATGAACTATTTCCATTGCTCTGCCACCTAAAACATATGAAGGTCTTACCATCAAAGGTAAACCAATTCTATCAGCTATCTGGATTGCCTGCTTGTAAGTTTTCGCGATTCCACTTTCAGCTTGTTTTAACTTTAATTTATTAAGAAGACTTCTAAATCGATCTCTATCCTCCGCTAAATCAATTGAAGTGTATTGGGTTCCTAAAATTGGCAGTTTGTTTTCATGTAAAAATTTTGCTAGTTTAATTGGAGTTTGACCTCCAAATTGAGCTATTACACCAACAAGATTTCCTTTCTCTTTTTCTTTTTTGATAATATTAAAAACATATTCCTCTTTTAATGGTTCAAAGTACAATCGATCACTAGTGTCATAATCAGTAGAAACTGTTTCAGGATTACAGTTAACCATAACAGTTTCAAAACCTGCGTCTTTTAATGAAAAACTTGCCTGACAACAGCAATAGTCAAATTCTATTCCTTGTCCTATTCTATTAGGTCCTCCACCCAATATAATTATTTTTTTCTTAGCTGATGGATATGCTTCGCACTCAGAATTTATTGAGAAATTTCGCTGATATGAAGAATACATATAAGGAGTAAATGATTTAAATTCAGCAGCACAAGTATCAACTTTTTTAAATACAGGTAATATTCCAAGGGCTGTTCTTTTTCGCCTTATAATATCTTCTGAAGTATTTGTTAACTCAGATAGTTTTTTGTCTGAAAAACCAATAGATTTAATTCGATTTAATTCATTAAAATCTTTTGGTAATCCTTTTTTTTTGATTTTAGATTCATTATCTATAATTTCTTTAATTTGATCTAAGAACCATGGATCAATTTTAGATAAGGTAAATATTCTTTTTAAATTTATCTTTTTTCTAATAGCTTCAGCGACAAGCAAAATTTTATTTGGAATATTTTCTTTAAGTTTCTTTTCAATTTGTTTTTTATTAAGATCAAATATTCTATCTAGACCTGAAAATCCAGTTTCAAGAGACACCAAAGCTTTTTGGAGAGATTCTTTAAAATTTCTCCCAATTGCCATTGCCTCTCCAACAGATTTCATTGAAGTTCCTAATACAGCTGGAGAAGTTGAAAATTTTTCAAAAGTAAATCTTGGAATTTTAGTAACCACATAATCAATACTTGGCTCAAATGATGCTGGTGTTACTTTTGTAATTTCATTTTTTAATTCATCTAACGTGTAACCAATTGCAAGTTTTGCTGCAACTTTCGCAATTGGAAATCCTGTTGCTTTTGATGCAAGTGCAGATGATCTTGAAACTCTAGGGTTCATTTCAATTACAACCATTCGGCCATTTTTTGGATTGATTGCAAACTGTACATTTGATCCACCTGTCTCAACTCCTATCTTTCTTAAACAGGCAATTGAGGCATTTCTCATTATTTGGTATTCTTTATCAGTTAAGGTGAGCGCAGGAGCAACAGTTACTGAGTCACCAGTGTGTATTCCCATCGGATCGACATTTTCAATCGAACATACAATGATGCAGTTATCTTTCTTGTCCCTAACAACTTCCATTTCGAACTCTTTCCAACCCTCTAAACACTCTTCTACTAATACTTGGCTGACAGGAGATTCGTGTAATCCATTTTTAATGATTTTTAAGTAGTCTTTTTTATTTTTAGCTATTCCTCCACCTAGACCTCCAAGTGTAAATGCAGGTCTTATAATTGCAGGTAAACCAATTTTCTTTAAAACTTTTGTTGCTTTATTAATATTATTAACGATTTCAGATTTAGGTAAATCTAAACCAATATCTATCATATTTTTTCTAAATTTCTTTCTATCTTCGGCATTTGCTATTGCTTTAGAGTTAGCGCCTATTAGTTCAATTTTATACTTTTTTAAAATTCCTCTTTTTTCTGCTTCCATTGCAAGGTTAAGTGCAGTTTGGCCTCCCATAGTAGGAAGAATTGCATCTGGTTTTTCTTTTATGAGAATTTTTTCTAAAACTTCTAAAGTAATGGGTTCAATATAAGTTTTATCTGCAACATCAGGATCTGTCATAATCGTCGCCGGATTTGAGTTAATTAAAACAACTTTGTACCCTTCATCTCTTAATGCTTTGCAAGCTTGAGTTCCAGAATAATCAAATTCACAAGCTTGGCCGATAATAATTGGTCCAGCTCCTACAACTAATACTTTTTTAAGATCTTTTCTTTTTGGCATTTTTTTTCATATTGTTAATAAATTCTTGAAATAGATAAACACTATCTTGTGGACCAGGGTTTGACTCTGGGTGGTATTGAACAGAAAATATAGGTTTGTTTTTTAGTTTTATACCCTCGATACTATTGTCAAACAAAGACTTGTGAGTAATTTGAATATTTTTAGGAAGATTTTCTTTTATTACTTCAAAGCCATGATTTTGACTTGTTATTTCTACTTTATCATGAATTAAATTTTTAACTGGATGGTTTGCTCCTCTATGACCTAGTTTCATTTTTTTTGTTTGGCCACCCAAAGTTAGAGCAAGAATTTGGTGACCTAAACAGATACCAAAAAGGGGCAAGTTTTTTTTAATTAAATTTTTTATTATTTTTATTGCATATTTTCCAGTCGCAGCAGGATCACCAGGACCGTTTGATAAAAAAATACCATTTGGTTTAAGAGCTAATATTTTTTCTGATGATGTTTTGCATGAAACAACAGTTACTTTACAATTAAAGTCAGAAAAATATCTTAAAATATTTTTCTTTATTCCATAATCAATTGCAACAACGTGATAAGAGTTTTTAATATTTTTTTTGAAACCAGTTTCTTTTTTCCAAGTTTTTAACCCTTTCCATATATAATTTTTTGGTGTAGTTACTTTTTTTGCAAGATCAAGATTTTTTAATCCACTCCATTTTATCGTTGTGTTACTAAGTTTGCTGATATTAAATTTACAATTTTTTGAATAGGCAATGGTTCCTTTTGGAGCTCCTTTGTCTCTGATAAAATTTGTTAAACTTCTAGTGTCTAAACCAGTGATTCCAACTATTTTATTTTTTTTAAGCCATGCATCCAAATGAAGAAAAGATCTATAGTTTGAAGGAGATGTTATTTCAGAATTAAAGATTACACCCTTTGTCCATATTTTGTCTGACTCATAATCTTCTTTGTTAGTTCCAACATTTCCGATATGAGGAAATGTAAAGTTTATAATTTGTCCAGCATAAGAGGGGTCAGATATTATTTCTTGGTAACCAGTTAATGAGGTATTGAAACAAACTTCACCAGTTGCTTCTCCTTGGTACCCAATTCCAATGCCCTTAAAAACTTTCTTATTTTCAAGAACTAATACGCCTGTTTGATTTTGTGTGATTTTTTTTGAGTTAGTTTTTTTAGCTTTTTTGATCAATTACAACTCATGAGTTAAAGGTTAATACATTAAAAGCTTTATAATCGCAACAGAGATGTAATATAAAATTGTAAAAAAACAATTTTTCTTTTGAAGATTTTTTTGTTTTCAGTAGATTAAAAATTATGTCACTTAAAGAAACAATAGAAACTGAATATAAAAATTCTCTTAAAAATAAAGATAAAAGTAAAATATCAACCTATAGGTTAATATTATCCTCAATAAAGGATCTTGATATTTTAAATAGATCAGGCCCGAATAAAAAAGAAACTGATGAAGATGATATTAAGAAACTTTTAAGGAAAATGGTTAAACAAAGAACCGAATCAATAGAAATTTACAAACAAAATGACCGTAAAGACCTATTAGAAATAGAACAAAAAGAATATGAAATTTTGACAAGTTTTTTACCTAAACAGTTGAGTGAAGATGATACAAAGAAAATATGCTCTGAAGTGATTTTAAAACTAGGAGCTGGTTCAATAAAAGACATGGGTAAAGTTATGGGAGAATTAAAAAAACAAAAAGGCGATGAAATAGATTTTGCTAAAGCAGGTTTAATCATTAAGGAATTATTAAATAAGTAATTTAAAATGAAATACCCAAAAGAATATTTAGAGGAAATAAAAACACGTTTAAAAGTTTCTACAGTTGTATCCAAATCTGTAAATTTAAAAAAAAGAGGAAAAGAATTTGTTGGATTATCACCTTTTAAAAATGAGAAAACTCCATCATTCACCGTAAATGATGAAAAAGAATTTTATCATTGTTTTGCTACATCAGAACATGGAAATATTTTTGATTTTGTAATGAAGATGCAAAATTTAAAATTTGGCGAAGCTGTAAAATATTTGGCAAATTTAGCAGGGATGCAGCCTTACATGTTTACAAAACAAGATGAAGAAAGAGAAAAGAAGTGGAAAGAATATTCCACAATTTATGATATGTATGTCGATTTTTATCACAATGAATTGTTAAAAAATGAAGCTCATTTTAATGCAAGAGAGTATCTAAAAAAAAGATTTTTGAGTAGTGAAGATGTAAAAAAATTCAAAATTGGTTTTGTTGAAAAAAACGCGAATTTTTTTGCAAAATTAAAAAATGATTTTAGTGAAGAAACATTAGTTGAAAGTGGTTTATTTTATTTTGATGAAAAAAATAAAAACTATATCGAAAGATTTAAAGGAAGATTAATTTTTCCAATAAAAAATATTTCTAGCCAACCAATAGCTTTAGGAGGCAGGGTAATTGATGATATAAAATATTTGGCAAAATATATTAATTCTCCAGAAACTCCTTTTTTTAAAAAAGGATCAAACTTATATAATTTAGATTGTGCCAGAAAGTTGTCTAATAAATTAAATAATATTTATCTTGTTGAAGGATATATGGACGTCATTGGTTTAAGTAAAAATGGAATTGAAAATGTAGTTGCAAATTTAGGAACTTCTCTAACAGATAGACAAATATTAACTTTAAATCAATTTTTTGATGATATTATTATTTGTTTTGATGGTGATGAAAGTGGTTATAAAGCTGCATTGAGAGCTGCCGAAAGTTCTATCAGAGAACTTAAGCCTGAAAAACATATTTCATTTTTATTTTTACCAGACAATGAGGATCCAGATAGTTTTGTGAACAAAAATGGAAAAGATTATTTTATTGATTTTACAAAACAAAGTAAGATTTCGATACATCAATTTATTTTTACTCATTACAAAAATCAAACTCAAAATAATCCGTCTTCAATGGCTATTTTTGAAAAAAAATTAAGATCTATTGCGAAAACAATTAAAGATGATTTTATTAAAAAATATGTATTAGAGTTTTTTTTACAAAAGATTTCAGAGCTTACACCTTATTCAAATATTGGTAAAAAACAATTTTATCCTAAGAGAGTAAAGTCTTTACAGTCTACTCAAAAATATTTTAATGAAAGCAAATCACTAACTGCAATCGAAATTAAAGAATTTTCACTCCTCTATTTAATCATGAAAAATTTAGAATTATTTCAAGAACATATTCATTTGATTGAAAGTATAAAATTATTCAGTGATGAGAATAGATTAATTTTTCAAACTATTTTATTAAAGCTTAAAACTAATGAAAAAATTACACTTGATGAAATATCAATTGATACACAATTAATTGATAAAATTTATAAATTTGCGTCGATAAAACATATTTTACAAAATAATCAGAATGACCCAAATAAAGTATTTGAGTTATTGGAGGAAATTTCTAGAGATCTTAAAAATTACGATTTGGAGCTAAGAATTGAAGAGTTAGAATCAAAATTTTCTCAAGATTTAAGTGAAACTACTTTTAATGAAATAAGAGAGCTAAAAAAGCAAAAAAACATCAATTAAATGATCTAAATTAAGAATGGATTTTTTTAAAATTGCGCTTATATAAGTCTTCTCAGATTATAAAATTGTGGAAAGAATAATTACAAAATCGTTTGCTAGATTAATGGGTAGAGGAACCCATAGGGGATTTATTACTTTTGAGGAGTTAAATAAATCTTTAGGAAAAAGAAATCTTTCTCATCAAAATTTAGAACAAGCATTTATACATATCCTAGATGAAAGCGTTGCTCTGGTAGAAAAAAAATCTGATTTTAAAGTTTTGAGGAAAAAAGAAAATTCAAACAAGGAAGAGGGCAAAACAATTGAAAAAAGTGACGATCCAATAAGGATGTATTTGAGAGAGATGGGAGGTGTAGAACTTCTATCTAGAGAAGGAGAGATTGCGATTGCTAAAAGAATAGAAGCAGGAAAAGATGTAATGTTGATTGCATTATCACAAAGTCCAATTACTGCCCAACAATTCTTTGAATGGAATGAAAAACTTCAACAAGATGAAATTTTAGTTCGAGAAATTATTGATATCGACACTAATTATATGGAAGATGAAAATACAGGACCAAGTGCAAAACAAAGAAATTCTGGAGAAGTAGATAAGGAAAAAAGCGAAGAAGGTTCGAATAATAATGAAGATCCAGATGATGAATTTAATCCTACTCTTGCTGCTATGGAGACAGAAATTAAGCCTAAAGTTTTAAAAACTGTTAGCACTTTAACAAAAGAATATAATAAATTAATTAAATACCAAAAAGAAAAACTAGATTGTTTATTAAATACCAGAACTTTCTCTCCAACTAAAGAAAAAGGGTATGAAAAAATTGTAAACGATATTTTAGAAAATATTAAATCACTTCAGTTATCTCCATCAGTTCTAGAAGAGTTAGTACAAAAGCATTACATTGAAAATAAAAAGATAATATCTCTCGAAGGAAATCTTTTAAGGTTAGCAATGAATCAAAAAATACCAAGAAATGAATTTATTAAATTTTATGTAGGAAATGAAATTAACCCAAATTTAAAAAAATTTCTTGATACCAATCCAGTTTGGAAAAACTTTTTTTCAAAAAATAAAGAACAATTTAAAGACATTAAAGAAAGATTGGTAGAAATAAGTCATAAATTGGGGATTTCTGTTACTGATTTTAAAAAATTAGTAAGCAGAATACAAAAAGGGGAAAAAGAATCTAGGATTGCAAAAAAAGAAATGGTTGAAGCTAATTTAAGATTAGTAATATCGATTGCTAAAAAATATACTAATAGAGGACTTCAGTTTTTAGATCTTATTCAAGAGGGTAATATAGGTCTTATGAAAGCAGTAGACAAATTTGAATATAGAAGAGGCTATAAGTTTTCTACGTATGCTACATGGTGGATTAGACAAGCAATCACAAGATCTATTGCTGATCAGGCAAGAACTATTAGAATTCCAGTGCATATGATTGAAACAATTAATAAGATAGTTAGAACTCAAAGACTAATTTTAAGTGAATTTGGAAGAGAAGCAACTCCAGAGGAGCTTGCAAAAAAATTAAGAATGCCCTTAGATAAAGTTAGAAAAGTTTTAAAAATTTCTAAAGAGCCAGTTTCTCTTGAAAAACCAGTTGGTGATGAGGAAGATAGTAGCTTAGGAGACTTTATAGAAGATACCAAAGCTCTAGCACCTTTAGAGCAAGCAATTAAGTCTAATTTAAGTGAAGCAACTACAAAAATATTATCTACTTTAACCCCAAGAGAAGAAAGAGTTTTAAGAATGAGGTTTGGAGTTGGCATGAACACAGATCATACTTTGGAAGAGGTTGGTTTACAGTTTTCTGTAACAAGAGAAAGAATAAGACAAATTGAAGCCAAAGCCTTAAGAAAATTAAAGCATCCAAGTAGATCTAAACAACTTAAAAGTTTTTTAGAAAGTTAGAATTTCAAAATAATGTTCATTTTTCTAAAATGAAGAATCAATATATTGAAAAGTACTTTTTAGTTTTATTTTCTTTAATTCCATTATCAATAATTATTGGATCAACGGTTTCAATAATAAATATCTCTATTTTAGGGTTATCTTTTTTATTTTTGATGATTTATCAAAGGACCTGGGAATGGTTATTTCATCCTGTAATAAAGCTATTATTCCTATTATTTTTATATTTAATTTTTAATTCAACTATTTCAATCGATCCAGAAATTGGAATTTATAGAAATTTGGGATTTTTTAGATTTATTCTTTTATTTGCAGCTTTTAATTATTTTTTTCATCATTCGAAGAATTTTAAATTTGTTATTCTTCTTTGGCTTATAACTATATTAGTAGTTTTTGTAGATGTCTTCATAGAAATGCTTGAGTACAGAATGGATATCCAATCTGGTAAAATTCATATTGTAAGTATGTACAGGTCTTTTAGTTTTTTTATTGATGAGCCTATAGTAGGAGGTTATTTAAATGCCTTTTACTTAATGCTTATTGGTTATTTAATATATTATAATAAAAAATTTCCTTTTTTAAAAAATAATTATTTTTCAATTTTACTTTCATTAATCTTTTTATCATTAATAATTTTAACAGGTGAAAGATCAAATGGAATAAAAGCTCTCTTAGGTTTGACGATTTTTTATTTTATTTATTATGATTTGTTAATAAACAAAAAAAGATTATTTATTTTTGTTACTTCATTTTTCTTATTAATCTCTGCTCTTTCTTTAAATGAAAATTTAAAATATAGGTATTTTTGGCAATATTATGTTAATTTGAGCGATCCTAAAGAATCCCAAGCAGATGGAACAATAATTAATGAATTTAAAAAAAGAAATATTTATTACAACTTATATAAATCAGGGTATAAAGTATTTCATAATAATCCACTTTTTGGTGTGGGGAACAAAAATTACAGAATAGAAGCCTGTGATCAAAAAAATTTAGAGCATAAATATTTATGTGCCACTCATCCTCATCAACTATATTTTGAATTTTTAGCCGAGCATGGCTTGGTAGGTTCAATAATATTATTGTCTTTAATATTTAATTTACTTTTTAAAAATATTAAAATTATTTATAGTAATAAAAATACCATTCAAATTGGTGCTTTTTGTTATTTAATATGTGTATTTGTACCTTTATTACCTAGTGGATCTTTTTTTAATGATTACAATTTGACTTTATTCTGCATGAATCTTTCAATTCTTTATGCATCAAATTCACAAACTAACATTATGAATTTCAAAAATTGATTAATCTGATTATAATTAATCTGAAGGGGCCGTTAGCTCAATAGTAGAGTACTGCATTGACATTGCAGGGGTAGTTGGAGCGTAACCAACACGGCCCACCATTTAAAATTTTTAACCTATGCTGGACATTAATTATATTATAATATATTTAAAATTAACTTTTAGGGCCTGTAGCTCAGTTGGTTAGAGCAGTACACTCATAATGTATTGGTCCCAGGTTCGAGTCCTGGCGGGCCCACCAGAATTATTTAATAAATTCTCTTAGAGTTCTAAAAAGAGCATTAATGTCTCCATCGTTAGTTTGAATAATTGATGAAAATTCCTCTTTTTGTGTTCGAGCTAAACTTAAGCCCTCAATTATCAAATCTCTTATTAATGGCTTATCAGGGTTCTTAGTATATATTCTCCAATCAATATTTACTTGGGGCCTTTGTTCTGTTGCAACTAGAACACTTGATACCATAGTGTACTTTTCATTAAGTTTTTTTTTTGAATTTACCTCAATTTCAGGATTAGAATATTCAGCTAACCTACTAGAAAAAGTTTTTAGAAAATACTGTTCAAAAAGAATAATATACTCTTCTTTTTGTTTTTCATTCATTTCTTTTCTGTATGATCCAAGTGTATAAAATCCAATACCTTTAATATCTACTGTTTCTTTTGCAATAGCTTTAAGCTTATCTACTTTCTCTTCTTTAGAAAATTTATTATTAAGAGCTTGAGAAGCTCTATTTACTGTTGATTGAACAAAAACATCTGGCTCAATAGATTGTGAATGGTTAATGCTAGTAAATAAAATTAAAAAAAAAATAAAAAAACGATAAAAATTTTTTCAATTTCATCTATTTTTGGATTTATTGGTTTTCTATTTCTTCCCAGTCACTATCGTTCTGAGTGTCAGTTACAGTTTTTGAGTTTGATATTTTTCTTTGTCTATCCTGTAGGTATAAACTTCTTACTGATGCATAAAAATCCATTGAATTTTTTTCTAAATTATCAAATGAGTCAATATTTTTAGCTCTAAAATCTACACCACTACCTGCTCTTGAAATATAATAATCTCTTTCTTCGAAGTGCTGAGTATCGTTTTTAACAGTTACGTTGTACCATGCATCACCCCCCATTAAATTTGCAACAGAACCAACAGTATCTCTAACTGTTGAAGGCCCAAGGATTGGCAGAACCAAATAGCATCCCTCACCTACACCCATTGTTCCAAGAGTTTGACCATAATCTTCTTTTTCATATTCTTTAAAGCCCATGGCTTGAGCTACATCAAAAATTCCTAAAATACCTAAAGTTGAATTAACAACAAACCTTCCAGTGTTCTCTCCAGCTTTTTTAAAATCTCCTTGAAGAATATTGTTAGGGATAGTCACTAAATTAGAAAGATTGCTTAACACATTGCTTGTTCCAGTTCTCACTGGAGAGGGTAATACCCTATAAGCTTTTGCAACAGGTTCAAAAATAACCCCATCTAATGCCTGATTAAATTTAAAAGTTGCTCTATTAACTGTTTCAAAACAATCCTTTACTTCGCCAGGATCTTTTTTCGATAAGCTATTTTCACCATCAGTATCAGCACTAACATTAAATGTTAGAAGAATAGCTAATAAAAAGACTGTAATAAAATTTTTCATTATAATTTGAATTTATAAGGTATATTTGGGTAAAGTAAATCGAGATTTAGCTAAAAATATGGCTTAAAAATGCATATAAAAACTACATTAAACTATTCACCTAATTTTAATCAGAAAAAACGAGGAAAAAAACAAATAAAATTTATAATTTTTCATTACACTGGAATGAAAAAGGAATCAGATGCACTTAATAGACTTACAAATATTCAATCTGAGGTTGGATGCCATTATTTCATTAAAAACAGCGGAAAAATACTTACCTTAGTTCCAGATCTTTATATTGCTTGGCATGCTGGAAAATCATCATGGAAAAATTATAGTTCTTTAAATAAGAATTCTATTGGGATTGAAATAACCAATCCAGGTCATCAACATAATTACAAAAGTTTTTCTAATAAACAAATTAAATCTTTAATAACTTTAAGTAAATATTTAATAAAAAAACATAAAATTGACCAAAAAAATATTTTAGGACACTCAGACATAGCGCCAGAAAGAAAAAAAGACCCTGGAGAAAAATTTCCTTGGGAGTATCTTGCTAAAAATAAGGTTGGAAAATGGCATAGTCTAAATTGTAAAATTATAAAAAAATTTAGAAATCAAAAAATTGATACTATCAGTCAAAATCTTTTTTTAAATAATCTGTTCAAGATAGGATATTCAAAAAAGACTCCGAAAAATATTAGAAAAATTCAATATTTGTCATTTGTTATTAAAGCTTTCCAAAGAAGGTATAGACAAGAACTTGTTAACGGTAAGATGGATAAAGAATGCCTAATTATTAGTAAAAATCTCTTAAATAGATAATTAAGATTTATCTTGAATTTTGGTATTAAAATTATAAATTAAATACGCCAGATAAATGACTTATCGCTTTAATTTATTTTAAAGAGGAAAGTCCGGGCTCCGCAAGGACACAGTGCCAGGTAATACCTGGCAGGGGAAACCCTAGGGAGAGTGCCACAGAAAATAAACCGCCATAACACGGCAAGGGTGAAAAGGTGTGGTAAGAGCACACCGGTTCTATTGGTAACAATGAACGCTGGAAAACCCCACTGGGAGCAAGACT